>NZ_JAAQWL010000010.1:0-282739 GCF_012985495.1 Pseudomonas sp. WS 5146
GAAAAGATTCCAACAGGCCACGATCTGTCACTGATAAACGATAAGCAAACCTCCTTCTACAATATTTTGTACAGTCTTTAACCTATATGTCTGACGCGTTATGGGCAGCCCGGATGGGCGATGCGCTGTCCCACACTTCGATGATGGCGGACATCCTCGGCGGTGTGCTGGAGGTGGCGGCCAATATCGCGATCACGGCTGCGGCGACGGTTGCCGTGGTGGCGGTCACCGGTATCACCGTCGCCACAGGCGGGCTTGGGTGCATCCTGCTCGGCGCGGTGGTGGGCACGATTGTCGGCCTGCTGATGAGCAAGAGCGGAGCAGACAAAGGGCTGACCCATTTATGCGACGCTTTTAGCAACGCCCTGTTTCCGCCCACGGTGCAGGCGAACATTCTCACCGGCTCCACCAACACCCTGACCAACAAGATGCCAGCCGCCCGCGCTGCGGGAGCAATCAGCTCCCATGTCGAACCGGCCGGTACCGAGCTGGAAGCCCCCCCGCCCGCACCAGAACCCAGCTTCCTGGACATGGCCGAGGGGTTCTTCTCGCAGATGTGGCGCCCTACCGTCGCCACCCCTGCGCCGGGCGCTGTGCCCAAGCCGTTGGACCTGGTGGTGTGCATGAAGCACCCGCCCATGCCGCCGCAGTTTCTGGCCGAGGGGTCGGAAAAAGTCACGGTCAACGGCCAACCCGCCGTGCGCAGTGGTGATCGCAGTACCTGCGATGCGACGGTGGTGTCGTCCGGGCTGATTTCCTCCAACGTGACCATTGGTGGCGGTTCGGTGGTGGTGCGTGAGATTCGCAGCGGCAAGACGCCTGGCGTCGGGTTGGCGGTTACGGCGTTGTTGATGCTAAAGGGTGGCAAGGGCAAGTTCTTCAGCAAGTTGCCGTGCATGTTGGTCAGCGGCGCCACTTCGATGGCCATCAGCAGCGCGATGGGCGCTGCGGCCAACGCCGCGATGGGCTCGTCGAATCCGGTGCATGCCGCGACGGGCGCGAAGGTACTGGGTGATGTCGACGACCTGGATTTCGTGCTGCCGGGTATCCTCCCGATTGACTGGCAGCGCTTCTACAACAGCCGCGATGAGCGCCCGGGCAGCCTGTTTGGCGTCGGCTGGAGCGTACCCTACGAAGTATGCGTCGACATTCAGCCGCATCCCGAAGGCGGCGAAACGCTGGTCTATACCGATGAGCAGGGGCGGCCCATCGACATGGGCGCCATTCCGTTGGGCGGCGCAGTGTTCAGCCCGGGCGAAGGGCTTGCGGTGCGGCGACACCTCAATGGGCAATTGCTGATCGAAAGCGACGACGGCATGTATCGTTTGTTCGAGCCGGCCCCCGCAAACTCGGCACGACTGCACCTGAGCCAACTGGGTGATCGTAACGACAACCGTATCTATATCGACTATGACGAAGCCGGACGTTTGGTGCGCCTGCGCGACACGTTCGATCTGGTTCAGGTTGAGCTGATCCGCGATCAGGGCTATCTGAGCCGCATCGAACGCCTGTACCCGGATCAACGTCGCGAAGTGCTGGTGAGCTATGGCTACGACGCGGCGGGCAATCTGGTGCAAGTGCGTGATGCAACCGATCAAGTGCAGCGGCGCTTCGCCTACGATGCCGGGAGCCGAATGGTGGAGCATCAGTTGCCCACCGGATTGCGCTGTTTCTATGAGTGGGCACTAGTTGAAGGCCTGGAATGGCGCGTGGTTCGGCATTGGACCGATGAGGGCGATGCTTACCAGTTCGACTATGACCTGCAGGCTGGCTTAACGCGCATCACCGATGGTCTGCAGCGCGTGAGCACGCGGCACTGGAACACTCAGCATCAGATCATTCAGTACAGCGACAACCTCGGCCAGACTTGGCTATTTGAGTGGAATGACGAACGTCAGTTGCTCAGCGCGACTGACCCACTGGGTGGGCGCTATGAATACAGCTACGATGATAGCGGTAACGTAATTGGCGAAACCGACCCGCTGGGCCGCAGTGATTCGACCTTGTGGCTGGAGCATTGGGCGTTGCCGCTGGTGGAAACCGACGCCGCCGACAACAGCTGGCAGTATCGCTACGACCCTCGCGGCAATTGCATCGCCGAGACCGATCCGCTGGGCTATATCACCCGTTACCGCTATGACGCCCACGGCCAGCCAGTAGAAATCATCGATGCCACTGGCAAAAGCAAACAACTGCGCTGGAACCCGTTTGGGCAGTTGGTCGAACATATCGACTGCTCGGGCTACCCGACGCGTTTCAGCTACGACGACCGTGGCTATTTGCAGGTCATCACTGATGCCTTGGGTGAACGCACGCAGTTCAGCTACGACGCCCAGGGGCGTTTGCTCAGCAGTCAATTACCGGATGGGCGCACCGAGCAGTATCAGCGCGACGCCAGCGGGCAGTTGGTGGGCTACACCGATCCCGCCGGGCACACCACGCTCTACCAACACAATCGGCGAGGCCAGGTACGCCAACGCACCGATGCCCATGGGCGGCAGGTGCAGTTTGGGTATGACAGCTACGGGCGGTTGCAAGCGCTGGTCAATGAGAACGGTGAAAGCTATCGGTTTGCGTGGGACGCCGGGGATCGGCTGACCGAGCAGCAAGACCTCGACGGCAGCGCCAAACGCTACGACTACGACTTGCTCGACAACATCACGACGGTGACTGCTCATCCTGCACCTTATGGCAATGGACTGGCGGTGGTGCCCGAGACGCCACCCGCGCCCATCGTTCATCGGCTGGAGCGTGATGCGGTCGGCCGACTGGTCGCCAAAACCACCGACGATGGCCGCACCGACTACCGCTACGATGCGGTAGATCAGCTCACGGCTGTGACCTTCACTGATCTGCAAGGCAATTCCCAAGCCTTGGGTTTCGCCTACGACGCTGTCGGCCAGTTGCTTGCCGAACAGAGTGACGGTGGCAACCTGCAACACCACTACGACGAACTCGGCAACCTGATCCAGACCCAGTTGCCGGACGGCCGCTGGCTCAACCGCCTGTACTACGGCAGCGGCCACCTGCACCAGATCAACCTCGACGGCCAGGTCATCAGCGATTTCGAGCGAGACCGCCTGCACCGCGAAGTGCTGCGCACCCAAGGCCAGCTCAGCACCCGCAGCGAATACGACCGCAGCGGCCGCCTGCGCTCACGTCAGCGCCGCCTGAACAGCCAGCCAACGCTGATGCCCGCAGCGGCGCAAAAGCAGTTCGAATACGACCCCGCCGACAACCTGATCGGCAAACTCGACCAACAACCCGCGGCGCAACATCGCCAACTGCTGCACTACGACGCCACCGGCCGCATCATCGCCAGCCAGGACAGCCTGCACGGGCAGCGCGAAACCTTCGCCTACGACGCCGCCGCCAACCTGCTGGATGGCCCGCAAGCGGGTGCCGGGTTGGTGGTGCATAACAAGCTGCTGACGTATCAGGACAAGCGTTATCGCTACGATGCGTTTGGGCGGATGATTGAAAAGCGCAGCGCCAAGCGAGGGGTGCAGCGGTTTGCGTATGACGCTGAGAGCCGGTTGGTTGAGGTGCGTAATGACGATGGTAGCGTGGTCAGGATGGTGTATGACCCGCTAGGCCGTCGGATAGAAAAAACCGAGCATGGCGGTGATGGATATCCACTGGGGGAAACGCGGTTTACCTGGGACGGCTTGCGGTTATTGCAGGAGCATAAGCACAGTCAAACAAGCCTGTACGTCTATGAAGATGAAGGCTACCAACCCTTGGCTCGCGTTGACGGTGCCGGGCCGTTGCAGAAGATTCGTTACTACCATAACGACCTGAATGGGTTGCCGGAGCAGCTGACAGAGATGGATGGCCACATGCTCTGGCAGGCGACTTATCGGGTGTGGGGCAACACGCTGGAAGAGGTGCGTGAGCCTTATTACATTGAGGAGCAGAACCTCAGGTTTCAGGGGCAGTATCTGGACCGGGAGACGGGGCTGCATTTTAATACGTTCAGGTTTTATGATCCGGATATGGGACGGTTTACGACGCCGGATCCGATTGGGTTGCAAGGTGGCCTGAATCTCTACTTGTACGGCGCAAATCCCTTTACTTGGAGCGATCCACTAGGCTGGGTTCAAACACCGCTGAACAAACCTGGTTTTTATGTATACGGACTCTACGCCCCCAATGCCAAAACACCGTATTACATTGGTCACACAGAGCAACTTCCCGCCGCACGTGAAAAACAGCACGACAGGTCCACACGTCTCGGAAAAGGGGAGCTTAGAGTGTTGAAGGGCCAGGATGGCAAGATGACTTACACTCAAGCCAAGGGCTATGAACAAGCGTATCGCGAGAAATATAAAACGAAGGGCAAATTCCCAGGCAACGTCATTGAACCCATTAATAAAGGCCGCACTGATGCGCGTGGAAAATCTCACTATAAAAACTATAAAGTTGCGGCGAAGGCGCTGGGCCTCAAACCAAGCAAAGTCAAATCCTGTACATAAATGAGGCCATTGCATGAAAACCCTGAAGTCACCTAAACCGGGCGATCTTTTTTATATCCCGGCCCTCAATTCTTCAGATGAGACTGGGTTTGTTATTGCCCGCTATATCGAGCTCATTCCCCCTGCGCTGGGGCATCTGATCGAGGTTTTTGCGAAATTTTATACGCAAATACCCGTGTCATTGAGCGAGGTAGACACCTCCACACGTCTGTTCCGACCGATTTTCTGCAGCATGCTTTTCTCGGAAATTCCTCGATGGAAGATCCTTTTCAGTGATCCGGACTACAAAAAAGAGTCCTCTGGATATGACGAAATTCAATTCGCGTTCGAGTCAGAAATCTGGGTAGGCGGTGTCAGCAAGCCCGCTACAGAGCAACAGCTGAACAACATTGAGCCATCCATCTGCTGGCGCATGCATCACATTATTTTCAGGGTGATCGCACACTTACGTGGAGCGATCTCTGATGCTGAGCCGATGGACTATGAGAAGTTACCCCCCGACTTGCGCATTGATAGCACCATCGCCTCAGAACGAGTAAATAAGGCCGCACTCAGCGCACAAGCATTATTCGCTGCCCAATAAAAACGGGAGAAAAGAGGGCAGGTTTTATGGCTATACCGACCCCGCCGGGCACACCACGCTCTACCAACACAACCGGCGTGGCCAGGTACGCCAGCGCACCGATGCCCATGGGCGGCAGGTGCAATTTGGTTACGACAGCTACGGGCGGCTGCAAGCGCTGGTCAATGAGAACGGTGAGAGCTATCGGTTCGCATGGGACGCCAGGGATCGGCTGACCGAGCAGCAAGACTTCGACGGCAGCGCCAAACGCTACAACTATGACTTGCTCGACAACATCACCGCGGTGACTGCTCATCCTGCACCTTATGGCAATGGACTGGCGGTGGTGCCCGAGACGCCACCCGCGCCCATCGTTCATCGGCTGGAGCGTGATGCGGTCGGCCGACTGGTCGCCAAAACCACCGACGATGGCCGCACCGACTACAGCTACGATGCGGTAGATCAGCTCACGGCTGTGACCTTCACTGATCTGCAAGGCAACGCCCAGGCGCTGGGTTTCGCCTACGACGCCCTCGGCCAGTTACTTGCCGAACAGAGTGCCGGTGGCAACCTGCAACATCACTACGACGAACTCGGCCACCTGCACCAGATCAACCTCGACGGCCAGGTCATCAGCGATTTCGAGCGCGACCGCCTGCACCGCGAAGTGCTGCGCACCCAGGGCCAGCTCAGCACCCGCAGCGAATACGACCGCAGCGGCCGCCTGCGCTCACGCCAACGGCGTCTTGCGGCTCAGCCATCGTTGATGCCGGCGACAGCGCAAAAACAGTTCGAATATGACCCCGCCGACAACCTGATCGGCAAACTCGACCAGCAACCCGCCGCGCAACATCGCCAACTGCTGCACTACGACGCCACCGGCCGCATCATCGCCAGCCAGGACAGCCTGCATGGGCAGCGCGAAACCTTTGCCTACGACGCCGCCGCCAACCTGCTGGATGGCCCGCACGCAGGCGCCGGGTTGGTGGTGCATAACAAGCTGCTGACGTATCAGGACAAGCGTTATCGCTACGACGCGTTTGGGCGAATGGTCGAGAAGCGCAGCGCCAAGCGAGGGGTGCAGCGGTTTGCGTATGACGCGGAAAGTCGGTTGGTTGAGGGGAAAAATGGGGACAGATTTATTTCTCATCTCACTCTAGCTCTTAAATAAATGCGTCCCCTTTTCCGCTAACACCTACCCTGCAACAACAACGGAAAAGGAGACAACTTTATTAAACTCAGCAAAATTAAATAAATCTGTCCCCTCCTCCCTTTCTTAAAAAATCTTATTCCGCATCATCCTCTTTATCGATTTCCTTGGCAGCTTTCAATTTTTTAACCATTGTATTCATATACTTGTAGCGCTGCTCAATAGTCTCTACACGAGACTTATCTGTCGGTGCTTGCGAAGATTCAGGTTCGGAATAGGGGCAGTAGACAAGTCCGTATCGTTCAGCGATGCCTTCCATCTGCCCCTCTATTGTGTCCATCCTCTTCTCAAGGCCGGTCAATCGCGCATTGATGTCGGTTGACGCCGCGGGGTCTTTACCTACGGCGTTAGCGTCTGCCCCTTCGTTGATGGACAGAATGGTGTTGGCCAATAACTCTGTTTTTATTTCAGCACCTTCCAGGCGTGCTTCTATTTTTTGTTGATCTGTCGCGGACGGATCTACAGTACTCTTTGTTCCGTCTACGTTCTTTTTCTCTGCGCCGGGCATTTTCGATTGCGCGTCAATTCTATCCGTCATGGCTTTCGACGTTACATGCTGGGCAACGCTGAGTGGAAGGTTGATCAGGGTACTTACACCCGCC
Source organism: Pseudomonas sp. WS 5146 (assembly GCF_012985495.1). Classification (NCBI taxonomy): domain Bacteria; kingdom Pseudomonadati; phylum Pseudomonadota; class Gammaproteobacteria; order Pseudomonadales; family Pseudomonadaceae; genus Pseudomonas; species Pseudomonas sp. WS 5146. The sequence continues at coordinate 6,850 of NZ_JAAQWL010000010.1, forward strand.
TCAACGAACGAGTTTCGCGCCTGAATGGCCAGTGAGGAGGCAATGGGAGGGAACTGCAAAGCGCCAACAGCCCTGGCGGTATTGGCAGCACTCGCAACACTGCTTGGCCTACTCGCCGAGGGTGCGGGCCTAGGTGGTTTAGGTGGCGTTAGCGGTTTTGGCGGTTTGAGTGGCCTTGTTGCAGGTATTCTGGGGCGAAACCTAAAACCCCTGATCGTTCTATTACTATGCTCCTCAGCGGTACCTTCAGGGTAAGCATTTGGATCTAATGTATGCGCGCCCGGTTTAGTCGGTTGGGAGGACTGATCGAGTAGTCCTGGTGGCTCCGGTAGTTTTGGTTGTGCCACATCGACGTTAGTCAGGGGCGGAAGGAGGGGAACATAGGCTTGATTGGATAGTTTCATTTTTTCTCCAAGTAAGTTATCGACTTAAGGAGGGCTCCCTGCAACCTCAGCCTATACGTGGTTGCATAAAGCAAAACCGTTCCAACTCAAATAGCAGCCTAACTCCGTACGCGTGACTGCTGCGCTGAATCTGAACATTTAAATAGTTATAAAAAACATCGAGACGACCCGTTGCTTTGCCCCCCACCTTTAGAGCCATTGAAGTGCCGGTGCCATCACCCGCTTTAACGACGCCCAACAAAAATGGGCACCCAACCCAGTCGGCGTGCCCATTTTCTTACCAACCCGCCTCCCTTCAGACGGTCCTGCTATTACGGGTTGACGCTGTCTTTGAGCGACTTGCCCGGCTTGAATGCAACGGTGTTGCTCGCCTTGATTTTCACTGGCTCACCGGTTTGCGGGTTTTTGCCGGTGCGGGCGCCGCGGTGGCGTTGCAGGAAGGTGCCGAAGCCCACCAGGGTGACGCTGTCCTTGCGGTGCAGGGCGCCGGTGATTTCTTCGAGAACGGCGTTAAGGACGCGGTTGGCCTGCTCTTTGGTCAGGTCTGCTTTTTCTGCAATAGCGGCTGCGAGTTCTGGTTTACGCATAAGTGAAGCCTCTTTGACGGTTTTTTGTTGTTATGTCCGTGCTGCTCTCTGGTGGAGCAGCGCCCAAGGCGCCGCAGGCTCTACTCTGCGGCAGACGGGAGTGAGGATGGCATGCCCTCGCACGCTCCGCCAGTCTCGCGGCGACCTTTCTGGGGGTAAGAAGGTGCTGATTCCGACAGAACGACCGGCATTTACGCCAGCAATGGCGGAAGTTCTTTGTTAAGGGCAAGTTTTTCCATGACGGCGCTGCCGGTCAGCGCATAACCCAGCAGGCGGCCGCTGGCGTCGCGGCACAAGGCCTTGATGTCGGCGCCCTGCCCTTCGACGCTCCACACGCCTTCGGTGCCGCGTGGCGGCGGCGATACCACCAGAGGGCAGATCGGGGTTTTGACGGTGATCGGCATCGGCCCATAGCTGACGGCGGTGGCGTTGCCGGCAAGGGTTTGGGCCAGGGCGCGGGCGCAGCTCATCAATGGCATCACGTACAGCAGGTTGAGGCCATCGACCTCGGCGCAGTCGCCCAGGGCGTAGATGTTGGCGTGGGAGGTCTTGAGGTGGCGGTCCACCATGATTCCACGGTTGATCTGCAGGCCGGCGGCAGCAGCCAGGTCCACGCGCGGACGCAGGCCGATGGCCGAGACCACCAGGTCGCAGTGGATCACTTCACCATCCGACAGGTGCGCTTCCAGGCCATCCGCCGTGCGCTGCAAGCGGTTGAGCACCGGGCCCAAGTGGAACCGCGCGCCGAGGCCTTCCAGCCCGGCTTGCACAGCGCCAGCCGCTGCTGGGTGCAGCAGAGTCGGCATGACTTGCTCGCAGGGTGCGACCAGATCAATTTCATAGCCGCCAAGTATCAGGTCGTTGGCGAATTCACAGCCGATCAGGCCCGCGCCCAGCAGCAGCACACGGCGCTTACCGGCAGCAGCGGCACGGAAGCGTGCGTAATCTTCAAGGTCATTGATCGGGAAAATCAGTTCCGCCGCATCGCCTTCTACCGGCACGCGCACGGCTTCTGCGCCCCAAGCCAGGATCAGGTCGCGGTAGGCTACCGCTTCCTCGCCGATCCACAGGCGTTTGTGGCCCGGGTCGATGCCGCTGATGCGCGTGTGGGTGCGCACTTCGGCCTTGAGTTGCTCGGCCATGGCGCCCGGCTCAGCCATGCTCAGGCCATCGGCTTCCTTGTTCTTGCCAAAGCCGGTGGAGAGCATGGGCTTGGAGTAGGAGCGCCCGTCATCCGCGGTGATCAGCAGCAACGGGGTCTCGCTGTCGAGCTTGCGAAATTCCCGGGCCACGTTGTAACCGGCCAGCCCTGTGCCGATGATCACGACAGGTGCGTTCATTCCTTTCTCCTTGTAGTACGTTTCTTAAACCGATGTTTAGCCGATTTCGATCATTTCGAAATCCATTTTGCCCACGCCGCAGTCCGGGCACAGCCAGTCTTCCGGGACGTCCTGCCACAGGGTGCCCGGTGCGATACCGTCATCCGGCCAGCCGTCTTTTTCGTCATAGATCAGGCCGCAGACTACACATTGCCACTTCTTCATTACTTGCTTCCTCAGGGTCCAGGCATCTTGGCCGACGGTCGATAGACCAACGTTGCCGTGCGGCTCAGGGCGTTTTGTACTGATCGAGGCCGGCAGATGCAAGCATGTTCGGCGCAAACGGCCGGTTCAGCCCGGCAAAAGTTCAGGACGCCATGGTAAGCTCGCCGCCTCTTTTACTGCCAAAACTGACTCACCGTGCCGCACTCAATCGCCTGTCCCGATGCTTGCCAATGGCTGACCCAGAGCCTTCTGAGCCCAATGCCCGCGCCATTGACCCTCAACTGGCTGTTCGACGAAGGCTCGCTGACGCGCCGGCTTACGTGGCTTTCCAACGACGGCTTCAGCGTGACGCCACTGTTCGAAGGCTGGCAGCCACTGCGCGAGGATGAATGTGCGGCGTTGGGTATGGCCCCGGCCACGGTCGGCTGGGTACGCGAAGTGTATTTGCGCGGGCATGGCCAACCATGGGTGTTTGCCCGCAGCGTGGCGGCGCGCAGTGCCTTGCAGGGCGATGGCTTGCACATGGACGAATTGGGCAGCCGTTCGCTGGGCGAGTTGCTGTTCTGCGATCAGGCCTTCACTCGCCAGGCGATCGAGGTATGCCATTACCCACGGCAATGGCTGCCGAGCGCCGACCAGGCCGATGGCCTGTGGGCGCGCCGCTCGCGCTTTGATCGCGGGCCGTTGAGCGTGCTGGTCGCGGAAATTTTCCTGCCCAGCTTCTGGCAGGCGCTGCATGACCATCCGGAGAACTGCTGATGTATCAACGTCTGCTCAAGTCCTTGAACCGCCTGAACCCCAGGGCGTGGGATTTCATTCAGTTGACCCGCATGGACAAACCCATCGGAATTTACCTGCTGTTGTGGCCGACGCTTTGGGCGCTGTGGATTGCGGGCAAGGGCTCGCCGTCGTTGCTCAATATCGTGATTTTCGTGCTGGGCGTGGTGCTGACCCGCGCCGGCGGCTGCGTGATCAATGACTGGGCCGACCGCAAGGTCGACGGCCATGTGAAACGCACCGAGCAACGGCCGCTGGTGAGCGGCAAGATCAGTTCCAAAGAGGCCTTGGTGTTTTTTGCGGTGCTGATGGGCATCAGTTTTCTGCTGGTGCTGCTGACCAACGCGACCACCATCCTGCTGTCCTTGGGCGGCCTGGCGCTGGCGGCGAGCTACCCGTTCATGAAGCGCTACACCTATTACCCACAAGTGGTGCTGGGCGCGGCGTTTTCATGGGGCATGCCGATGGCATTCACTGCCGAGACCGGGCATTTGCCGGCCACGGCGTGGCTGCTGTACATCGCCAACTTGCTGTGGACGGTGGGCTACGACACGTATTACGCGATGACCGACCGCGATGACGACTTGAAGATCGGGGTGAAATCCACCGCCATTCTGTTCGGCGATGCGGACCGCGTGATCATTCTGACCCTGCAAGGTTTATCGCTGGTGTGCCTGCTATTGGCGGGGCAGCGGTTCGAGCTGGGTGGCTGGTTCCATCTGGGGTTGCTGGCGGCGGCGGGCTGTTTTGCCTGGGAATTCTGGTACACCCGGGACAAGGATCGGATGAAATGCTTCAAGGCGTTTTTGCATAACCACTGGGCGGGGTTGGCGATTTTTGTCGGGATTGTGGCGGATTACGGGTTTCGGTAAGTCAGTGCTGACGCCATCGCGGGCAAGCCCGCTCCCACATTTGGAACGCATTCCCCTGTGGGAGCGGGCTTGCCCGCGATGGTTTCAGCCGCACTGCGTGGTCAGGGCTTGATTACGTGCCACGCCCCGCCCTTGCCATCACCGGTCTTGTCACCCGCCTTCTTGTCATCCTTGTAGGTGTAGACAGGCTTGCCTTTGTAAGCCCACTGACTGGTCTGGTCGTCGCGGGTAATGACTGTCCAATCACCCATCGACTTGTCAGTAGACTCAGCCTTCAGCGGCGGCCAGTTGGTCGCACACTGGTCTTTGCACACCGACTTGCCGTCGGCATCCTTGTCAAAGGTGTAGAGGGTCAGCCCCTTGTGATCCACCAACATTCCGTCGTGAGTCATCGCCGGCTCCGCCGCAAACGCCAGGCCCGGCAGCGTCAACGCCGCCGATACCAACAGGGCTTTCCATGAAACAGTGCTGTAAGTCATCGGAACCTTCCTTTTGTGGTTGTCAGGATTCGGACCCAAAGGGTAGTCCAGAGTGCCGTGAATTGCCCGATCGTCTAAATTACTGTCACACGACTGCAATAATTCCGTTATCTAATGCGGCGCAAGACAGTTAAATGACAAGAGGATTTTGAGCATGGTTGGCAGGAGCATTCTGATCGTTGACGACGAAGCGCCCATTCGCGAGATGATCGCCGTTGCGTTGGAAATGGCCGGCTATGACTGCCTGGAGGCGGAGAACTCCCAGCAGGCCCATGCCATTATCGTCGACCGCAAGCCGGACCTGATCCTGCTGGACTGGATGCTGCCCGGCACCTCCGGCATCGAACTGGCCCGTCGCCTCAAGCGTGACGAGCTGACCGGGGATATCCCGATCATCATGCTCACCGCCAAGGGTGAAGAGGACAACAAGATCCAGGGCCTGGAAGTCGGCGCTGATGACTACATCACCAAGCCGTTTTCCCCACGTGAGCTGGTAGCGCGCCTGAAGGCCGTACTGCGCCGTGCCGGCCCTACCGATGGCGAAGCGCCGATCGAAGTCGACGGGCTGATCCTGGACCCGATCAGCCACCGCGTGACCATCGACGGCAAGCCGGCCGAGATGGGGCCGACCGAATACCGCCTGCTGCAATTTTTCATGACCCACCAGGAGCGCGCCTATACCCGTGGGCAATTGCTGGACCAGGTGTGGGGCGGCAATGTGTATGTGGAGGAGCGCACGGTTGACGTGCATATCCGCCGCCTGCGCAAAGCCTTGGGCGATGCCTACGAGAATCTGGTACAAACCGTGCGCGGCACCGGCTATCGCTTTTCCACCAAAGGTTGAGCCGGCCCTTCCTTTCCTTAACAGCTGACAAGGACGCATGTTTAAGTGAACCAGAACTGGCATGGCACCCTGATTCGCCACATGCTTCTGTTGATCACCGGTTGCTTGGTGGTGGGTTTGATCAGCGGTTATTACGGTTGGAGCCTGGCCGTTGGTATCGGCCTGTACCTGGGCTGGACCCTCAAACAATTGCTGCGCCTGCATGAATGGCTGCGCCAGCACAAACCCGACGAAGCACCACCCGACGGCTACGGCCTGTGGGGCGAAGTGTTCGACAGCATCTACCACCTGCAACGCCGCGACCAAAGGGTTCGCGGGCGCCTGCAGGCGGTGATCGACCGGGTGCAGGAGTCTACCGCTGCGCTCAAAGACGCGGTGATCATGCTCGACAGCGACGGCAACCTGGAGTGGTGGAACCGCGCTGCCGAGACCTTGCTGGGCCTCAAGACGCCCCAGGACAGCGGTCAGCCGGTGACCAACCTGGTGCGCCACCCGCGCTTCAAGGAATATTTCGAGCAGGAAAACTACGAAGAAGCGCTGGAAATCCCCTCGCCTACCAATGACCGCGTGCGCATCCAGCTGTACCTGACGCGTTATGGCAACAACGAGCACCTGATGCTGGTGCGCGACGTGACCCGCATTCACCAGTTGGAACAGATGCGCAAAGACTTCGTCGCCAACGTCTCCCACGAACTGCGTACGCCGTTGACGGTGATCTGCGGCTACCTGGAGACGCTGCTGGACAACGTCGACGAGATCAACCCGCGTTGGAGCCGTGCCCTGCAGCAGATGCAACAGCAGGGCTCACGCATGCAAACCCTGCTCAATGACCTGCTGTTGCTGGCCAAGCTGGAAGCCACCGATTACCCATCGGACAACCATCCGGTGGCGGTGCAAAGCCTGCTGCAGACCATCAAGAATGACGCCCAGGCGCTTTCCGGCGAGCGCGGGCAACAGATCACACTGGAAGCCGACCCGCAGGTATTGCTCAAAGGCAGCGAAGGTGAGTTGCGCAGCGCGTTTTCCAACCTGGTGTTCAACGCCGTGAAGTACACCCAGGACAAGGGCAATATCCGCATCCGCTGGTGGAGCGATGAGCACGGCGCACACTTGAGCGTGCAGGACTCCGGCATCGGTATCGACGCCAAGCACCTGCCGCGCCTGACCGAACGCTTCTACCGCGTCGACTCAAGCCGCAACTCCAACACCGGCGGCACCGGGCTGGGCCTGGCGATCGTCAAACACGTGCTGTTGCGCCACCGCGCACGGTTGGAGATCAGCAGCGTGCTGGGGCATGGCAGCACCTTTACCTGCCATTTCCCACCGGCGCAGATGACCCGCTCGCGGGTGATCGGCACAGATGAATAACCCGAAAACAACGTAAATCTAAGTGTGGGAGCTGGCTTGCCTGCGATGGCGGTGGGTCAGCTGAAATCAACTCAACTGGCAGGCCGCTATCGCAGGCAAGCCAGCTCCTACATTGGATTTGCATGGTTTGGCAGAAGGCTTTCCAGGCTCCGCCCGGCAGCGGGCACTAGGCAAGCGCCCCGTCAGCCGCTACATTGGCCGACTTGCGCCTGCCTTTCAGGCCTGTCTGTCACCCCTTATTGAACACACGGAACCTGCAAAACCCCATCATGGACCCTTCCCCTGGTATCACCCTCGCTACACTCTTCGCCGATTTCGGCATGATTCTTTTTGCACTGATCCTGGTACTGCTCAACGGTTTCTTCGTTGCAGCGGAATTTGCCATGGTCAAACTGCGCGCCACCCGGGTCGAGGCCATCGCCCACAAGAACGGCTGGCGCGGGCAGATCCTGCGCACCGTCCACAGTCAGCTCGACGCCTATCTGTCGGCCTGCCAATTGGGTATTACCCTCGCCTCCCTGGGCCTGGGCTGGGTCGGTGAGCCGGCCTTTGCGCACATCCTCGAGCCATTGCTGGGCGCCATCGGCGTGCAATCGCCTGAAGTGATCAAAGGCGTGTCGTTTTTTGCCGCCTTCTTCGTGATTTCCTACCTGCACATCGTGGTCGGTGAATTGGCCCCCAAGTCCTGGGCAATTCGCAAACCCGAGCTGCTGTCGCTGTGGACGGCGGTGCCGCTGTACCTGTTCTACTGGGCCATGTACCCGGCGATCTACCTGCTCAACGCCAGCGCCAACGCCATCTTGCGTATCGCCGGCCAAGGCGAGCCCGGCCCGCACCATGAGCACCATTACAGCCGCGAAGAACTCAAGCTGATCCTGCACTCCAGCCGTGGCCAGGACCCAAGCGACCAAGGCATGCGCGTACTGGCTTCGGCTGTGGAAATGGGCGAGCTGGAAGTGGTGGACTGGGCCAACTCCCGCGAAGACCTGGTGACCCTGGACTTCAACGCCCCGCTCAAGGAAATCCTCGCGCTGTTCCGCCGCCACAAATTCAGCCGCTACCCGGTGTATGACGCCGATCGCAACGAGTTTGTCGGCTTGCTGCACATCAAGGACCTGCTGCTGGAACTGGCTGCCCTGGACCACATCCCCGAGTCGTTCAACCTGGCCGAGCTGACCCGCCCGCTGGAGCGTGTCTCGCGGCACATGCCGCTGTCACAGCTGCTGGAGCAGTTCCGCAAAGGCGGCGCGCACTTTGCCCTGGTGGAAGAAGCCGACGGCAAAGTCATCGGCTACCTGACCATGGAAGACGTGCTGGAAGTGCTGGTCGGCGATATCCAGGACGAACACCGCAAGGCCGAGCGCGGCATCCTCGCCTACCAGCCAGGCAAACTGCTGGTGCGTGGCGACACGCCGCTGTTCAAGGTGGAGCGCCTGCTGGGCGTGGACCTGGACCACATCGAAGCCGAAACCCTGGCCGGCTTGATCTACGACACGTTGAAACGCGTGCCGGAAGAGGAAGAAGTGCTGGAAGTTGAAGGCTTGCGCATCATCATCAAGAAGATGAAAGGGCCGAAGATCGTCCTGGCCAAGGTGTTGCTGCTGGATTGACGCCTCAATTGCCCAACGCAAAGTTGGGCAATTTGCCAAGCGGCTGGTTGAACTCATACGGAATCGAAACCAGCCCGGCCTCGGAAGCCTTCTGCACCACAAAATGCAGATGCGGCCCGCTGCTGTTGCCGGTATTGCCCGACAACGCCAGTGGGCTTCCCACCACCACACGCTGCCCTGCCCTTACGCTGACCGAACCTTGCTTGAGGTGCAAATACACGCCCTCGGTGCCGTCATCGTGGCGTATGCGCACGAAATTCCCGGACGCGTCATTACCGCGCCCGGCCTGGTTATTTTCGGTCTTCACCACCATCCCGCTACGCGCCGCAATGATTGGTGTGCCTTCGGGCATGGCGATATCCATGGCGTAGCGGCTCTTGGCGTCGGTGTGGCTGAAGCTGCCGTTAGGGCCTTGGGTCAAGCGAAACGGCCCACCACGCCAAGGCAAAGGATAGCGATAGGCTTGCTGTGGATAACTTGATGTGGGCATATCCAGCACCGGCCGTTTGGTCCGTTCCACCCGGCGCTCCTGCATCACAAATGCCTGGGCGCCCGGCGTTTGCCGGTCGCTGAAAGACACCACGCCATTGGCATCGGTGGTTTTGTAGAGGGTCATGGCCAGGGTCGAAGTGCAAACCGTGGCCAGCCCACAGAACAGGACTAGGCGAATGAACATGACGTACCTGCCGGGATGACTGAACGGCAGGCTAGCAAGGGTAGATGACAGCTCTAAGCGGGCAGCGCGGTAAAGCAGATATCCACATTCATCCGGGCGGCGGCCGACAGGTTGACCAGCGCATCAAGGGAAAACTTGTCGATCTTGCCGTTGAGCACGTCGTTCAAGCGCGGCTGACTGATACCGAGCCTTTGTGCCGCGTCTTTCTGAGAAAGCTCCCAGCTGCGGATGGTGTTGCACAACTCCAACAACAACTTTGAGCGCATGCGCATATTGGCGGCTTGTTGGGGCGTGTCTTCCAGAGCATCCCAGACGCTGCTGAAACGTTCGGTGTGAATTTTTGAGTCTGTCATGGGCTTAACCTATCTCCTGCAATCTGGCACGAGCCAGTTCGATATCCCGCCCTTCGGTTTTCTGTGTGGTTTTGCGCAGCGCGTGCAGCACATAGACTGCTTCCGGCCGATTAATCACATAGAACACTCGAAACGCTCCTGATTCCTCAGTGATCCGAATTTCGCTGACGCCCCTCCCGATAGTCTTCATCGGCTTGCAATCAAAAGGCTGTTCACCCTGCTGCAAGAGATCCAACTGAAAGCCGGCAGCCCTTCGGGCGTCGAGAGGGAATTCTTTGAGATCCTTGAGCGAGCTTCCTAAAAACACCACATCCTTATGCCTTGGCATTTGCTTCTCCTTTCCTGGAAAGAAGAAGCCTAATCGACGATTCAGCCAAAGGCGGTGCAGGTGTGTTTCAAGGCATAGCAAAGGCTCGATAACACTGACGCGTTATCGAGAGACTATATCGAAATGGATATAAATCAAGCGGCCCAGCGGGAATCAGACGGTCGGTCGATTCCCTTGATTCAGGCGATCAAGCTCCCGGCACGAAGTGCTTCTGCGCCGTACCGCGCGCGATCAGGCGGGAGATGTAGTCGAGCTTCTGCGCATCCTGGTCAATAAACCGGAAGGTCAGTTGCAACCAGTCGCTGTCAGGCCGTGGCTCATAGGCGACGATGGCGTGCAGGTAGCCGTTGAGGCGCGCGACTTCGGCGTTTTCGCCTTGCTCAAGGTCGAGCACGGCGCTTTCCAGTACCTGCGGCAGCACTTCACCGCGACGGACCACCAGCAGCGCTTCCTTGATGCTCAGCGCCTTGATCACACATTGCTGGTTGCCGCTGGACAGCCGCAGTTGGCCATGGCCGCGACCGCCGGCAGGCGAGGCAGCAGGCGCTTGCACCGGTTGGCTGTTGAGCAGGCCTTTGCTCGGCGCAGCTATCGGCGCCGGTTTGGCCGCCTCGGGCTTGCCGCCGGTCAAGGCATTGAGAGAGTCGTTGCCGAAGGCCGAGTTCATCTTGGTCGGCGCGCTGGCGATAAGGGCGTCGAGACGGCCGATCTTGTGCAAAGCCTGCTTGACCTTGTTCAGCAGTTGCTCGTTGGTGAACGGCTTACTGACGTAACCGGAAACCCCGGCCTGGATCGCCTGCACTACGTTTTCCTTGTCGCCACGGCTGGTCACCATCACGAACGGCATGGCTTTGAGATGGGCTTGTTCACGGCACCAGGTCAACAGCTCAAGGCCAGACATCTCAGGCATTTCCCAGTCGCACAGCACCAGGTCGAAGGTCTCACGCATCAGGATGGATTGCGCCTTTTTGCCGTTTACCGCGTCTTCAATCTTGATGCCTGGGAAGTAGTTGCGCAGGCACTTCTTCACCAAATCGCGGATAAACGAGGCGTCGTCCACCACCAATACACTGACTTTACTCATCGACCCTTCATCCTATTAAAACTTCGGCATGCAAAACGCCTGACTGATGGCATTTTGCCAAAACTCGCTGGTCACAGAAGGACTTATTGCTCCTGCTGCGCAAATAAATTCAGATGCCACAAACGAAAACGCCCGACCAAAGGCCGGGCGTTAATGTCTCGGGCAACCTTACTTATCGTCAGTTTCGCCCGGAACATTAGGGATTTGATCGGCCGTGCCTTCAACTTCGGCTTTCATGCGCTTGAGGCCCATGTGCCGCACGTCGGTGCCGCGCACCAGGTAAATCACCAATTCCGAGATATTGCGCGCGTGGTCGCCGATCCGTTCCAGGGAACGCAATACCCAGATGATGTTCAAGACCCGCGAGATAGAGCGCGGGTCTTCCATCATGTAGGTGGCCAGCTCGCGCAGTGCGGTCTTGTATTCGCGGTCGATGGTCTTGTCGTATTGCGCCACCGACAACGCCAATTCGGCGTCGAAGCGGGCGAAAGCGTCCAGCGCATCGCGCACCATATTGCGCACTTGGTCACCGATGTGGCGCACTTCCACGTAACCGCGTGGCGCCTCGCCTTCTTCGCACAGCTGGATAGCGCGGCGGGCGATTTTGGTGGCTTCGTCGCCGATGCGCTCCAAATCGATTACCGACTTGGAGATGCTGATGATCAAACGCAGGTCGGAGGCCGCCGGCTGGCGACGGGCCAGAATGCGCAGGCATTCTTCATCGATATTGCGTTCCATCTGATTGATCTGGTCATCAATCTCGCGCACTTGCTGGGCCAGGCCAGAGTCGGCCTCGATCAACGCAGTAACGGCATCGTTGACTTGCTTCTCCACCAGCCCGCCCATCGCCAGGAGGTGGCTGCGCACCTCCTCAAGCTCGGCGTTGAACTGCGCGGAGATGTGGTGGGTAAGGCCTTCTTTGCTAATCATGGGTTTGCTCCGCAAAAGCTGTAAGCTGCAAGCTACAAGCTGCAAGCTGATGTGTGTCGTTGATCAAACTGCTTCCACTTGCCGCTTGAAACTTGCGGCTTGCAGCTGGGGCTAGCCGTAACGACCGGTGATGTAGTCTTCGGTCTGCTTCTTCGCCGGGTTGGTGAACAAGGTGTCGGTGTCGCCGAACTCCACCAACTTGCCCATGTACATGAACGCGGTGTAGTCGGAAACCCGCGCCGCCTGTTGCATGTTGTGGGTCACGATGACGATGGTGAACTTGGACTTGAGTTCGTAGATCAGCTCTTCGACTTTCAGCGTCGAGATCGGGTCGAGTGCCGAGCAGGGTTCGTCGAGCAGCAACACTTCCGGCTCCACGGCGATGGTGCGGGCGATCACCAGACGCTGCTGCTGGCCGCCGGACAGGCCGAGTGCCGAGTCGTGCAGGCGGTCTTTAACCTCGTCCCACAGCGCCGCGCCTTTCAAGGCCCACTCAACGGCTTCGTCGAGGATGCGTTTTTTGTTGATGCCCTGGATGCGCAGGCCGTAAACCACGTTTTCGTAGATGGTCTTGGGGAACGGGTTCGGCTTCTGGAACACCATGCCCACGCGACGGCGCAGCTCGGCCACGTCTTCGCCCTTGCGGTAGATGTTAGTGCCGTACAGGTTGATCGCGCCTTCTACGCGGCAACCGTCAACCAGGTCGTTCATGCGGTTGAAGGTGCGCAGCAGCGTGGACTTGCCGCAGCCGGACGGGCCGATAAAGGCGGTCACGCGCTGCTTGGGGATGTTCATGCTGACGTCGAACAGCGCCTGCTTTTCACCGTAGTACAGGCTCAGGCCCGGAACTTCGATGGCCACGGTTTCCTGGGCCAGGCTCAGGCTCTGCTTGTCGCGACCCAGGGCCGACATGTTGATGCCGTGGGTATGGGTTTCATGTTGCATGGGATGCTCCCTGTGCTACCAATTCGTTTGGTTGAACCGCCGGGGCGGTTTACTCAAAAATCTGTGTCTGTCTCTGGACCCTTGAGGAGCTGGCTTGCGTGGGAGCTGGGCTTGCCCGCGATGCAGGCACCGCGGTGTGTCAGCCACACCGCGATGATGCTATCGCAGGCAAGCCAGCTCCCACACAAGCCGGCCCCACAGGGAATCGCTTTAGCTGTCCAGCGCCTTGTATTTTTCGCGCAGGTGGTTACGAATCCACACGGCCGACAGGTTGAGCGTGGCGATCACCAGCACCAGCAGCAAGGCGGTGGCGTATACCAGCGGTCGTGCGGCTTCGACGTTGGGGCTCTGGAAGCCAACGTCATAAATATGGAAGCCCAGGTGCATGATTTTCTGGTCAAGGTGCAGGTACGGGTAGTTGCCATCCAGCGGCAGCGACGGTGCCAGCTTGACCACACCCACCAGCATCAGCGGCGCCACTTCACCGGCGGCGCGGGCCACGGCGAGGATCATGCCGGTCATCATCGCCGGGCTGGCCATCGGCAGCACAATCTTCCACAGCGTTTCCGCCTTGGTTGCGCCGAGTGCCAGGGAACCCTCACGCACGGTACGAGGAATCCGCGCCAGGCCTTCTTCAGTGGCCACGATCACCACCGGCACCGCCAGCAGCGCCAGGGTCAGCGAAGCCCACAGCAGGCCAGGCGTACCGAAGGTCGGCGCCGGCAGAGCTTCAGCGAAGAACAAACGGTCGACCGAGCCACCCAGTACATACACAAAGAAGCCCAGGCCGAACACGCCGTAAACGATGGCCGGTACGCCGGCCAGGTTGTTCACCGCGATACGGATAATGCGGGTCAGGGTGTTCTGTTTGGCGTATTCACGCAGGTACACCGCCGCCAGCACGCCGAACGGGGTCACGATCATCGCCATGATCAGGGTCATCATCACGGTGCCGAAGATGGCCGGGAAGATCCCGCCTTCGGTGTTGGCTTCCCGTGGGTCGTCGCTCAAGAATTCCCAGACCTTGCTGAAGTAGAAACCCACCTTGGTCAGGGTGCCCATGGCGTTCGGCTGGTAGGCGTGCACCACTTTGCCGATGCCGATTTCGATTTCTTTGCCGTTGCCGTCGCGGGCCGTCAGGCTGTCGCGGTTGAACTGGGTGTGCAGGTCGGCCAGGCGCGCTTCGATGTCCTGGTAACGGGCATTCAGCTCGGCGCGGCCGGAGTCCATGTCGGCCTGGGCGGCAGCGTCGAGCTTGCCTTCCAGCTCCAGCTTGCGCCCGTGCAGGCGGATGCGTTCCAGGCCAGCGTTGATCGCGCCGATGTCGGTTTTCTCAAGGCTCTTGAGCTGGGCCGCCAACTTGTTCACGCGATCGACGCGGGCTTGCAGCTCCGGCCATGCGGCTTCGCCTTCGGCGATCACCTTGCCATCTTGCTTGACGTTGACCAGGGTGCCGTAGAAGTTGCCCCACTCACGACGCTCGATGGCCATCAGGTTCTTCGGGGTGGTCTGGTCTTTCAACCACTCGCCGACGATCCAGGTGAAGTCGTTGCCATTCAAGTCGCGGTTACCGACCTTGATCAGCTCGCGGGTCATGAATTCCGGGCCTTGGTCCGGCACCGGCAGGCCCGCGCTTTTCAGGCGCTCGCGCGGCACTTCTTCCTTCTGCACCACTTCGCCGATGACGATATGGTTTTCCTGGCCAGGCACGCTGTAGTTGGCCTGGATCAGGTCGGCCGGCCAGAAGTGGCCCAGACCACGCACGGCAATCACGGCCAGCAAACCAATGGTCATGATGACCGCGATGGACACCGCGCCACCGCTGATCCAGACGCCGGGGGCGCCGCTCTTGAACCATCCATTCAGGGAGTTCTGTTTCACAGACTTCTACCTTTCTTAAAGCGACGAGTATTTCTTGCGCAGACGCTGACGGATCAGCTCGGCGAGGGTGTTCATGATGAAGGTGAACAGCAGCAGCACCAGCGCCGAGAGGAACAGCACGCGGTAGTGACTGCCACCGACTTCCGACTCAGGCATCTCCACCGCAACGTTGGCCGCCAATGTGCGCAGGCCTTCGAACAGGTTCATCTCCATCACCGGGGTGTTGCCGGTGGCCATCAGCACGATCATGGTTTCACCCACTGCGCGGCCCATGCCGATCATCAGTGCGGAGAAGATGCCCGGGCTCGCGGTCAGGATCACCACGCGGGTCATGGTCTGCCATGGCGTGGCGCCCAGGGCCAATGAGCCCAGGGTGAGGCCGCGTGGCACGCTGAACACGGCGTCTTCGGCGATGGAGTAGATGTTCGGGATCACCGCAAAACCCATGGCCAGACCGACGACCAGGGCGTTGCGCTGGTCGTAGGTGATGCCCAGGTCGTGGGAGATCCACATGCGCATGTCGCCGCCAAAGAACCAGGTCTCCAGGTATGGGCTCATGTACAGCGAGAGCCAGCCCACAAACAGGATCACCGGAATCAGGATCGCACTTTCCCAACCATCCGGAACGCGCAGGCGCAGCGATTCAGGCAGGCGGCTGAAGACAAACCCGGCGACCAGGATGCCAATCGGCAGCAACATCAGCAGGCTGAAAATCCCCGGCAAGTGCCCTTCCACATAAGGCGCCAGGAACAGGCCAGCGAAGAAGCCGAGGATCACCGTCGGCATCGCTTCCATCAGTTCGATCACCGGCTTGACCTTGCGGCGCAGGCTCGGGGCCATGAAGTAAGCGGTGTAGATTGCCGCGGCAACTGCCAGTGGCGCCGCCAGCAACATGGCGTAGAACGCAGCCTTCAGGGTACCGAAGGTCAGCGGGGCCAAACTCATTTTGGGTTCGAAGTCGGTGTTGGCGGCGGTCGATTGCCAGACGTATTTAGGCTCGTCGTAGTTTTCGTACCAGACCTTGCTCCACAGCGCGCTCCAGGACACTTCCGGGTGCGGGTTGTCGAGCAGCAGCGGTTGCAGCTTGCCGCCGGCTTCGACGATCACGCGGTTGGCGCGTGGCGACATGCCGAACAGGCCTTGACCATCCACCACCGGATCGACCAGCAGCGTGCGGTGCGCGGTACTGTGGAACACGCCGAACTTGCCGGATGCGTCCAGGGCGGTGAAGCCTTTGCGACGCTCCTCGGCGGTGATTTCAACGATTGGCGCGGTGCCCATCTGGAAGGTGCGGATCTGCTTCAGGCGTTGCTCGCCGTCCGGGTCACGGGCCATGAACCATTGGGCCAGGCCGCCCTTGGAGTTACCGACGATCAGCGAGATACCGCCCACCAGCTGGGTGCTGGCAGTGATTTCGGCGTTGCCGTCTTCCAGCAGTTTGTAACGACCGTTGAGGCTCTTGTCGCGCAGGCTGAACACATCGGCGAGCGCACGACCGTTGATCACATACAACCACTGCTGGCGTGGGTCGATGAAGATTGCCTTCACCGGTTCGGTCATTTGCGGCAGCTCGATACGCTTCTGCTCGCTGGTGACTTCACCGGTCATCATGTTTTCTTCGCGGCTCAGGCTCAGTACGTTCAAGTACGAACCCGCGGAACCTGCAACCACCAGCGACGAGTCAGTGGCGTTGAGGGCGACGTGCTCCAGCGGGCGGCCCTGCTCGTCGAGGACGATGGACGTTTCGCCGTAGGGGTATTCAATGGCCGGCGTAATGGTCTTTTTGCCTTCCGGGTACGACACTTTATAAGTGTGGCGGAACACCAGGGACTGGCCATTGGACAAACCGAGGATCACCAACGGGCTGCCTGGCTGGTCCTTGCCGATCGAGACCACAGTGGCGCCAGCAGGCAAAGGCAGGTCGACACGTTTGAGCTCGGCACCGGTGCTCACATCAAAGAACAGCGCCTGGCCCTTGTCGGAAACCCGCATGGCAACTTGGTTCTGTTCTTCGAGGGAGATCATCAACGGCTTGCCGGCGTCCTGCATCCAGGCGGGTGTCAGCGCGTCTTCCTTGGTCAGCGAAGCACCTTGGAACAAAGGTGCAACGACATAAGCCAGGAAGAAGAAGATCAGGGTAATTGCGCCGAGCACGGCGAGGCCGCCGATCAACACATACCAACGGGTCAGGCGATCTTTGAGCGCGCGAATGCGGCGCTTGCGTTGCAGCTCAGGCGTATTGAAATCAATACGCTTGGGGGGAGAAGTCGTCGTCATGGTGGAATTGGCCAGATCATTCATGCGCACACCCTAGCGATCCTGTATGACAGAAAGATGACAATGCAGTGACGCAAGAAATCCGCCGCGTAGCAGGGCTGGCAGCGGATTAAAGAATTAGAGGTGTAGACGGGCTTGAAGAGTAAGGGGTTACTGTGGCGAGCAAGCTTGCTTGCGCTGGGGGGCGAAGCGCCCCCAAGGCTTGCGACTGCTACGCAGTCGAACGGGAGCAAGCTCCCTCGCCACAGCAAGCCCGCTTCCACAGGGCCCGCTGCTACACCGGTATTGCAGGCTTAGTTGCCTTCTTTCAGGCCCAGGTCAGCCAGTGCCTTGGCGGCAACTTTGGCTGGCAGTGGGATGTAACCGTCTTTCACTACTACTTCCTGGCCCTGTTTGGACAGAACCAGTTTCACGAACTCAGCTTCCAGCGGGGCCAGAGGCTTGTTCGGGGCTTTGTTGACGTACACGTAGAGGAAACGCGACAGCGGGTATTTACCGTTCAGGGCGTTTTCTTCGCTGTCTTCGATGAAGTCAGTGCTGCCTTTCTTGGCCAGGGCCACGGTCTTCACGCTAGCAGTTTTGTAGCCGATGCCCGAGTAACCGATGCCGTTCAGCGAGGAGCTGATCGACTGCACGACCGAAGCCGAGCCTGGTTGTTCGTTCACGTTTGGCTTGTAGTCGCCTTTGCACAGGGCTTCTTCTTTGAAGTAGCCGTAGGTGCCGGATACCGAGTTACGACCAAACAACTGAACCGGCTTGTTGGCCAGGTCGCCGGTCACACCCAGGTCGCCCCAGGTTTTAACATCGGCTTTAGCGCCGCACAGACGAGTCGAGGAGAAGATCGCGTCGACTTGTTCCATGGTCAGGTGCTGGATCGGGTTGTCCTTGTGCACAAACACAGCCAGGGCATCCACGGCAACCGGGATAGCGGTTGGCTTGTAGCCGTACTTCTGCTCGAAGGCCGCCAGTTCGGTGTCCTTCATCTTGCGGCTCATCGGGCCCAGGTTGGAGGTGCCTTCAGTCAGCGCAGGAGGTGCAGTGGCGGAGCCGGCAGCCTGAATCTGGATGTTGACGTTCGGGTATTCCTTTTTGTAACCCTCGGCCCACAGGGTCATCAGGTTAGCCAAGGTATCGGAACCGACGCTGGACAAGTTGCCCGACACACCAGTGGTCTTAACGTAAGCCGGGATTGCCGGATCAACTCCAGCGGCCACCGCGTTGGCGGTCGCAACGCCAGCAGCGACAAAAGTCATTGCCGCCATCAAACGTTTCAGTTTCATGCCTTGCTCCTAGCAGATAGGGATAGTTGGATCGGGGCCAAGTATCGGTAGGCCGTGTGAACACTCTATGTCTGGAATATGACAATTAGATGAAAGGCCAGTATTTATGAAAAACCTGACAGGAAGGGGGAAGTGCAATAAATCCGGGGCTTGCGAGGAGGTTTAGGCGGCTGGAGCAATGTTTCGGAAACACTCTGTAATCGTTGCTGGCATTGATCGTTCCCACGCTCTGAGTGGGAACGCATCCAGTGACGCTCTGCGTCACGACCTTCAAAAGCGGACGCAGAGCGTCCAGGCCGGCATTCCCACGCAGAGCGTGGGAACGATCATTCAGCGCCCGCGCTTCCACAGGTAGCCGCCCACCGCCATCCCCATTACACACAGGACAGCCACGTAGTAAGCAGGCCCCATCGGGCTTTCCTTCATCAGCAGCGATACCGCCAGTGGCGTCAAACCACCAAATACGGCGTAGGCCACGTTATAGGAGAACGACAAACCGCTGAAACGCACCACTGGCGGGAATGCTTTCACCATCACGTAAGGCACTACACCGATGGTGCCCACAAACAGGCCGGTCAACGCGTACAGCGGGAACAACCAGTCCGGGTGGGCCATCAGGCTGTGATACAGCGTCCAGGAAGTGGCCAGCAGCAACGCGCAACCGGTGACCAAAACGCGACCGGCACCAAAACGGTCAGCCAGCGCGCCGGACGCAATGCAGCCCAGGCTCAGCGTAACGATCGCCAGGCTGTTGGCTTGCAGCGCAACCGTCGGGCTGAAGTGGTAGATGGTTTGCAGCACGGTCGGGGTCATCAGGATGACCACAACCACACCCGCCGACAGCAACCACGTCAACAGCATCGACAGCACGATGGCGCCACGGTGGTCACGCAATACCGCGCGCAATGGCAACTCGGCAGCCAGGGTTTTGCGCTGCTGCATCTCAGCGAAGATCGGTGTTTCATGCAGCCAACGGCGCAAGTACACCGACAGCAGGCCGAACACACCCCCCAGCAGGAACGGGATACGCCACGCGTAATCCGAGACCTGCTCCGGGGTATAGAGGGTGTTGATGGCGGTAGCCACCAGCGAACCCAGCAGGATACCGGCGGTGAGGCCGCTGGTCAGGGTGCCGCAGGCATAGCCGATGTGGCGCGGCGGCACGTGTTCGGAGACAAACACCCAGGCGCCAGGTACTTCGCCGCCAATGGCGGCGCCCTGGATGACGCGCATCAGCAGCAACAGCAGCGGCGCCCACAGGCCGATCTGTGCGTAGGTCGGCAGCAGGCCCATGATCAGGGTCGGCACGGCCATCATGAAGATGCTCAGGGTGAACATTTTCTTGCGGCCCAGCAGGTCACCGAAGTGCGCCATGATGATGCCGCCCAGCGGGCGTGCCAGGTAACCGGCGGCGAAGATGCCGAAGGTCTGCATCATGCGCAGCCATTCGGGCATGTCGACGGGGAAAAACAGCTTTCCGACCACGGTAGCGAAAAACACGAAGATGATGAAGTCGTAGAATTCCAGCGCCCCGCCCAAGGCAGACAGCGAAAGGGTTTTGTAGTCGTTGCGGGTCAGCGGGCGCGAAGGTTGCGCGCTGCTTGCGGGCACGGAGGACATGGCAAGGCTTCTCTTATAGTAATCAGAACAGCAAGCCCGGGACTTGCGGCAGGTTTGGCAAGATAGCAAATCGTTTGAAAAAGCACAGCGTCTACCGAATCACAGTTCAGATGGGCGAAATATTCCCCATTCGTGCGCTTTCCCTGCAATCAGAAACACAGTTGCGCGAAAAAGCCGCATAACAGCCGCGATTTGCCGACCAAATGAGCGCCGGGAGGTCGTCGCGGCGCCAGCGTCTCGATATACTCGGCCCTTGCAAGCGCCAAACCCGCTGTCTTGAGGGGCTGCTGTGCCAAAACGTCGTTGGGTGCCACCCAGCCGTTTTGGCAGAGTTTCCCTTTAGTGCGCCTTACGAGAAACGTATCGAGCGGTGTATGTTGGTGCTGAAACGTTTTTCCCGAAGACGGCTATCCACTTGAAACACCCATGAAGCGTTACGGGTCAGAGGCACCCTTGGCATGATCGAACTCGAACAAGAAGATCCTATCCCGCAAGGCGATCTCGCCCTGCAAATCACCGCATTGCCACGTGAAACCAATGGTTTTGGCGATATTTTTGGCGGCTGGCTGGTCGCGCAGATGGACCTGGCAGGCACGGCAATGGCCAGCAAGGTCGCCGGCGGCCGCGTGGCTACCGTGGCCATTGATCGCATGGCCTTTCTGGTGCCGGTCGCGGTCGGTGCGCAATTGTCCTTCTATACCCAAGCCCTGGAAATTGGCCGTAGCTCGATCCAGATGATGGTCGAAGTGTGGAGCGACGACCCGCTGTCCAGTGAATGGCGCAAAGTTACCGAGGCGGTGTTCGTGTTCGTCGCCATCGATGGCAGCGGCCGCACGCGCTCGGTGCCGTCTCGCGCGCGTTAAACCTCGTCGGGTTTTGACGGTCAATTGCCCCATTGCCTGCCATTAAAGAGTGCTTCGTATGCCTGTGCCCCACGTTGAAAGCGTAAAAATCGACGAACTGGACTGCTGGCGCATTCGCCACAACGGCGCTGAATTGATGGTGGCCCAACAGGGCGCGCACATCTTCAGTTACCAGCGCAAGGGCGAGCAGCCGCTGATATGGCCAAACCCTGCGGCGGTGTTCAAGCAAGGCAAAGGCATCCGTACCGGCGTGCCGGTATGCTGGCCATGGTTTGGCGTGTTTGACCGCAACCCGCAGAGCGTCAAGGCAATGCGCCAGAGCGAGCAACCGGCCGGTGCCCATGGTTTTGTGCGCACGGCACAGTGGGAGTTGGCTGCGAGCGAACTCGAAGGCCAGGCGCTACGGGTGGACTTGGTTCTGCCGGTTCCCGAGGGCGGCTTCCCCGGCTGGCCGCATCAGGTCAACCTGACGTTGAGCCTGCTGCTTGACGATCAACTGCACATCCGCCTGACCAGCCACAACCGTGGCACCGACACTGTGACCCTCAGCCAGGCGCTGCACACGTACTTCGCCGTGAGTGACGTACGCAAGGTGCAGGTCGAAGGGCTGGATGGGCTGGCGTATATCGACACCGCCGATGGCTGGGCCGAGAAGAAGCAGTCCGGCCTGCTGCACTTCAGTGCCGAGACTGATCGTATCTACCTGGATACGCCGGCGCAGTTGAATATTGTCGATAAGGATTGGCAGCGCCGCATTCAGCTCACCAGCCAGGGTTCGAGCTCGACCGTGATCTGGAACCCATGGACCGAACGCGCCAAGGCGTTTGACGACATGGCCGATGATGGCTGGCAGGGCATGCTGTGCATCGAAACGGCGAATGTGCTGGATGATGTGGTGAGCTTGGCGCCGGGTCAAAGCCATACTTTGGGCGTGAACATCAACAGTATCGCCCTGTAAAAACCAATCAACATGTGTGAGCACGCTTGTGTGGGAGCTGGCTTGCCTGCTCCCACACAAGCCCGCTCCCACATTGGGTTCTGCGTCATGATCTAGAGATCGGACTCTTTCACTACCCTGACCTTCCCCGCATCCAGCGCATACGCCGCATCTGCCAGGTCATTGTTGACCTTCTCCACCTTCAACGTGCCCGTCACCCACAGCGGCGTGTAGATATCATCCAGCTTCAGCCCCTTGGGATAACGCACCAGCACCAGTTGGTTAGGTGGCGGTGGCGGCACGTGGATGCAGGCGCCCGGGTATGGCACCAGGAAAAACAGCGTGCTGCGGCCCTTGGCGTCGGTTTCCAACGGCACCGGGTAGCCGCCAATGCGGATGTTCTTGCCGTTCATGGCGGCCACGGTCTTGGTCGAATACATCACCGCCGGCAAGCCTTTGCTCTGCTTCAAGCCACCTTTATCGGTGAAGGTGCCTTGGGCTTCGGGGGAGTTGTGGTCGATCTCGGGCATGGCTTCGAGGGCTTTCTGGTCTGAAAGCGGCATCAGGTCGAGCCAATCGGTTTCCGGCAGTTCACCGGCGTGCGCCAGGCCAGAGCCCAACAGGAGAAGTGTGAATAGAAGACGGCGCATGAAAAAGCTCGGCAAGTTCAGATGCCGAGCATTCTAGCCCTCTGCGCCTGCGCAGCGCAGAGGGCTTTGTCGCTTAGATCATTTCTTTCTCAGCAGGCCGTAGATCACCAGCAGCACGATGGCGCCGATCAGCGCGCCGAGGAAGCCCGCGCCTTGACCCGCCTGGTAGATGCCCAGGGCCTGACCACCGTAGGTGGCGACCAGGGAACCTGCGATACCCAGCAGGATGGTCATGATCCAGCCCATGCTGTCGTCGCCAGGCTTGAGGAAGCGCGCCAGCAGGCCGACGATCAAGCCGATAAAGATGGTTCCGATGATACCCATGGCATTTCCCTCTGAATGATGTGAACTACACAAAAGCCTAGTCAGACTTTAGCGTCCTGCAATCAGAGAGGCGACGATAACCAATGGTTCCCGCCGCCCTCAAGGTTATTGCTCGGCGATCAATGCTTCGACCTTGAGGATCTGCGCCTCAAGGGTCGCACGGTCCTTGCAACGCAGGTTGGCGTGGCCAACTTTACGCCCGGCCTTGAAAGCCTTGCCGTAGTGATGCAGGTGGCAGTCATCAATGGCGATGACTTTTTCTACCGGCGGGACTGCGCCGATAAAGTTGAGCATGGCGCTCTCGCCGACCTTCGCTGTGGAACCCAGCGGCAAGCCCGCCACCGCCCGCAGGTGGTTTTCGAACTGACTGCACTCGGCACCTTCGGTGGTCCAGTGCCCGGAGTTGTGCACGCGCGGGGCTATTTCGTTGGCCTTGAGGCCGCCGTCGACTTCAAAGAACTCGAACGCCATCACGCCGACGTAATCCAGCTGCTTGAGCACGCGGCTGGAATAGTCTTCGGCCAGGGCCTGCAGCGGGTGGTCGGTGCTGGCCACGGACAGCTTGAGAATGCCGCTGTCGTGAGTGTTGTGCACCAACGGGTAGAAGCGGGTCTCGCCGTCACGGGCGCGCACAGCGATCAGAGAAACTTCACCGGTGAACGGCACAAAGCCTTCCAGCAGGCAGGCAACACTGCCCAGTTCGGCAAAAGTGTCGACCACATCGGCAGCAGTGCGCAGGACTTTCTGGCCCTTGCCGTCATAACCCAGGGTGCGGGTCTTGAGCACGGCTGGCAGGCCGATGCTGGCAACGGCGGCGTCAAGGTCCGCCTGGGACTGGATATCGGCGAAGGCGGGGGTCGGGATACCCAGGTCCTTGAACATGCTCTTCTCGAACCAGCGGTCACGCGCGATGCGCAAGGCTTCGGCGCTCGGGTACACCGGCACGAACTGCGACAGGAAGGCCACGGTTTCGGCCGGGACGCTTTCGAATTCGAAGGTCACCAGGTCGACTTCATCGGCCAGTTGGCGCAGATGGTCCGGGTCGCTGTAGTCAGCGCGCAGGTGTTCACCCAGGGCAGCGGCGCAGGCGTCCGGCGCCGGGTCCAGGAAAGCGAAGTTCATCCCCAGCGGGGTGCCCGCCAAGGCCAGCATGCGACCCAGTTGGCCGCCACCGATTACACCGATTTTCATCAATCAATACCTTCAGGCGATACGTGGGTCTGGATTGTCCAGCACGCTGTCTGTCTGCTCAGCACGGAATTTTTTCAGCACCGCATGGAACTGCGGGTGCTTGGCGCCCAGGATGCTGGCGGACAGCAACGCAGCGTTGATCGCGCCGGCCTTGCCGATTGCCAATGTAGCCACCGGAATACCGGCCGGCATCTGCACGATGGACAACAGCGAATCCACGCCCGAGAGCATCGACGACTGCACCGGCACACCGAGCACCGGCAGGTGGGTCTTGGCCGCACACATGCCTGGCAGGTGCGCCGCACCGCCGGCACCGGCGATGATCACCTCGATGCCACGGGATTCTGCTTCATCGGCATACTGGAACAGCAAATCCGGGGTGCGGTGGGCAGAGACCACTTTCACTTCATACGGAATGCCGAGTTTTTCCAGCATATCGGCGGTGTGGCTAAGGGTGGACCAATCGGACTTGGAGCCCATGATCACGCCAACCAATGCACTCATCGTCGTGCCTCTTCTCTCTGGGCGCCCGCAGGCGCGTCAAAAAACAACAAGCCACGCGGGAAATCCGGCGTGGCTTGGTGTACGAATTAAGGCCGGTTGGACCGGCCGAAGGCCGCGCAGTATACCGTAATAATCCAGATAAACAGCCCCTGGAATGACCATCTGTCTTACGGCGCAAAGTGGCGGTTTTATTGACTTCTAAGTCAGCGAAACCGGCGCAAATTTCCCCTGAGAAAAAGGGTCAATGTGGGAGCTGGCTTGCCTGCGATAGCATCACCTCACTTATGGCTGATGTACCGAGGCGCCTGCATCGCAGGCAAGCCAGCTCCCACAGTTGATCTGCATTGCGCTCAGGTGCTTTGTGCAGCCCCGCCTTCCAATTTGCGCCATAGCAGCCGCACGTTCGCCTTGCGCACCAACGCGCAGCGATACAGACGAATCTCCAGCGGCACATGCCATTGCGGGCCGCCGCACACCACCAGTTCGCCACGTGCCAGTTCGGCACGCACGCTCAACTGCGGCACCCAGGCGATACCCAAGCCTTCAAGGGCCATGCTCTTGAGACTGTCTGCCATGGCAGTTTCGTAAATGGTGGTGAAACGCAGGGCGCGCTGGCGCAGCAGCAAATTTACCGAGCGCCCGAGAAAGGCGCCGGCACTGTAGGCCAGCAACGGCACGCTGCCCTCACCCTCCAGGTCGAACAGCGGTTTGCCGTCGGCGTCGGCGGCGCACACCGGGAGCATCTCGGTGTTGCCCAGGTGCAGCGACGGGAAGATTTCCGCGTCCATCTGCATGGCCGCATCCGGGTCGTAGAACGCCAGCATCAAGTCGCAGCCGCCTTCGCGCAGGGCGTGCACTGCATCGCCAACGTTGGTGGCGACCAGTCGGGTCGCGATGTTAAGGCCCTCGTTACGCAGTTGCGCGATCCAGCGCGGGAAGAAGCCCAATGCCAGGGAGTGCGCGGCCGCCACTTGCATGACTTCGCCCTGCCCACCTTCCAGGTGATGCAAATGGCGCAGCACTTCACCGAGCTGTTCGACCACCGTGCGCGCGGTGACCAGGAACAACTGCCCCGCCGCCGTCAGCTCGACGGGCGTGCGCGAACGGTTGACCAACGTCAGGCCCAACGCGGCTTCAAGGCTACGGATACGCCGGCTGAACGCTGGCTGGGTGACAAAGCGCCGCTCCGCTGCCTGGGAAAAGCTGCGGGTTGCCGCCAGGGCGCTGAAGTCTTCCAGCCATTTGCTCTCAAGGTTCATCGCTTCCTCCCACGGACACGCACCATTTTGGCACACACGCCCGCCATGATAACCGGGTCACATCAACATTATGCCGTTTGTGCATAGGCCAGTGTTTAACAGCATTGGCCCAAAAACTTCTACAAGCCTAGCATTCGCAGCGTTCCGGCCTGTTCCGGGTCCATATCGAGATGATTTCCGTCATGTCCTCCGCTGCATCATTCCGCACAGAAAAAGACCTGCTTGGCGTACTCGAAGTACCGGCTCAAGCGTATTACGGCATCCAGACCCTGCGAGCGGTGAACAACTTCCGCCTCTCGGGCGTTCCGATTTCGCATTACCCGAAATTGGTGGTCGGCCTGGCAATGGTCAAGCAAGCAGCCGCTGACGCCAACCGCGAGTTGGGCCAGCTCAGCGAAGCCAAGCACGCTGCCATCAGCGAAGCCTGTGCCCGTCTGATCCGCGGCGATTTCCACGAAGAGTTCGTGGTGGACATGATTCAAGGCGGCGCTGGCACTTCGACCAACATGAATGCCAACGAAGTCATCGCCAACATCGCGTTGGAGGCCATGGGCCACAACAAGGGCGAGTACCAGTACCTGCACCCCAACAACGACGTGAACATGGCGCAGTCGACCAACGACGCCTACCCAACCGCGATCCGCCTGGGTCTGCTGCTGGGCCATGACGCGCTGCTGGCCAGCCTCGACAGCCTGATCCAGGCGTTCGCCGCCAAAGGCGTCGAGTTCGGCCACGTGCTGAAAATGGGCCGTACCCAATTGCAAGATGCCGTGCCGATGACCCTCGGCCAGGAATTCCGCGCCTTCGCCACCACCCTGGGTGAAGACCTGGCGCGCCTGAAAACCCTGGCGCCAGAGCTGCTGACCGAAGTGAACCTGGGCGGCACCGCCATCGGCACCGGCATCAACGCCGACCCGCGTTACCAGGCCCTGGCCGTACAACGCCTGGCGCTGATCAGCGGCCAGCCGCTGGTTCCGGCTGCCGACCTGATCGAAGCCACCTCCGACATGGGCGCTTTCGTGCTGTTCTCCGGCATGCTCAAGCGTACTGCGGTGAAGCTGTCGAAGATCTGCAATGACCTGCGTCTGCTGTCCAGCGGCCCACGCACCGGCATCAACGAGATCAACCTGCCGGCACGCCAGCCAGGCAGCTCGATCATGCCCGGCAAGGTTAACCCGGTGATCCCGGAAGCCGTGAACCAGGTCGCGTTCCAGGTTATCGGTAACGACCTGGCCCTGACCATGGCAGCCGAAGGCGGCCAACTGCAGTTGAACGTGATGGAGCCGCTGATCGCTTTCAAGATCTTCGACTCGATCCGCCTGCTGCAACGCGCCATGGACATGCTGCGCGAACACTGCATCGTTGGCATCACCGCCAACGAAGCCCGTTGCCGCGAACTGGTGGAACACTCCATCGGTCTGGTCACCGCGCTGAACCCGTACATCGGCTATGAAAACGCCACCCGCATTGCGCGTATCGCCCTCGAAAGCGGCCGCGGCGTGCTGGAACTGGTGCGCGAAGAAGGCTTGCTCGACGACGCCATGCTCGACGACATCCTGCGCCCCGAAAACATGATTGCTCCACGTTTGGTCCCGCTGAAGGCCTAAGCGTTTGATGCACCGCTCACCAGGTTGAGGGACTAGACACCTCTCACCTTTTGAGGGCCTGAAGGCTCGTTCTTCAGGCCCTTTTTTTTGCCCCAAGGTTGTGAAATGACGCCCATAAAAAATCCAATATCGCCCTGCAAACCCTCCTTGCCTGCAACCGCCTGGCTGAAACCTTTAATCGCCCCGTGCAGACGGATCACGCTCGCCTAGGTATAGTGCCGCCCCTCTTCGCGTCTGCGGCCGTCGGTAACGAGGCCCGCAGACATCGCGAAAGCGCATGAATAACAACACCCGCAAAAGGATTGGGGCGAAGCGTCGTGCACTGCCTGGTGCTGAGCGACGCGTCGGACCGTCCTGCGTTTGCCATTAGAAAAATCAGCGAGGAACACTCCATGCTCGAAGTCATCAACGACTTCCTCTCAGGGAAAGTACTGATCGTGCTCATTGTCGGGCTCGGCGGTTATTTCACGATCCGCTCGCGTTTCGTACAGTTGCGTCACTTTTTCCACATGTTCTCGGTGTTCAAAGACAGCCTGAAGAGCAGCGCCGGCCAGCTCAGTTCCTTCCAGGCGCTGATGCTCAGCCTGGCCGGCCGCGTGGGTGCCGGTAACATCGCCGGTGTCGGCATTGCCGTGACCCTGGGTGGCCCGGGTGCCGTGTTCTGGATGTGGGTCACCGCGCTGGTGGGCATGTCCTCGAGCTTTATCGAGTGCTCCCTCGGCCAGTTGTACAAGCGCACCGATGCCGAGGGCACCTACCGTGGCGGCCCGGCGTATTACATCCAGCACGGCTTGCAGAAGCGCTGGCTGGGTATGGTCATGGCGTTCCTGTTGCTGGTGACTTTCGGTTTCGCCTTCAACGGCCTGCAAGCCCACGCCGTGACTCACTCGCTGAACAACGCCTTTGGCCTGGACACCACCTACACCGGCCTGGCGCTGGCGGTATTGCTGGGCCTGGTGTTCATCGGCGGGATCAAGCGCATCGCTTCGATTGCCGACCTGCTGGTGCCGGTCAAGACCCTGGTCTACATCGCTGTGACCCTGTACGTGATCGTGCTGCAATTCGACCACGTGCCGGCCATGCTCGCGACCATCGTCAAAAGCGCTTTCGGCCTCGACCAAGCCTTCGGTGGCCTGGTGGGCAGCGCGATCATCATGGGTGTGAAGCGCGGCGTGTTCGCCAACGAAGCCGGTCTGGGCAGTGCGCCTAACGTGGCGGCAGTGGCCTCGGTAGAACACCCGATCGCCCAAGGCGTGGTGCAGGCGTTCAGCGTGTTCCTCGACACCTTCGTGATCTGTACCTGCACCGCGTTGCTGATCCTGCTCTCCGGTTTCTACACCCCAGGTTTTGAAGGCGACGGCATTGCCCTGACCCAGAACTCCCTGGCGGCGGTGGTCGGTGACTGGGGCCGGATGTTCATCTCGGTGGCCCTGGCGTTGTTCGTGTTCACCTCGATCATGTACAACTACTACCTCGGCGAGAGCAACCTGCGCTTCCTGGTGGGTAACAACCGCAAGGTGCTGATGGGCTACCGTGCGCTGGTGCTGGTGCTGATTTTCTGGGGTTCGATCGAGAACCTGAGCACCGTGTTCGCCTTCGCCGACATCACCATGACCCTGCTGGCGTTCGTCAACCTGTTCGCCCTGGCGTTCCTGTTCAAGATTGCCATGCGCATCCTCAATGACTACGACAACCAGCGTGCCGCAGGCATCAAGACGCCGGTGTTCGACTCCAGCCAGTTCCCTGACCTGGACCTGGACCGCAAGGCCTGGCCGGCCAACCCGGCAAAGGCAGAAGTCACCTCGGCTGAACTGAGCGCTCAAGCGCAACGTTAATCACCGCTAGATGACACGCCGCCCGGCCTTGGGCATGCTCTGGGCCCGGCGGCGTTTTTCGTTCAGGAGATTTTTCATGCAACCAGCTAACAACGTGATGGTGCTCTACACCGGCGGCACCATTGGCATGCAGGCCAGCGCCAACGGCCTGGCGCCTGCGTCGGGTTTTGAGGCGCGCATGCGCGAACAGCTCGCCGATGCAGCAGTGCCCACCTGGCGCTTTCAAGAGATGTCGCCACTGATCGACAGCGCCAACATGACGCCCACCTACTGGCAACATCTGCGCAGCGCCGTGGTTGAGGCCGTGGACGCAGGCTGCGATGCGGTGCTGATCCTGCACGGCACCGACACCCTGGCCTACAGCGCGGCAGCCATGAGCTTTCAACTGCTGGGCCTGCCGGCGCCGGTAGTCTTCACCGGCTCCATGCTGCCGGCCGGCGTGCCCGACAGCGATGCCTGGGAAAACGTCAGCGGCGCGTTGACCGCGCTGGGCGAAGGCCTGGCGCCGGGCGTGCAGCTGTACTTCCACGGCGCGCTGATGGCGCCGACCCGTTGCGCGAAAATCCGCAGCTTCGGTCGCCACCCGTTTGCGGCCCTGCAGCGCAATGGCGGCGTCGCCCAGGCCGACATGATCCCGGCCGCCCTGCATTACCGCCAGCCCAAAGCCTTGGCCAATGTCGGCGTATTGCCGCTGGTGCCGGGCATCGCCGCCGCGCAACTGAACGCGTTGATCGACAGCGGCATCCAGGCGCTGGTGCTGGAATGCTTCGGCAGCGGCACCGGGCCGAGCGATAACCCTGATTTTCTCGCCAGCCTCAAGCGTGCGCAGGAACTGGGTGTAACCGTCGTGGCAATCACTCAATGCCATGAAGGCGGCGTGGAACTGGACGTGTACGAAGCCGGCAGCCGCCTGCGCGGCGTGGGCGTGCTGTCCGGTGGCGGCATGACCCGTGAAGCGGCGTTCGGCAAGCTCAATGCCCTGCTCGGCGCCGGGCTTGAGGCCAGTGAAGTGCGCCGCCTGGTGGAACTGGACCTGTGCGGCGAACTGAGCTGACCGGCATGTAACTTGCTCCACTTCCAGCCATCCCCTGGCTGGAAGTTTCCATGCTGCATTCCCACCTCACCACCCTCAATGCTGTTTCGCTGGTGCTCAACACCTTCAAAGGTTTGCCCCATGAGGCACTGCTGGCCGGCAGCGGCATCTGTGCGGCGGACTTGACCCGGGCCGACACGCGCATCACCACCAATCAGGAAATGCGCGTGTGCGCCAATGCCGTGGCCCTGCGCCGCGATGTCGGCCTGGAGCTGGGCGCACAAATGCATGTGTCGGCCTACGGCATGCTCGGTTACGCCCTGCTCACCAGTGCCACCTTTGGTGACGCATTGCGACTGGCCCTGCGGTATCCGGCGCTGCTGGGAACACTGTTCGAGTTGAGCCTTGAAGAGGACGGTGAGCGAATCTGGTTCACCGCCGGCGACTACCGGGAAAACCCCAGCCTGGAAATGTTCAACGTCGAGCTGTGCCTGGCGTCATTGAAAGTGATCTGCGACGACCTGCTCGGCCAGCCTCTGCCCTTACTGGCTGCGCGCTTTGAACATGATGCCCCCGACTATCGCATGCGCTACGCCGAGCGCTTCCCCTGCACGCTGCAATTTCAGGCCACCGCCAATGCCTTTGCCTTCGACAAACACTGGCTGGACCAGCCGCTGCCCCTGGCCGACGCCATTACTCACCAGGCGATGGCCGAGCGTTGCCGCAAACAAAACCTGGAGTTCACCGGGCGCCAGGCCTGGCTCGGCAGAATTCGCCAGCTGCTCGCCGCACAGCTCAACGCCGCGCCGGGCCTGGAGGGCTTGGCCGAGCAGATGAACTGTTCGGCACGCACCCTGCGCCGGCATCTGCATGACCTGGGCTGCAGCTACCAGGAGCTGCTGGACGAGCTGCGTTTCGAGCGCGCCAAGCAACTGCTGGCTGAGGACCACTGGCCGATTTACCGGATTGCCGAGGCACTGGGCTTCAGCGAAACGGCAAGTTTCAGGCATGCCTTTGTGCGTTGGAGTGGCGTGGCGCCGAGCCAATTTCGCGCATGATGCTTCATTGAGGGGCGAATTCAGGACAGATAATTTGGCCATAATTATCCCCTTTTGGCCGCTCCTGCCGTTCTCTTAAAGCACGCCCGCCGCAAGACTGGACCCACCGATACAGCCTGCGGAGAACAACAAATGCTGACGATCTACTCGGACGATCACCACCTGCACCATGGCCGCTGTGAATTGATGGACGGGCAACTGATGCCCTGCTTTGAAATGCCCTCGCGCGCCGACCACGTGTTGCAACGGGTCAAAGACCGCGAACTGGGCCCGGTACACGCGCCGCAGGATTTCGGCCTGGCACCGCTGCAGCGTATCCACAGCCACGACTACCTCGACTTCTTCCAAGGCGCCTGGCAGCGCTGGACCGAGTACGGCCAGGAGGGCGACTTGCTGCCCTACACCTGGCCCGCGCGCACGCTGCGCCGGGTAATCCCCACAAGCCTGCATGGCCAGTTGGGCTATTACAGTTTCGACGGCGGCGCGCCAATTACCGCCGGCACCTGGCAAGCGGCCTACAGCGCGGCGCAAGTGGCCCTCACGGCGCAGCAGGCCATCCAGAACGGCGCCCAGAGTGCATTCGCCCTGTGCCGCCCACCTGGGCATCATGCTGCGGGCGATTTGATGGGCGGTTATTGCTACCTCAACAACGCCGCCATTGCCGCCCAGGCCTTCCTCGACCAGGGCCACAAGCGCGTCGCGATCCTGGATGTGGATTACCACCACGGCAACGGCACCCAGTCGATTTTTTACGCACGCAACGACGTGTTGTTCACCTCGATTCATGGCCACCCGGAGGCGGAGTTTCCGTTCTTCCTGGGCTATGCCGACGAGCTGGGCGAAGGTGAAGGCGAAGGCTTCAACTTCAACTATCCACTGCCGGCCGGTTCCGGTTGGGCAGCCTGGAGTGCCGCACTGGAAGAAGCCTGCGCCCAGATCGAGCGCTACGGCGCCGACATCATCGTCGTGTCCCTGGGCGTGGACACGTTCAAGGACGACCCTATCTCGCAGTTCAAGCTCGACAGCCCGGACTACCTGGCCATGGGCGCGCGCATCGCCCGGCTGAGCAAGCCCACGCTGTTTGTGATGGAAGGCGGCTACGCAGTGGAAGAAATCGGCATCAACGCCGTCAACGTCCTCGAAGGTTTTGAAGGAGCAGCCCAATGAACAGGCTCAAGTCACTCGTCCTCTGCGCCGCCGTCATCAGCGGTGCGGCCCACGCCGAAGAGAAAACCCTCAAGGTCTACAACTGGTTCGACTACATCACGCCCAAAGCCCTGGAAGACTTCAAGGCGCAGAACCCCAAGATCAAATTGGTCTACGACATCTTCGACACCAACGAAGCGCTGGAAGCCAAATTGCTCACCGGCAATTCCGGCTATGACGTGGTGGTACCGTCCAACGTGTTCCTGGCCAAGCAGATCGAAGCCGGCGTGTTCCAGCCGCTGGACCGCAGCAAGCTGCCAAACTGGAACCATCTCGACCCCAAGCTGATGAAGCTGATCGAAGCCAACGACCCCGGTAATAAATTCGCCGTGCCTTACATGTACGGCACCATCCTCATTGGCTTTAACCCGGCCAAGGTCAAGGCCGCCCTGGGCGACAAAGCGCCGGTCGACAGTTGGGATTTGATCTTCAAGGAAGAGAACATCAGCAAGCTCAAGCAATGTGGTGTGGCGCTGTTGGACTCGCCCTCCGAGATCCTGCCACTGGCCTTGCAGCACCTGGGCCTGGACCCCAACAGCAGCAACCCCAAGGACTACGACAAGGCCGAAGCGCTGCTGATGAAGATCCGCCCGTACATCACCTACTTTCACTCCTCCAAGTACATGGCCGATATCGCCAACGGTGATATTTGTGTGGCGGTGGGTTATTCAGGCAGTTTCTCCCAGGCCGCCAACCGTGCCAAAGAAGCCAAAAATGGCGTGACCGTGGACATGCGTCTACCCAAAGAGGGTGCGCCCATCTGGTTCGACATGCTCGCCATCCCCAAAGGCGCTAAAAATCCGGACGACGCCTACACCTTCATCAACTACCTGCTGCAACCCACAGTGATCGCGCCCATCAGTGACTTTGTCGGCTATCCCAATCCGAACAAGGACGCTACCGAGAGCGTCGACCCTGCCATTCGCCACAATCCCAACTTGTATCCGACCGACACCGCCATGGCCACGCTCTACACCCTTAAACCTCTGGACAGCAAAGCCGAACGCGCCAGAACAAGGGCCTGGACCAAGATCAAATCCGGCACCTGAAGCACCTTGGTGTTTGACGGGCGCCTTCGAATGCGCTCGTGAAGGTGGGCCTATCTAAGCACCGCCTCTCTGTGTGGCCGCGCCCTGGCATGGAACGCCTGGCCTTTACCTCAGGCTAGTTCCACCAAACGGCCAGACAGGGAAGCCTCATCATGAACGCCCTCGCTTCAAGCACCACGCCCACCAACACACCGCGTCCGGATGCACGGATAGCGCTGCTCACCCAGCTCTCTACCGGCCCTTCACGAGCGAGTGCGTCTGATCTGATTTAGCGGCGCCACCGCTATTTATCTACCGTCCTCCCGGCAACGGCCATCGCTACCTTGCACCTCCTCAACGCCCGTCCAGGCTAGCGATTGCAGCGGAGCAACACATGCCCAACGATCTACTTAACAACAATCATCGCCCACCCAGCACCTATGAACTGCTCACCCAGTTAACCACCGGGCCCACCACCCACGAGGTCGCCGCCACCACGTTGCGCGCGGCACTCAAAGAACTCTACCCCACCCTCAATATCGACCCCGACCTGGCCATGGTGGTCAGCCCTCGCTGGAATGTCGTGGGCAGCACTGTCGAACCGGCGCCAGCCGTTCTTCAATCCCTGACCTCAGTGCTGGCTCATCAAGCGCTGTCCCGCGAGCGGGTAACTTACATCGATGGCGAGCACTTCCTCACTTTGCAGCCGTACGCGGCGGCGCCTGTGCACCTTGAGGTGAAGATCGATGCCATCGCGCGCTTGATCAATGAGTTATCCGACTTTCTGTTCATCGCTTTTCAGGAACAGCAACTTAACTTCTGGAACGCCTCCAACGGTAGCAGCGGACCACGCTGGCAGACGTTTTCCAACTCGCTGAGGAAAGTGTGGAACGTCACCGAAGAGCAAGGCCTGGATGAGCACCAAGCGGCCATGGCCCGTGGAGTGTTCCAGAAACCCGACCGGGACAGACGCTCGTTGAATGATCGCTACAAGAGTCACGCCTACCTGGTTGATGTCGATCTACTCCGGGACGGCGAGTCCACCCACGTCAGTTTCATGGACATCGCCGTGTTGGTTGGCGAGCATGACAAACGCCCATTGATCCTGACGCACTCGCTGGTAAGCGGTTACGAAACCTTTGAGTCACTTGAAACATTCGGCGCCTCGCTGCCCGCCCGGTTGAGTGCGCCAAAGCGCGATACCACGTTGCAATGGCGCCTGTATGAACCCGATGGCAACTTTTTCGACACACTGGCCTGTACTCTGATCGAACTACAAATCCGCGCCATCGGCAGTTACGGCCAGGCCTTTGTCGAGGAGCCGGCAGAGGAGCAGGCAAGCCCGGCCACCGTCGCCCGCATTGTGCCCAGCATCGAAGAGATGAGCGATCACCAACTCTCGAGTATCCGAGACGTTCATCATCAACTGCCCGACTGGCTGGCTTCGGCGTCGGACTCGGACACCGCCGCCTATAGCCGCTACATGATCGACCTGGCCCAACTGCATACCCATTATCACGGCGAAACATTCCGGGACGGCATTGCCCCCATTCGCGACTATGCCCGCACACAACTGCAAAGCCGCATCCACTCGCATAAAGACGGTGCGAGCCTGAACCTGGACAAAATCGAGGTGGTGATCGAAAGCCCGGTGGTGTGGGGCACGCTCGTCGTGCCGGGCAGCGTGGACATCACCCGTCGCAGCCTGATCGATCTGGCGTTGGACAACCTCACCGGCCTGCCCACCGGCAACACCACGGTGCACTACAACGGCAATGACGATGGCGTCCCCAGTTGGCTGACCTTCAGCTATTTGAAAGACCTGATCGAAGACGTTGATATCGGCAAGCACTATCCCGTGCTGATCAAACAGAAACTGCTCGATGACCCGGCGCAATCCAGTCACCGCCAGCAGCTCTACATCAACCACCTGCGCCTGCAACTGCCGCTGCTGGCCCTGCAAATGAAAATCCGCCAACAGGGCGCAATTGATGAACTCGGCTACCGCTACGTTGCCGCCGTGATGCACGCCGATGAATACGACCGGCATGTAGACGGGCAGCCCATTGTCATCCGCGCCCTGGCCTTCGTGCCCACCCTGCGCCCCGGCCATGAGCGCGACGTGGTCGCCAATATGTTCGTGATCGGTCCAAGGAACGCCAGCGCCGGTCCGTGCCTGCTTTATCGCCCGTTGCTGGAACCGATGCTGATGCAATTCCCGTCACGGCAAAACCTGCTGTACGCCATCAAACATGACCGCCCCTTGCGCGAATCGGTGCTGGCCTGGCTGCCGCAAGCGCAAAGCTTCAACTACGCCCAATATGTGTTCCCGGACACCTTGCCCTCGCCCTGGACGGTGGTGCGAGCCCTGGTCGAACCCCTTACCGTGCTGTACATGAGCGGCCCCGTGACCCTGACCGATGAAGAAGTGGGCAATGACGCCCTGGCAATGCTGTTCAAGGCCAACGCCACCGCCATGGTCGAATTGGCGGACCGTCAGTCGGTGTCCAATGTGCAGAAACGCTGGGCGACGTTTCGACACACTGGCTGGCAAATCTTCAACGCTGCCCTGCCGTTCATGGGCCGTACCGTCGGAATTGCCGCCTGGGTCTGGCAAATCATGGACGACCTGCAAGCCACCGAGGAGGCTGTGAACAAGGGGGATCAACAAGCTTCGTGGACAGCGTTAGTCGATGTATTCCTCAACCTGGGCATGGCTCTGACCCTGCACATCGCCCTGCGCCATCCGCGCCCGCTGGAACAGTTCGAGGCGCCGAAGATCGAAACTGAATCCGAGTCAACAACGATCGAAACTGCCGATAAACCACCCGTCACCGAGAAAAAATATACTGCTGTGCAACAAGCAAATATTCCCGACAGCCAACTGCCCGCCAAGCATCAAGACGCGGTACACATCCTGGGGGCCCTGAGCCATAGCCGCTTGGGCCTGGCCAAGACACTTGACGGCTTCAACGTCGCCAAACCCGATAAACTTGGCGAACAAAACAAAACGCCCGGGCGCCACTTGAACCTGTATCCACTTGCAGACAAGTGGTATGCACCGGTTGGTGAGCGTTGGTTCGAGGTAAGGGTGGATGACAACGACAGTGTCATCATCATTGACCCGAAGGCACCGTTGCGTACGGGCCCGCCGTTGATCGGCAACCTGGCGGGCCAGTGGTTTGTTGATGTCCGTTTGCGACTGCGCGGTGGAGGTCTTCGACACCGTCGGCGAGCGGTCAAGGTCGATCAGCCTGAGCGCGTGGCAACACTCATGACCCAGCTCAACGCCTTCGACGCGGTCGCCACCAGCAAACAATTGGACGTGCTTAAGGCAAAGCCTGCACTGGACGCCGCCCCCGGCCCTTCCACGGACCTGCTGCGTACAGCGTTCATAGGCAACGTCGACAACCGACTGGCGGCGTACGATGAAGCGATCAGTCAGTTGAAGTCCTTGAGCATCATCGAGGCCGTGCCCACCTATCAGAGCAACATGAGTGAATACCTGAAACAGCAAATACAACTGACTCAGGTAGTCGTGGAACAACAATTGGTGGGCTATAAAGAGGCCTTGAAGGCTTCGTCCCTGATCCTCGACCCCGAAGTAGACATTGACTATAAAAACCAGGCGCGAAGCGCACAAACCCTGTCCACCTTGAACCTGGCAATCATCAAGCGCCTGGAGTTCATCAACAACCGTTTCAGCGATCTCAAAGTGCTGGGAGATGACGGCGCAACGGTCATTCAAAAAACCCTGAGCGAGTTGCCACTGCTCACCCTCGCTGAGCTCAAATCTCTGGAAATCAGCTTGGGTCGCTACTTGTGTATCGATGAAGCGCAAAGCCAGATCCCTGCCACGCTGCGAGAGCAGGTGGACCAGAGCGTCGATACAGCCGAACTGAACGTCGAGAGTTTCAATGAAATCATGAAACGGGACAGCGGTACGCTGGATGAACGCATTGATGTGCTCAACAGCCTGGTTGAGCAATTTTCCAGCGCAGACCAACGCCTGCTGGACATGCATGCCGAGCACCCGCAGTTTCTGCTGAAACCCCGCCTGGAAAGCTTTCGACAGCAGATTGGCGAATTCAGCCAGCGGGCTATTCACGACCTGGCGCAACTGCTGCGCGAGAAAAAAGCCCTGGAGCCCAAGCCCGGCAGCTCAAAAGCCCCGCCCGCGCCACGGCGCAAAGTCATCAAGACACGCTACGACGGCACTTTAATAGCCCAGCCCCAAGAGGCCGACAGCACGCTGGTCGATGTCAGGGCGTCCGTGACGGGCAAGGTACTCGCTACGTTTCATGAAAAAACCCCAGGCGTCTGGGTCAAGCGGCAAAAGGTCAGCCCGCCAGCGCCAGCGCCTGCCGCTGTAGACCTGGATACCAGCATCAACACCGGGCAAACGCTATTGGACAGCGAGCGAGCTGAAACCCACAAGTACCGGGATTTTTCGCGTAAACCCTGGCATTCGCCCCAGGACATCCAAGATATGTTCGACGCCTACGGCAAACAACTGGAGGACGCGTCAAACGATATCGAGCAAGCGCTGACTCGGCGCAATCTCACCGAAAGCGGTCATACTTCCGCCGCTTCGACCAAGCGCAACCTCAACGAGGCAGCACAGCGGCTTTATCGCCTGGGTAGAAAAACCTACATAGACATGCTCAAACAGCAACCGCCAACTGCGGCGCGGGTGGAGTGGCTGCATAGCCAAGGGCTGATAAAGATCGGCAAAACCTTCAGCCGCCGCGCCGTCAAAGGGCCGCCTAAGGGCTATCTGGACGAGTACGAAGTACGCGATAAAGAGACCAACACTGTGCTGTGGTACGCGCACTTTCACTATGCAACGAAAGGCGCCGCCCTTGAGAAATTCGAGAAGGGCCACCTGAAAACCCGTGAACAACAGCGCCTTGGTGGCTCTCGCCAACGCACCGGCCCCAGTGACTGGGAAATGATAGAAATCCACCGTAGCAGCATCGGTGATCAATTGGCCAAGTCGCTGTTCTTCAACAGCTGATGGTCTTTATGCCTGCCACGCCTGGCGCAAACGTGCCAGCGCCTGTGCGATGTCCGCCTCGGGCACAGCGGCGAACCCCATCACCAGGCCTGCGCGCTGGTCCGGTGGTGGGCTTGTGCACGCCAGCCAATAGCTACTCAAACCATTGATCTCAACATTGGCCGCATGGGCCTGAGCGAGCAACGTCTGCTCGCGGGCAAGGCTGTCCACTCGCACTGTCAGATGCAGCCCGGCCGCAACGCTGGGCAAGGCCCCGACGCCAGGCAACCCGTCCGGCCAACCGGCCAACAAAGCATTGCGCCGGCTCAGCGCAGCGCGGCGCATCCGGCGAATGTGGCGCTGGAAATGCCCTGCCGCCATAAACTCAGCCATCACCGCCTGAGTACTGACTTCGGAGTGGCGCATGTCCACAGCGCGGCGCCGGGTAAACGCTTGCACAAGGGCCGGTGGTAAAACCAGGTAGCCCAGGCGCAATGCCGGGAACGCCACCTTGCCGAAGGTGCCGACGTATAACACGCGGCCACTGCGATCCAGCGCCGCCAAGGGCGACAGCGGCGCACCGCTGTAACGGTACTCTCCGTCATAATCATCCTCGACGATCCAGCCGCCCGTACGCTCGGCCCAGGCCAGCAACTCCAGACGCCGGGCCAGGCTCATCACCACGCCCAACGGATACTGATGGGAAGGTGTGACATAGGCCACACGGCAATCATGCAGAGCGTTGAGCACCTGGCAATCCAGGCCCTCGCTATCTACCGGTACGCCATGCAATCGAGCGCCCGCCAAGGCGAACGCATGGCCGGCGGCGCGATAACCGGGGTTTTCCACCGCCACGCCGTCCCCAGGCTCCACCAGCAACTGTGCACAAAGGCTAATCGCTTGCTGTGCGCCACTGGTGATCACAATTTGCTCAGCCGTGCATTGCATGCCACGTGAACTGCGCAAATAGGCAGCGATCAGACCGCGCAAACGATCGTCACCGGCCGGGTCGCCATAGCACAGCAGTTCCAGGTTCGGCTTGCGCCAGAACGCCCCATTCAGCTTGGCCCATATATCAAACGGGAACAGGTCGAAGGCCGGCACACCCACTCGAAATGCCCGAGGCGGTCCAGCCGGAGGGTGAGCCAGGTGGTTGTTTTTTACCCGTGCCAGGCCCGCCCTGTGGATAACTTCATTGTCCAGATCTTCCGGTAAATCCGCCCATTTTGTGGATAAGGCTGGGGATAACCCTGTTGAAAACCCTGTGGATACTTTTGTGGATAGTTTTTTTGCCGTGGGCAGTTGGGCCACATAGGTGCCGTCACCCACCCGGCTTTCGATAAACCCTTCTGCGTACAGCTGATCGTAGGCGCGCACCACGCTGTTTCGGGAAATCGACAATGCCGCCGCCAAATCACGACTGGCGGGTAATCGCGTGCCGCTGACCAGTCGCCCGTCCAGCACGCGCTGGCGCAGGGCCTCATAGAGTTGGCGCGTCAGCCCCTGACGGCGATCCAACTCGATACCTGCGGGGTTGAACGACAGCGGCGGCGCGATGGGCGACATATTGGACCTATGAAATTGGTGCCAGATGGCTCTTACAACGAACCATTAGCCTGCCTAGGATGCAGGCATTCGCCAAGGAAAATTTCCATGTACACACCGCGCGCCTTTGCCCTCAATGATTTGCCTGAACTGCAGCAACTGATCCAGCACACCCGCCTGGCGCAGTTGGTGACCTTTGGTGAGCAAGGCCTGCAGGCCAGCCATTTGCCGCTGCTGCTCAACCCCGATGAAGGCCCGAATGGCACGCTCTACGGGCACTTGGCCAAGGCCAACCCGCAATGGCGTGACCTGCAAAATGGCAGCGAAGCCTTGGTGATTTTTGCCGGTGCCGACGCTTATGTCAGCCCGGCGTTTTACCCGGCCAAGGCCGAGCACGGCAAAGTGGTGCCCACCTGGAATTACATCGCCGTGCATGCCTACGGCAAGGCTGAGGTATTTGCCGACGCCGAGCGTCTGCTCGCGGTGGTCACCGCCCTCACCGATCGCCACGAAGGCAGCCGCGCCCAGCCATGGAAAGTCAGCGACGCCCCGGCCGACTACATTGACGGCATGCTCAAGGCCATCGTCGGCTTCGCGCTGCCCGTCGAGCGCCTGCTCGGCAAGCGCAAACTCAGCCAGAACCGCAGCACAGCCGATATTGCCGGCGTGCGCGAAGGCCTGGCTGCCAGCCTTGATGTGCGCGACCAGACCCTCGCGCGCTTTATTCCCCAAGGAGTTTCAGAATGAGTCAGATCGACATCCGCCAAGTAACAGCCGCCGACCACGTCGCGTGGCTACCGCTGTGGCAGGCGTATTTGAAGTTCTACGAAACCGAACTGCCGGACGCCGTCAGCCAAAGCACCTGGCAACGCCTGATCGATGCCAACGAGCCGACCCATTCGGCGCTCGCCTGGCAGGACGGCAAGGCGGTGGGCATGGTCAACTTTATCTACCATCGCTCCAACTGGAGCATCGAGAATTCCTGCTACCTGCAGGATCTGCTGGTGGACCCAGCCCAGCGCGGCACTGGCGTGGGCCGTAAGTTGATCGAGTTTGTCTACGCCACCGCCAAGGCCGATAACTGTGCCAAGGTGCACTGGTTGACCCACGAGACCAACGCCACCGCGATTGCGCTGTACGAACGCATCGCCGAACGCCCGGGTTTCATTCAATTTCGCAAAGGTCTTTAAGGAGCGCAGCATGCCTATCTCACCCGCCGACTGGAAAGGCGTCCCGGCGCCCACGGTTCAACTGCTTGAAGGGCGTTTTATCCGTCTGGAAAAACTCGACCCGGCGCGGCATGCCGACGGCCTGTTCCGCGCCCTCGAAGGCCCGGGCGCCGATCCGAAACTCTGGGACTATTTGCCTTACGGCCCCTTCCCGGAGCGCGCCACGTTCGATGCCTGGCTCAACAACCATGCAACCAACAGCGACCCGTACTTTTTCAGCGTGATCGACCGCGTCAGCGGCGATGTGCAAGGCATCCTCAGCCTGATGTCCATCGTCCCGGCCCAGGGCCGTATCGAAATCGGCCACGTCACCTTCGGCGCGCCGATGCAACGCTCGCCCAAAAGCACCGAGGCGGTGTACTTGTTGGCCAAATACGCGTTCGAGCAGGGCTACCGTCGACTGGAGTGGAAGTGCAACAACGGCAACGCCCGCTCAAAATACGCGGCCGAACGACTGGGCTTCAGCTTTGAAGGGGTGTTCCGCCAGCATATGGTGGTGAAGGGGCAGAATCGCGATACCGCGTGGTATTCGATTCTGGATTCGGAATGGCCCACCGTGGGCGCAGGCTTTGAAGAGTGGTTGTCCGAAGCGAACCAGGCCGGTTCTGGTCAGCTGAAAGGCCTGGCGGAGTGTCGTCGCCAGGCGATTTAAGCCTCAGGCCAGCTTCTGGGCGAGCACGGCAATGTGCTCCGGCCCAATCCCGCAGCAACCGCCCAAATGGCTGGCACCGCGTGCCTGCCAATCGGCGGCCCAGTGCAAGTAGCCGGGTGGGTCGAGATCGTCACGCAGGGGGTCGAGGCCATCGTTCGCGGTGGCCTCCTTGGGCTGCGGCGGGAAGGCGTTAGCGTAGGCGCCGATCTGAATGCTCACCCCCAGGCGCTCAAACGTTTGGCGCGCGGTATCAATGGCTGCGCCAATCACCTCCGGCTGGCTGCAATTGAACAGCAGCACCGCCACACCGAGTTGCGCGGCCGCTTCAGCCGCTTCTGCCACCGGTTCGCCAGAACGCAGGCGTGGCACCTCATCGGTGTCTTCATCCTTCAAGGTAAACGACAGCCAGAACGGTTTTCCGTCCTGCGGCAGGCCGGCGTGGATTGCCCGTGCCTCAACGATTGAACTCTGGGTTTCCGCCAACCATAAGTCGACATGGGGCGCCAGGCCATTCACCAGTGGCGTCAGCAGTTCGCTGACTCGGCCGGCCTCGAACAAATCGGGCCGGTAGGAGCCGAACAGCGGCGGCAATGAGCCTGCCACACGCACCGTCTGGCTTGAAGCCTGTACCGCACGTCGCGCCAATTCACCGGCCAACGCCGCAAGCGCCTGGCCTTCGGCAGCAAACCGCGCTTCGCCAATATGAAACGGCACAACCGCGTAGCTGTTGGTGGTGATGACGTTGGCACCGCTCTGGATATAAGCCGTGTGCACCGCCTCTACCGCCTGCGGCGCTTCGCTCAACGCCAATGCCGACCACTCCGGCTGCCGAAACGGCGCGCCCCGGCGTTGCAGTTCACGGCCCATGCCACCATCGAGAATTACTGCGCTTACTGTGCCCATATGCTTTTTACTCATAAGCTTATGAAAATAACTCACTATGAGAGTCGTTCTTATAACTATTTAATGCGTACCGTCTGGTTAATAACAACCCTTTTTTATTCAGGTGTCGATTGTGAAACTTAAACCGCTGCTGGCCCTGGGCCTGACGATGCTGGCTGCCTCTACCCAAGCCTTTGGCGGTGCAACCCTGGACCGGGTTGAGCAAAAGAAAGAACTGGTGGGCGTGCTGATGGAAAGCTACCCGCCGTTCTCGTTTCTCAACGAGCAGAACCAACTCGATGGGTTTGACGTCGACGTGGCCAAGGCAGTCGCGCAGAAGTTAGGTGTGAAGCTGCGTCTGGAAACGCCGTCCTGGGATGTGATTGCCGCAGGTCGCTGGAGCGGCCGCTACGATATTTGCATCTGCTCCATGACCCCGAGCAAAGCCCGCGCCGAGGTGTTTGATTTCCCGGTGGAGTACTACGCCTCGCCTGCGGTGATCGTTGTGAATGCCAAGGATGAGCGCATCCATGGCGCCAAAGACCTCAGCGGCAAGAAAGTCGGCCTCACCAGCGCGTCCAGCTATGAAAGCTACCTGAACAAGAACCTGGTGATCGAAGGCGCCGAAGATACGCAACTTCAGTACCCGTTCGAGGATGTGCAGATCGCCCCGTACGACACCGATAACGTCGCCTTCCAGGACCTGGGCCTGGGCGCCGGTGTCCGCCTGGATGCGATCCTCACCAACCTGGTCACTGCCCAACCGCGCCTGAATCAGGACAAGCGCTTCAAGCTCGCCGGTGAGTCGCTGTATGCCGAGCCCAATTCGGTGGCCATCGAGAAAGGTGACCCGCAGTGGGATGCCAAGGTGCGTGAAGTGTTCGCGCAGTTGAAACAGGACGGCACCTTGAGCAAGCTGTCGCAAAAATGGATCGGCGCCGATATCAGCAAATGACCGCCTTCCCGACACCTCCCAAGCCGCCGGTGAACGCATCGCGGCTACAGCGACTCTTTGGCTTTCGTACGCGGTTGTACCTGACGTGGGCGGCGCTGTTTTGCCTGTTCGCCAGCTTCTTCCTGAGCTTTGACCTGAAGTTCTCGATCATCCTCGACAAACTGCCCAACCTGGTCGGCGTGCACCTGGCGCCGAACGGGTTTTTGCAAGGCGCAGCGCTGACGCTGTTTCTGTGCCTTTGCTCGATAGTCGCGTCGTCGGTGCTGGGTTTTATCACCGCGCTGGGGCGCCTGTCGAAAAGCGCCGTGG
Source organism: Pseudomonas sp. WS 5146 (assembly GCF_012985495.1). Classification (NCBI taxonomy): domain Bacteria; kingdom Pseudomonadati; phylum Pseudomonadota; class Gammaproteobacteria; order Pseudomonadales; family Pseudomonadaceae; genus Pseudomonas; species Pseudomonas sp. WS 5146. Next base: position 50,772 of record NZ_JAAQWL010000010.1, read on the forward strand.
CCTTTGGCATTGCGAGTTTTTACGCCTCGTTCTTTCGCGGCACGCCGTTGTTGATCCAGATCCTGCTGATTTATCTGGGCCTGCCCCAACTGGGCCTGGTACCAGGCGCCATTGTCGCCGGGATCATCGCGCTCTCACTGAATTACGGCGCCTACCTGAGCGAAATCTTCCGCGCCGGCATCCTCGGTGTTCCCCACGGCCAACGAGAAGCCGCCCTGGCCCTGGGCATGCGTGACAGCGCGATCTTCTGGCACGTCACCCTGCCCCAGGCCATGCGCACCATCGTGCCGCCCGCCACCAACCAGTTCATCTCCATGCTCAAAGACTCGTCCCTGATCTCGGTAATGGGCGTGTGGGAAGTGATGTTCCTGGCGCAGTCGTACGGGCGATCAAGCTATCGATACATCGAAATGCTCACGACCGCCGCGATCATTTACTGGGTGATGTCCCTCGGGCTGGAACTGATCCAGGCGCGCCTGGAGCGTCACTACGGCAAAGGCTATGTGCGGCGGGGGTGATGCCTAAGGCAACAGCCTCAACCACGCGCTGACGAGCCTAAGGCAAATGCGGCTTTAATCGCACCTCAGTAGAGACAACTCCCGCAAATCAGGGGTCGATAGCCTGACAGTTATCGCCCCGCCATCTCGCTAAATTCCCGGCCTCATTCACCAGAGGCTATGACTTCATGCCCTTCTCCGTCCTAAACCTTGCACGCGCTATCAGCCTGGCTGTTGGCGTAGCCAGTACTCCGTTTGCCTTCGCAGCTGCACCTTTTCAATTCGAGCTGGATCTTTCCAATGACCGTTGGCAATACCAGCCACCGGCTCCAATCGTGCCCATCGACAGCTACTTCGACCAGGCGACGACTCACAACGGCCAGCAACTGGCTGCAGTGCTTAAACCGGCTTTGCAACGTGCACTGCAAGCCGGCGACCTGACCTCGGAAGAAATCAAAGGCCTGCAAAAAGCCGCTGACGCACTGTCCCAACAACCAGGCGGCCTGGGTGCCGCATTCGAGCAACTGGCAGGCAGCCAAAATGCCAACTTGGCTGGCGCGACCCAAAACGCCACCGCGCACATCAGCGACTCATTGCTCGCAACCCTGCGCACGCTGCCCAGTCATGGCGATGGCCATTTGTGGGTGCAAGGCCTGGGCAACGGCGGCAAGCTCGACAAACAAGGCGGCAGCGACGGGCTCAAACAGGGCACCAAAGGCCTGATGCTGGGCGCCGATTGGGCCGTGGGTGACGCGTGGCGAGTCGGTGTTATGGGCGCCAAGTCCACCAGCGAGCTTCAAGCTCAACGTTTCAAAGGCGAACTCGACAGCTTGCACCTTGGCGGTTATGCCGTGCGCCAGGACGGCCCATTGGCCCTGCGCATGGGGGCGTTCTACAGTGATCACGCGGGCAAGAACAAACGTGACGTCAACTTGCTCGGTTTCAAGGAGCAACTCCAGGGCAACTACAACGCTCAAAGCCAAACAGTGTTTTCCGAGCTGGGCTACCAATTGGGCAGTGCCGACGTACAGGTAGAGCCCTTCGCAGGCCTGGGCTATCAGCGCTACCACCGTGACAGCTTTAAAGAAAAGGGCCGCGTGACCGCGCTGAACGTCGGCTCACAAACCCAGCAAAACCTGAACAGCACCTTTGGCCTGCGGCTGGCCACGGTGTACCGGTTCGACAATCGGATGAGCCTCACACCCCACGTGAGTACCAGTTGGAAGCATCTTTACGGCGAAGTCGACAGCCAAGTGCGCCAATCCACTCGCGCCGCACCGGGAATCATCGACAGTTTCACCATCACCGGTACCTCGTTGGACCGCAATAGCCTCGATATGCAAGCAGGCCTGGACCTCGCCTTGTCCACCGAACACAGCGTGGGCCTGACCTACAGTGCCCATGCCGGTACCCACAGCCGCAGCCAGGGCCTGACGGGGGAGTGGAAGATGAGTTTTTAACCGCGCCGATCGGTAAATTTCAGGCAAAAAAAAGGGGAGCACCTGCCCCCCCGAGGATTAAGCGGTAGTGTCGAAGGCTGGGTCAGCCTTCGATTTCAATCAGGATTTCGCCAGGGTTGACCCGGTCGCCCTTGGCCACGTGAACGGCAGTTACCTTGCCGGCAATCGCTGCCTGCACTTCGGTTTCCATCTTCATGGCTTCGGTAATCAGCACGGCCTGGCCCGCTTTGACCACGTCGCCTTCCTTGACCAATACGTCGACGATGTTGCCCGGCATCGCCGTGCTGACATGGCCCGGCTCGGTCGCGTGCTTGCGCTTGCTGCCGCCACTGCTGACAAACTCATTGAGCGGTTCGAACACCACTTCTTCGGGCATGCCGTCGATGGACAGGTAGAAGTGCCGTTTGCCCTCGGCTTTCACGCCAACACCGGTGATATCCACGCGGTAGCTTTCGCCGTGCACGTCGATGACGAACTCGGTCGGCACGCCTTCACCACCGGCACGCGCCACGCCGCCGGCTTCAGGGATCGGCAACAGCACTTCAGGCGCCAGGGTGCCGGCGTCGCGCTCTTCGAGGAACTTGCGCCCGATATCCGGGAACATGGCGTAGGTCAGCACGTCTTCTTCGGACTTGGCCAATGCGCCGATTTCGCCGCGCAACTTGGTCATCTCCGGCTTGAGCAGGTCGGCTGGGCGGTGGTCGATCACCTCTTCGCTGCCAATGGCCTGGCGACGCAGCTTCTCGTTCACGGTGCCCGGCGCCTTGCCGTAGCCGCCTTGCAGGTAGAGCTTCACTTCGTTGGTGATGGTTTTGTAGCGCTCGCCGGCCAGCACGTTGAAGAACGCCTGGGTGCCGACGATCTGCGAGGTCGGCGTGACCAGCGGCGGGAAGCCAAGGTCTTCACGCACACGCGGGATTTCGGCCAGCACTTCGCTCATGCGGTTGAGTGCGCCCTGCTCTTTCAACTGGTTGGCCAGGTTGGAAATCATCCCGCCCGGCACCTGGTTGACTTGCACGCGGGTGTCGACGGCAGTGAATTCGCTTTCGAACTGGTGGTACTTCTTGCGCACGGCGTAGAAGTACAGGCCAATTTCCTGCAGCAGTTCCAGGCTGAGGCCAGTGTCGAATTCGCTGCCTTTAAGGGCGGCGACCATCGACTCGGTGCCCGGGTGGCTGGTGCCCCAAGCGAAGCTGGAAATGGCGGTGTCGATATGGTCGGCACCGTTTTCGATCGCCTTGAGTTGGCACATCGCAGCCAGGCCGGCGGTGTCATGCGAGTGGATAAAGATCGGCAGGCTTTGCTCGGCTTTCAATGCCTTGACCAGCTCGCCGGTGGCGTACGGGGTCAGCAGCCCGGCCATGTCCTTGATCGCTACCGAGTCGCAACCCATGGCTTCCATTTGCTTGGCTTGGGCCACAAAAGCGTCAATGGTGTGCACCGGGCTGGTGGTGTAGGCGATGGTGCCCTGGGCATGTTTGCCGGCAGCTTTGACCGCTTCGATGGCCACGCGCAGGTTACGCACGTCGTTCATGGCGTCGAAGATGCGGAACACGTCGATGCCATTCACAGCAGCCTTGGCGACGAAGGCTTTGACCACGTCGTCGCTGTAGTGGCGGTAGCCCAGCAGGTTCTGGCCACGCAGCAGCATTTGCAGGCGTGTGTTAGGCAACGCGGCGCGCAGTTTGCGCAGGCGCTCCCACGGGTCTTCTTTCAAAAAGCGCACGCAGGCGTCGAAGGTCGCGCCACCCCAGACTTCCAGGGACCAGTAGCCGACTTTATCGAGCTTGTCGCAGATCGGCAGCATGTCGTCGGTGCGCATGCGGGTCGCCAGCAACGATTGGTGTGCGTCGCGCAGGATGGTATCGGTTACGAATATTTTCTTGGACATTGTTGTATTCCTCACAGGCCTGCGTGGGCGGCGATGGCGGCGGCGATGGCCAGGGCCAGCTCTTCGGGTTTGCGCTTGATCGAGTAGTTGGTCAGCTCAGGGTGGCTTTCCACGAAACTGGTGTTGAACTGGCCGCTGCGGAATTCCGGGTTGCGCAGGATTTCCTGGTAGTAGGCGGCGGTGGTCTTCACGCCTTGCAGGCGCATGTCGTCCAGGGCACGCAGGCCGCGGTCCATGGCTTCTTCCCAAGTCAACGCCCACACCACCAGTTTCAGGCACATGGAGTCGTAGAACGGCGGGATGGTGTAGCCGGTGTAGATCGCCGTGTCGGTGCGCACGCCGGGACCGCCGGGCGCGTAGTAACGGGTGATCTTGCCGAAACTTGGCAGGAAGTTGTTCTTGGGGTCTTCGGCGTTGATGCGGAACTGCAACGCGAAACCACGGTGCTGAATGTCTTCCTGTTTCACCGACAGCGGCAGGCCCGAGGCGATGCGGATCTGTTCACGCACAATATCGATGCCGGTGATTTCTTCGGTGATGGTGTGTTCCACCTGCACGCGGGTGTTCATTTCCATGAAGTACACCTCGCCCTCGGCGAGCAGGAACTCCACGGTGCCGGCGTTCTCGTAACCCACGGCCTTGGCCGCGCGTACCGACAGGTCGCCGATATAAGCGCGCTGTTCAGGCGTCAGTTGCGGGCTTGGGGCGATTTCAATGAGCTTCTGGTTGCGACGCTGGATCGAGCAATCGCGCTCGAACAGATGCACCACGTTGCCAAAGCTGTCACCGAGAATCTGCGCCTCGATATGCTTGGGATTGACGATGCATTTTTCCAGGAACACTTCCGCCGAACCGAAGGCCTTGGTGGCCTCGGAGATCACGCGTGGGAAGGCTTGTTCAAGTTCTTCACGACTGTTGCAGCGACGGATGCCGCGACCGCCACCACCGGAGGTGGCCTTGAGCATCACCGGGTAACCAATGCGGTCGCCTTCGGTGAGGGCTTCGGCGATATCAGCCACGTTGCCTTCGGTGCCTGGCGTGACCGGCACACCGGCCTTGATCATGCTGCGGCGCGCTTCGGTCTTGTCGCCCATGCGGCGGATCACTTCGGCGGACGGGCCAATGAACTTGATCCCGCGTTCGGCGCAAATGTCTGCCAGCTCGGCGTTTTCCGACAGGAACCCGTAGCCTGGGTGCAAGGCGTCACAACCGGTTTCCACGGCCAGGTTCACCAGCTTACGCGGGTTCAGGTAACCGGCCAGCGGCTCGGCACCAATGCTGTGGGCTTCGTCGGCACGTTTAACGTGCAACGCGTGGCGGTCGGCGTCCGAGTAAACCGCGACCGAGCGAATGCCCATCTCGGCGCAGGCACGCACGATTCGTACGGCAATTTCACCACGGTTGGCGATCAGGATCTTTTTTATCACTTGGAAATTCCCTTGAGCCGATTGCTGCGTTCTACGACCCGTTGGATCCGGGTCGGCGCGTGACCAAATGTTTCATGACAGTCGCGAGACACACACTAGGCGCAACGGAGGATTAACAAAAATCAATAATTATTGGGTTGTGTATAAGTAAAGACTTATAGTTGGCCGAACGGCCTTGGGCGAGAGGATTTAAATAATGCGTAAGTCATTGATGCGTATGACATTGCGTCAATTACAGATCTTCAATGAAGTGTGTGATTTGCGCTCCTACAGCCGCGCGGCCGAGGAAATGTCTCTCACGCAACCCGCCGTCAGCCTGCAAATTCGCCAGCTTGAAGAGCTGATCGGCCAGCCGCTGTTCGATTACGTCGGCAAAAAGCTCTACATGACTGAAGCCGCCGAAGCCTTGCAGCGCGCCAGCCGGGATATTTTCGGGCGCCTGGAAAACCTCGATATGCAGCTGTCGGACATGCAGGGCTCGCTGCAAGGCCAACTGAAACTGGCGGTGGAATCCAGCGCCAAGTACTTCGTGCCGCACCTGTTCGCGGCCTTTAAACGCCAGCACCCGGAGGTGCAGTTGCACCTCACGGTGGTCAACCGCGCCCAGGTGATTCGCAGGCTGTCGGACAACCGCGACGACCTGGTGATCATGTCCATGGTGCCCCAGGACATGGGCCTGGAATTCCTGCCGTTCCTGAACAACCCGATTGTTGCCGTGGCGCCGCTCGATCACCCGTTAAGCCTGCAAGGGCCGCTGCGCCTTCAAGACCTGGAACCCTACACGCTGCTCATCCGCGAACCAGGTTCCGGCACGCGACTGGCCTGCGAGGAGTACTTCAAGGAAAAACGCGTGCACTTCACCCAAACAGTGGAAGTAGCCTCGGCCGAGGCGCAGCGCGAGTGCGTGAATGCAGGGTTGGGCGTGGCGTTGCTGACGCGCCACGCAGTCAACCTGGAGCTGGCCACCGGCGGGCTCAAGGAGCTGCCGGTAGAAGAACTGCCGCTGTACCGCAGTTGGTGCCTGGTGCAAGCCAAGGCCAAGCGCCTGTCACCGGTGGCCCATGCGTTCCTGGGCTTTATCCGCAGCGAACGCGTACAGATCAGCGCGCTGGCTGAGCGTTTCGCTGGGCAGCCGCGGGTGCCTGCCAGTGGAGTTCCGGGTAGTCACTGATGCTCTGGAGCAGCTGGCGCTCCTCGCAGCGGTCTTCGATTGCGCGACGGAACGCCATGCGGCGCTGGTCTTCTTGCTGACGACGGGTTTTGACGGTGCTGCTGTCTTCGTAGTGCCGGGCCATTTCGAGTCTCCCAATGCGAGTACGGGGAGTACAGAATGGGCGCAAGGGATGACGGTTTGGCGGCGCGTGGGTTACAGGACGATGAATCTTCTGAAATAAGCGCAAAACCAAGGTGGGAGCTGGCTTGCCTGCGATAGCGGTGGGTCAGCCGACATATCCGGCGACTGATACACAGCCATCGCAGGCAAGCCAGCTCCCACATTTGACCGAGGACGACCTCGAATCAGTCGTCGAGGGCTTTGACGGACTTGGGTGACAACCGCAGGCTGCGCAAGCTGCGCTTCACGCTCTTGAGGTGGTTGACCAGGCTCGGCCCGCGCGCCATGGCCACGCCCATCGCCAACACGTCGATCACCACCAGATGCGCAATACGCGAGGTCAGCGGCGTGTAGATTTCAGTGTCTTCGTGCACGTCGATCGCCAGGTTGACCGTCGACAGCTCCGCCAACGGCGTCTGGCTCGGGCACAGGGTGATCAACGAAGCGCCGCTTTCACGCACCAGGTTGGCGGTGATCAGCAGGTCTTTGGAGCGCCCGGACTGGGAAATGCAGATGGCCACGTCGGTCGGCTTCAAGGTCACCGCCGACATTGCCTGCATGTGCGGGTCGCTGTAGGCCGCGGCAGTGAGCAGCAGGCGGAAGAATTTGTGCTGGGCATCAGCGGCGACGGCTCCCGAAGCACCAAACCCATAAAACTCCACGCGCTGGGCTTGGGACATGGCGGTCACGGCCTTTTGCAGCTCAACCGGATCGAGCTTCTCACGCACTTCCATCAGCGTGTGCAAGGTGGTGTCGAAGATTTTCAGGCTGTAGTCGGCGACGGAGTCGTCTTCATGAATCGCAAACTGCCCGAAGCTCGCACCGGCCGCCAGGCTTTGCGCCAGCTTGAGTTTCAAATCCTGGAACCCGGAACAACCGATGGCACGGCAAAAGCGCACGATGGTCGGCTCACTGATGCCCACGCTGTGGGCCAGGTCGGCCATGGAACTGTGCATCACGGCCGCAGGGTCAAGCAGCACGTGATCGGCAACCTTGAGTTCCGATTTGCGTAACAGGTGGCGCGACTGGGCGATATGTTGCAACAGGTTCAAAGGGCAGGACTCTTGTTATTGGCAGACGCCAGGGATGTAGCAAGCTTGTAGTTATACTACAAGAATTACCGTTTTGCCCGCCCGATGCATCACTAAATCGCCCTGATGCCCTTTGAATCAGCGGGCAGCCGCCTTGTAGCCACAGGGGCGGCGTAGCGGTCTTTAAGGAAAGTCTGCATTTTTTCGTAATAAATCTGCCAACCCTTCAGCAGCCATCGGCCGACTGATCAAGTAACCCTGCACTTCATCGCAGCGTTCGCCGCGCAGGAAATCCAGCTGCTGCTGGTCTTCCACACCTTCGGCCACCACCTTGAGCGCCAGCCCGTGGGCCATGGCGATGATTGCGCGAGTGATGGCCGCATCTTCCCGGCCCTGACCAAGCCCCCGGATAAAAGTCTGGTCGATCTTCACGTAATCCACGGGGATGCGCTTGAGGTAGCTGAGGGACGAATACCCGGTGCCGAAGTCATCGATGGCCAACTTCACGCCCAAATCGCGCAATTGCTGGAAGGTGGCAATGATGTGCTCAACGCTGTCGAGCAGTTGGCTCTCGGTCAGCTCCAGCTCCAGGTATTGCGGGTCCAGGCCGGTTTCTTCCAGCACCTGGCGCACCAGGCTGACCAACTTGCCCTGGCGCAGTTGATGCACCGAAAGGTTCACCGACACGCGAATCGGCGCCAGCCCCTGGCGCTGCCATTCGCACGCCTGCCAGCACGCCTGGCGCAGCACGAATTCGCCCAGCGGCACGATCAAGCCGGTTTCTTCGGCCAGACCAATAAAGTCCCCCGGCGGCACCATGCCCCACTGCGGGTGCTCCCAGCGCACCAGCGCCTCAGCGGCGTTCAGCTTGCCCGTGGCCAGGCACAGTTTCGGTTGGTAGAACACCGTGAGCTGGCGCTCGTCGATGGCCTTGCGCAGGTGGTTTTCCAGCTGCAAACGCTCCAGCGTGCTGGCTTGCAGGCTGTCGGTGTAGAACTGGAAATTATTGCCGCCCAAATGCTTGGCGTGCTGCATGGCCATGTTGGATTGGCTGACCAGCGCAGAAATTTCCCGCGCATTATCCGGCAGCAAGCTGACGCCCATGGAGGCACTGACCACCAGCTCATGCCCCTCCACCGTCACCGGCACCCGCAATTTGGCGAGCAGCCGCGTGGCCACCCGTGCCAGGCTCGACAGGCTGCCGTAGGCATCGAACAGCACGGCAAACTCATCACCGGACAGGCGTGCGATGGTGTCAGCTTCGGGCAAGGCATTGATCAGACGGCGGGCCATTTTCTGCAACAGTTGGTCGGCAACTTCATGGCCGAGGCTGTCGTTGAGCAGCTTGAAGCGGTCCAGGTTGATATGCAGCAGCGCCAGGCTGCGCCCGCCCTGACGCACCCGCGCATGGGCCTCACGCAGGCGTTCGCGAAACAGCGAACGGTTGGCCAGGCCCGTCAGCTCGTCATAGTGAGTGAGGTAGCGCATGCGCTCCTCGGATTCACGCCGCGCGGACAAATCGGCGAAGAAGCCCACAATATGGCTGACTTTTCCCCGAGCATCGCGCACCACATTCAATTGCAGCCACTGCGGGTACAGCTCGCCGTTCTTGCGCGTTTCCACCAACTCGCCCTGCCAGGTGCCATGGCTGAGCAGTGCCTGGCGGATCACCGGGAAGTGACGGCGGGCGTCACGGCTGCTGGGCAGTTCGACGACATTGCGGCCGATCATGTCGTCGATTTCAAAGCCGGTGACGCGACTGAAGGCCTGGTTGACGGCGATCAGCACGTACTCAGGGTCAAGAATCACGATGCCTTCGCTGGCCGCTTCGAACACCGTCGAGGCCAGGCGTTGCTGTTCCTCCAGTGCCTTGTCGGCGCTGATGTCGCGGCGCGTGCCAAGCATGCGCGTGACGCGGCCGCCGGGCGTGCGCTCCACGGCGCGGCCACGGTCTTCGATCCACACCCAATGGCCGTCGCCATGGCGCACGCGGTATTCCACCTGGTAATCGTCGCTGCGCCCCTTGAGGTGCTCTACCAGCGCGCGCTTGAGCAGCGGCAGGTCTTCGGGGTGCAGGCGCGGCTTGAGGTGGCTGAGCATCGCCGTGACGTACTCCGGCTCCAGGCCAAACAACTCTTTGAGCTGGGTGTGATGCACCTCGTCGGTTTGCAGGTTCCAGTCCCACAGGCCCAACTCACTGGCTTGCAGGGCCATGGCCAGGCGCGCTTCACTTTTATTCAGGGCCAGGCTGGCGGCGTCCAGTTCCTGGCTGCGTTGCGTCACGCGGTCTTGCAGGCCGATCTGCGCGTCGCGTAATTCCTGTTCGGCCTGGCGACGTTGGCCGACTTCGCGCACCAGTTCCTGATTCAACTGCTCGCTGCGTTGCTGCGCTTGCTGAAGATGCTCGATCAGCGCCTGGTTCTGGAAGCGCCGCAACAAACCGCGCTGGATCAGGCGGTTGACCTGCCACGCCACCATGCTCAGGGACGCCAGCAAGATCAGGCCGAGCACGCCCCAGCCTTGCTGCTGCGAGGCGCCGTTCCAAAACAGATAGACGATGGGCGGCACCAGGCACGGCACCGCAAAGGACAGGAACGCCGGCAAGCTCACGGCATAGGCCACGCTGGCTGACAACGTCGCGGCGCCAATCAGGCCGAATACCCAGGCCTGCTGCATAAAGCTATTGGCCGGCACCAGGGCAATGGCGGCGGTGGCCAGGGTCAGCCCGCTGACCGCCGAGCCGAGCATGAACATGCGCCGCCAGATCGGCTGGGCCTGGCGACTGGGCATCGCCGAATCAAAGGCCGCCACCTGGATGACGCGCAGGGCTACCAGGGCGAGCAGCCAGACCAGCCAGATGCTGTCCAACAGGTATTGCTTGGGGTTCCACAGCAACCAGGCGCAGACCAGGCCGTTGACCAGCATCAGTAACGTCGGCAGCAATGAGCCTTGATACAACAGGCGAGTGCGTTCGACCGCTATCTCGGTTGCGTAATGTTTACGAATGACCTGCGCGGGCGCCACCGAGGGGCCAAACAGGTCGGGACTGAGGGTCATAGGCAGTGTTCTTATAATGGTGAGCCCGAAACGTGGACGGAGCATACACAAGCAAGCGCTTGGGCCAAACTGCTCCAAGTCATAAAAACCACACGGTTTTTACACACAACCTTCGTGGCCAAAGCGCTTGAGCTAGACCCTGCGCGGGCTGTGGGCCATGACTTACCGGTCATCACCGTCAGCAGAATGTTTGCGCGGCCAGGATCGCCCGGAAAGTTTTGCATCGACCACCCGGCATTGGGATTTGCCCGACTCCCCGCAGCACCCTAGAATGCGCCGATGCGCGATGATCTCTCCCTTTTGCTGAACTCCCTCAACGATGCCCAACGCCAGGCTGTTGCAGCCCCCGTTGGCCGTCAGTTGGTCCTGGCCGGTGCTGGCTCCGGTAAAACCCGAGTGCTGGTGCACCGTATCGCCTGGTTGATCCAGGTCGAAAACGCGTCCCCGCATTCCATCCTGTCGGTGACCTTCACCAACAAGGCCGCTGCCGAGATGCGCCACCGCATCGAGCAGTTGATGGGCATCAGCCCGGCCGGCATGTGGGTGGGCACGTTCCACGGCTTGGCGCACCGCCTGTTGCGGGCGCACTGGCAGGAAGCCGGGTTGAGCCAGACCTTCCAGATTCTCGACAGCGACGACCAGCAACGCCTGGTCAAGCGGGTGATCCGCGAGCTGGGCCTGGACGAGCAACGCTGGCCCGCGCGCCAGGCGCAATGGTTTATCAACGGTCAGAAAGACGAAGGCCTGCGCCCGCAACATATCCAGGCCAGCGGCGATTTGTTCCTGGCCACCATGCGCAGCATTTATGAAGCCTACGAGGCCGCCTGCGTGCGCGCCGGTGTGATCGACTTCTCAGAGCTGCTGCTGCGCGCCCTCGACCTGTGGCGCGACAACCCAGGCTTGCTGGCCCATTACCAGAAACGCTTCCGACACATTCTGGTGGACGAGTTCCAGGACACCAACGCCGTGCAGTACGCCTGGTTGCGCCTGCTGGCCAAGGGCGGCGACAGCCTGATGGTGGTGGGCGACGACGACCAGTCGATCTACGGCTGGCGCGGCGCAAAAATCGAGAACATCTACCAGTATTCCGACGACTTCCCGGACGCGATCACCATCCGCCTGGAACAGAATTACCGCTCCACCGCCGGCATCCTCAAGGCCGCCAACGCCTTGATCGCCAACAACACCGGGCGCATGGGCAAAGAGTTGTGGACCGACGGCGGCGAAGGCGAAGCGATCAACCTGTACGCCGCGTTCAATGAACACGACGAAGCGCGCTACGTGGTGGAAACCATCGAAAGCGCGCTGAAAACCGGCCTGGCGCGCAGCGATATCGCGATTTTGTACCGTTCCAACGCCCAATCGCGGGTGCTGGAAGAAGCCTTGCTGCGCGAGCGCATTCCGTACCGCATCTATGGTGGCCAGCGTTTCTTTGAACGGGCCGAAATCAAGAACGCCATGGCCTACCTGCGCTTGCTGGAAGGCCGTGGCAACGATGCGGCGCTGGAGCGGGTGATCAACATCCCGGCGCGTGGCATCGGTGAGAAAACCGTTGAAGCGATTCGCGACCACGCCCGCCACGCCGATGTGTCGATGTGGGAATCCATGCGCTTGCTGATCGCCAACAAGGGCCTGACCGGCCGCGCCGCCGGGGCATTGGGCGTGTTTGTCGAGCTGATCGAGAACCTGGCGGCCAAATGCGCGGAAATGCCGCTGCACTTGATGACCCAGACCGTGATCGAGCAGTCCGGCCTGATCGCCTATCACGAAGCGGAAAAAGGCGAAAAAGGCCAGGCCCGGGTAGAAAACCTTGAGGAACTGGTCAGCGCGGCCCGCGCATTCGAAAACACCGAGGAAGACGAAGAGCTGACGCCGCTCGCCGCCTTCCTCGGCCATGCGTCGCTGGAAGCCGGTGATACCCAGGCCGATGAGCATGAAGACAGCATCCAGCTGATGACCTTGCACAGCGCCAAGGGCCTGGAATTTCCGTATGTGTTCCTGGTAGGCATGGAAGAAGGCCTGTTCCCACACAAGATGAGCCTGGAAGAGCCCGGCCGCCTTGAGGAAGAACGCCGCCTGGCCTACGTGGGCATCACCCGCGCCATGCAGAACCTGGTGATGACCTACGCCGAGACCCGACGCCTGTACGGCAGCGAGACCTACAACAAGGTGTCGCGCTTCGTACGTGAAGTGCCGAAAGGCCTGATCCAGGAAGTGCGCTTGTCCAACAGCGTCAGCCGACCGTTCGGCGGCGGCCAGCAGCAGAACTCCAGCAGCATGTTCGCCGGTTCCGAGATTCCGGAAACACCCTTCAGCCTTGGCCAGCAGGTCAAGCATGCTATCTTCGGTGAGGGTGTGATCCTTAACTTCGAAGGTGCCGGCGCCCAGGCGCGGGTACAGGTGAACTTCGCCGAAGGCAGCAAGTGGCTGATGATGGGCTATGCAAAGCTCGAAGCCGTCTGACAATCGCTTGTGGCGAGGGAGCTTGCTCCCGCTGGAGCGCGAAGCGCTCCCATTTTGCGCCGTGCCAATCTATCAGGCTGCGTTTGCCAGTCAGGGGCTGCTTCGCAGCCCAGCGGGAGCAAGCTCCCTCGCCACATAAGCCAATATGATGAAACTTCGCGTTACATGAAGGTTGATGGCCCGCCCTTGTTTTTACCAAGCGCGGGCCAATATCTGAGATAAGTCCTACGGGCCATTCTGAATCGGTCTTACGCAAAAGCCCGAAACATTATGTCGCTAGCCACTGTCACGACACCTGTGCAACATGGCGCGCGTGCAATCCACAAATGGGAATTCCCTTTATGAAACGTTTTCTTAGCATCGCCATGGCGTTGTGCATCGGCCTGACGATGAGCCTCGACGCCAACGCCAAGCGCTTCGGTGGCGGCAAAAGCATGGGCTCGGCTCCGACTCACCAGACCAGCCAAATGGCTCCTTCCGCCGGTGGCATGGGCGGCGCAGCTGCGACCGCTGGTGCAGCCGGTGCCGCTGGCGCTGCTGCCAAGGCCGGCGGTGCTTCGCGCTGGTTAGGCCCTCTGGCCGGTATCGCCGCCGGTGGCCTGCTCGCTTCCATGTTCATGGGCGGCGGCTTCCAGGGCATGCAGATCTTCGACATCCTGATCCTGGCGGTCATCGCGTTTGTGATCTTCCGCTTTATCGCCGCCCGTCGACGCAAGCAGCAGGAGCACCTGGCGCCAGCCGGCGCGCCGATGCAGCGTGAAGTGTTCGAGCAAAAACCAGCCATGGGTTCGATCTTCGGTGGTTCGGCAGCACCTGCCGCCGCCCGCCCGGTGATCAATGCACCGGCCTGGTTCAACGAAGAACGTTTCGTCGAAGCGGCCCGCAGCCACTTCCAGTCCCTGCAGCAGCACTGGGACGCCAACGAAATGGACAAGATCGCCGAGTTCGTGACCCCGCAACTGCTGGAGTTCCTCAAGCGCGAACGCGCCGAAATCGGTGATGCGTTCCAGTCGACTTACATCGACGACCTGCGCGTACAGCTGGACGGTGTGGATGATCGCGCCGACAAGACCATCGCCACCCTGACCTTCAGCGGTGTGTCGAAGACCTCGCGTTTCGACCAGGGTGAAGTGTTCAGCGAAAGCTGGAACATGGAACGCCCGCAAGGCGAGAACCAGCCTTGGCTGGTCGCAGGTATCCGCCAGAACGGCTGATAACCCTACGCTTGAGCACTTGGTAATAAAAACCCCGGACATGTTCCGGGGTTTTCTATTTCGCGGTTGCACTTATAGCGAGCTACTGTATAAAACGCCCTATTAACCGCGCCAACTAGCAAAAGGATCCCGGCCGTGGAAGAAATCATCGAACAATTGCGTGAAGCCAACGAACCGGTCCCGGTTCCTCTGGAGCTGCCTGACGAAGACCAGATTGTGGAAATCGAAGAACAACTGTTCATCGACATCCCGTTTGTATTCCGTGAATTCCTGCTGACCGTCAGCGACGTGGTGTACGGCAGCCTGGAACCGGTGACCGTCACCGACCCGCAGTCCCACACCTACCTGCCGGACGTTGCCGCCAACGCCTGGGACGCCGGTGTTGACCGCAGCATGATCCCGATCTGCCAGGACGGCGATGACTACTACTGCGTCGAAGAGGACGGCACCGTGGTGCTGTGGTCCGGCGAAGAAGAACTGGTCACCGAAGAAACCTGGGAATCGGTTTGGCACTGGGCGCGGGACGTCTGGCTGGAAAGCTGACGCTTTTTGTGGCGAGGGAGCTTGCTCCCGCTGGGCTGCGAAGCAGCCCCAACCAGGGCAACGCGTTTTTCCAGGTGTGGCGAGGTGACTGTTTTAGGGCTGCTGCGCACCCCAGCGGGAGCAAGCTCCCTCGCCACAATGACATCAGTGCTCTGGCGTATCTTTGTGGTTATCCAGGGTCTCCAGCAAGGCGACCTGCATCCGCGTATGCACGCGGATGAACCACCGCCAGAGCACCGCCGCCACCGTCGCCGTGACCACGGCAATCAGCACCAGCAACTTGTTGGTCGGCAAAATACTCGCCGACAAGGCTGCCAATAGCAGGAAGATCACCAACAGCGACAGGATCGGGATCACCTCCGCGATCACCCGTCGCACACGCTGGGTATGCCGCCCGGCCATCTCCGGTTTCACACTCATCTCCGCCAGCAACATCGACAGCGCCTTGAGCTTGCGGTACGCCGCAATCAGAAACGGCAGCGACAGCAGCAACGCCCCACCCCAGATCAATGCCTTCTGCCAGCTCGGATCACTGATCCAGCCTTCCAGGTACCCGCCAATGCTCGCCGCGAAGAAGCTGCCGGCAAAGAAGATCGCGATCACCAGTGCCAGGTTCACGCCCACTTGCAGGATGATCTTGCGAATCATCGACGCCAGCATCGCGCCCTCACCTTGAGGCTGAATACTGCGCAACCATTCGCCATACAGGCCGAACACCCGGCTCATGCGCTTGGGCATTACCGCGGCAATCTTTAACGACAATGGGTCAGCGCCGCGAATCAGGTACGGCGTGAGCAGCGTGGTGATCGCCGAAACCGCCACCGCCACTGGATAGAGGAAGTCACTGGTCACCTGCAAGGTCATCCCCAGCGCGGCGATGATGAAGGAAAACTCGCCAATCTGTGACAGCCCCATACCTACACGCAGTGAGGTACGGCCATCATTGCCGGCAATAAACGCCCCCAGGCCGCAGGACAGCATCTTGCCCATCACTACTGCCACGGTAATCACCGCGATGGGCCAGGCGTACTGCAGCAGGATCTGCGGGTCGATCATCAAGCCGATGGCGACAAAGAAGATCGCGCTGAACATGTCGCGAACCGGTTCGATCAGGCGTTCAATTTTAATCAACTGGCGAGATTCGGCCATGATCGCGCCGATCAGGAACGCGCCCAGCACCATGCTGTATTCGAGTTTGACCACCAGCAGGCAAAAGCCGAAACACAGGCCCAACACGGTGATCAGCAGCATCTCGTTACTTTCAAACTTGGCCACATAGGCCAACAGGCGCGGCACCAGCAAAATGCCGATGACCAACGCCACGATCATGAACAGCGACAGCTTGCCAACCGTAGAGAACACCTCACCGGAACTCACCGTGCCGCTGACGGCGATGCTCGACAGCAAGGCGATGATGCCGATGCCCAGGATGTCCTCGACGATCAGCACGCCAAAAATCAGTTGGGCAAAACGCTGGTTCTTCATCTTCAGGTCATTGAGCGCCTTGACGATGATGGTGGTCGAGGAAATCGCCAGGATCGCGCCGAGGAACAGCGAGTCCATGGTGTTCCAGTCGAACCAGCGGCCGATCTCGTAGCCGATCCAGATCATCAGGATGATTTCCAGGAAGGCCGCGATAAACGCCGTGGCGCCGACCTTGAACAACTTGCGCAGGCTGAACTCCAGGCCCAGGCAGAACATCAGGAAGATCACCCCCAGCTCAGCCAGGGTCTTGATGGTGTCTTCGTCGTGGATCAGGCCGAACGGTGGCGTGTGAGGGCCAATGATGAACCCCGCGACGATATACCCCAGCACCACCGGCTGCTTGAGGCGGTGGAACAGGATGGTGACAACCCCTGCCACCAGCATGATCACGGCCAAGTCCTGGATAAAGCTGATGGCGTGCATGGCGAGGGGCTCCTTGAGGGGTACTGGCGCTTTTCCCACTTCCACACGCGCCCTTGAACAGTCGCTAAGCGCGGAAGGAAAAGTCTGCCTTGATCGTAAGAAATGCCCTGGGATGGGCTTTTGAAGGTTAACACCACGACTTCCGGCAGAAAGCCGGTGCAATATATGGAAACAGATCGGCGTTCGCGTGACGGCAAGCCGCCCACTGGCGTCCCGTTAGGGAGAGCGCTGTAAAGATTCCAGCACCCGTAGAGGTGTCCCCCAACCAATGCCTACAACCCGTGAGTGTGCTATGGAACCCGGAAACGCCCAGCTGTCGATGACGGTATTGATGACCCCTGACATGGCCAACTTCTCAGGCAATGTGCACGGCGGCACCCTGCTCAAATACCTCGACGAAGTGGCCTACGCCTGCGCGAGCCGTTACGCGGGCCGTTATGTGGTCACGCTGTCGGTCGACCAGGTGATTTTTCGCGAGCCGATCCATGTCGGCGAGCTGGTGACCTTCCTGGCCTCGGTCAACTACACCGGCAACACATCGATGGAAGTGGGCATCAAGGTGGTGACCGAAAACATCCGCGAGCGCTCGGTGCGCCATACCAACAGCTGCTTCTTCACCATGGTGGCCGTGGACGACCAGCGCAAACCCGCCGCCGTACCGCCGCTGCAGCCACAGAACAGCGAAGACAAGCGCCGCTTTGTGCAGGCGCAACAGCGTCGGCAGATTCGTCAGGAGCTGGAGAAGCGTTATCGGGAAATCAAGGCAGACGGGCCGTAAATTTCGAGCTGTAAACCCAATCGAATGTGGGAGCTGGCTTGCCTGCGATGAGGGCCTGACAGTCGACATCTTTGTCGCCTGACACACCGCTATCGCAGGCAAGCCAGCTCCCACATTGGGTTTTGTGTGCTTACAGGCCGATGGGTGTTGCCTCAAAGCGTACGCGAGGATGCGCGATACGATCCTGAGCCCGTACCAGCTCCAGCTCGTAACTGGCGCAGGCCTGGGTTTCCAGCAGCACTTCATGCACCGCTGCGGCGGTGAATTCGAAGGCCGCCAACAGGCTGTCACCCAACAGCACACGCGCCAGGAATAACCCCGACGTCAGGTCGCCCACGCCCACCGGCTGACGCGGGAACGCCAGCAACGGCCGGCGTAAGTGCCAGCTGCCGTCTGCTGTGACCAGCAGCATCTCGAAACCCTCCGGCAGCTTGCCCGGATAATCCAAGTGTTTGACCAATACCGCCTTCGGCCCACGGGCCAGCAGCGCCTTGGCCATCGCCAGGCAATCGAACAGCGATTGCGGCTTGCGCCCGGCGAAGCTGTCCAGCTCCAGTTGGTTGGGGCACAGGAAATCCGCCATGGCCGCCGCCTCGTCCAGCAGGAAATCGCTGACTTCCTGGGGCACGATGCAGCCTTTTTCCGGATGGCCCATGACTGGGTCGCACAGGTACAGGGCCTTGGGGTTGATGGCCTTGATACGGGCCACGCCGGTAAGAATCGCTCGGCCCTGGTCGGCACTGCCCAAGTAGCCGGACAGTACCGCATCGCAGTTGCCCAACTCGCCAATCGCGGCAATGCCTTCTACCAACGCCGGAATTTGCTGCGGCGCCAGCACTTCGCCCGCCCACTGGCCATACTGAGTGTGATTGGAGAACTGCACCGTGTTCAGCGGCCAGACGTTCACCCCGACCCGCTGCATGGGGAACACGGCGGCGCTGTTTCCGGCGTGGCCAAAGACCACATGAGACTGGATCGCAAGCAGATGAGGTGTGCGTTTCATGCGGGAGATTTCCGTAAAGCCGTTTGAATTCTGGCCGCGCAGTATGCGACTAAACCCAGCCTGTACGACAGACCAGAGACACAGTTAAGCTGCTCTCACTTTGTTGGAGTTCATCGCATGCTGACCCTGGGAAATATCTTCGTGTTGATGCTGTTGGCGACCGGTGCCGCCTGGGTGTGGCACAACCACGGCCTGCGTGAACGGGCGCTGGAGCGGGTCAAGCAGCATTGCGCCAAACTGGATATCGAACTGCTCGACGGCGCAGTGGCGTTAAAACGCATAGGTTTTGTGAAAGATGCCAATGGTCGACGGCGTCTGGCACGCATTTACAACTTTGAGTTCACCGTGACCGGCGAAGCCCGCCACCCCGGGACTATCACTCAGTTTGGCGCCCACAGCGCGCAGATCGAATTGGCGCCCTACCCGTTCGAGATCAAGACACCGCAGCCCAGCGCCGAAGTCATCGAGCTGAGCCAATGGCGCCAGGACCACGCCAGCAAGACCCGTCACTGACGGCACGCGGCCAGCGCGCTCTGTAGCCCAGCCACGTCCTGTGGCTGGCTGAAGATCAATTCAATACGTGAATCGCGGCGCCACTCGCTGGGTTGCCAGGCAAGTGGACCATTATCCACAGCGTTAACGGACATCCAGGTATCGCCGCTGTGGATAACCAGCTTGGCGCGGCGCCATTCAAGGCCAGAAAGCCAGCTGTGCAGGCGCGCAATGTCGAACGACTGGCTTGGATGCCAGCGCCAACCGATACTCCAGCCACCTTCCTGGGCCTGACTCAGGCAAATGGGCAACGCAGGATCAACCCAGACGGCCGGCATCTGTACCACACCTTTGGGCACCTCGAAGTTATCCACAGCTGCGCCAGCCTGTGCATCCAGGCCGGGCAATTGCTTGAGCGGCAACTGCGCCTGGCGTGTCCAGTAAATCGGGCAAGCAGGCAGTTGCTGTTCTATGGCCTGGCGCTGTGCGGCATCCAACGATTCATCTTTGTTCAACACCAACAAACCGGCGCTGGCCAGCGCTTCCTGCTGCGCTTGCGGCAATGCTTTGCCCGCTGCCAATGCTTGGGCATCCAATACCAACACACACGGCTGAACTGCGAGTACGCCCTGCCATGGCGCCTCGCGCAACTGCTTGAGCAACTGCGCCGGATGCCCCAGGCCCGAGGGCTCGATAAACAGCCGATCCGGCTTGGCCTTACGCAACAGGCGGCCAAGCCCTACCTGGAACGGTGCACCATTCACACAGCACAAACAGCCTCCGGCCACTTCGCCCAGCGCAATGCCGTCGTCGTCCTGTGTTAGCAAGGCAGCGTCCAGGCCGATTTGCCCGAACTCATTGATCAACACGGCCCAGCGCTCGTTGGCCGGGCGTTGGGCCAGCAGGTGTTTGATCAGGCTGGTCTTGCCGGCGCCCAAAGGCCCGGCAATCACGTGGGTGGGAATGTTCTGCAGCATGGGGCTTCATTCAGGCCGGGTAGAGCGCTTGATCCTACGCGGTTATGCGAGCCAATCCAGCGTCAGGATCAACCGGCGCTCGTCAGCCTTGAGCGCGGGTGAGCGATGGATCAAGCCATGGTTCTCGTTGCCGTGCCATTTTGTGCCCTTGAGCAAGGCCACTTCGCCGCAGTGGACCTGCTCGATGCGCTCGGTGGGTTCCGCGTCGGGCTGGCTGAGTTTACGCCGGTCCATCACGCCTTCGCGCAGCCACTGGCTGCCGATGCCGGCGTAGGTGGTGATCAGTCGAACCGGCACATGGTCGACGTGAAAACGCGGGCACATGGCCTTGTCCAACAGCCGCAAACGCACGCCAATCCTCTTGGCACCGAGCAGGCAAGCAAACGCGCTGACCAGCCAGGACACATCGGCGATAAAGCCTTCGTAACCTTCAAGATCACGGCAACTGGAGGCCAAACCCTGCAAATTGGGCACAGCCTCCTCATTGTCGAGCTCAATCACCAAGGAATCCGCCAACGGCTCATTGAGCGCCACCAGCAAGGCGCCAAATTCGGCGATATGCAGGGGCAACTGGCGCTGCCACAGCGCCAGGTTGACGTCGTTTTCGAGGATGTCCGACAGCGCCAGCGGCGTTTCACCCCGGGTCTGCCGGATCACCGGGCGTAAGGGAATTACCGGGGCCAGCATCAGGCTACCTGCTCATACCAAGGGCCAAAGGGGTCGGCCAACTGGCGCCAGCCTTCGACGCCCTGGGCCATTTCTTCATCGTTAAGCAAGCACGCGTCCAGCTCGGCGCGCATCTGCGCGAAGTCGATGTTTTGCCCGATAAACACCAGTTCCTGGCGGCAGTCGCCGGTGCTCAATTGCCAGTTGCCCATGATCGCCGCTACGCTTTCTTCGTCTTGCGGCCACTGGCTTTTCGGCACAAAACGCCACCAGCGCCCGGCAAAACCATGGCGCATCAAGCCACCGGCCTGGGACCAACTGCCGGCATCCTGATGCTTGCTCGCCAGCCAGAAAAAGCCCTTGGAGCGCAGCAGTTTGCCGTTCACCCACGGGCGATCGATAAAGTCGAAGAAACGCTGCGGATGAAACGGGCGACGCGCGCGGTAAGCGGTGGAGGCGATGCCATATTCTTCGGTTTCCGGCACGTGCTCACCGCGCAACTCCTGCAACCAGCCCGGCGCTTGCGCTGCGCGTTCGAAGTCGAACCGGCCGGTGTTGAGGATCTTGTTCAGCGGCACTTCGCCCATCACCATCGGGATGATTTCCGCCTGGGCATTGAGGCGCTCAAGGATGGCCATCAACTCCTCGCGTTCGCGGCTACTGATCAGGTCGATCTTGCTGATCAGGATCACGTCGGCGAATTCGATCTGCTCGATGAGCAAATCGGTGATGGAGCGCTCGTCGTCTTCGCCCAGGGTTTCACCCCGGGAAGCGAGGCTTTCGGCAGCTTGGTAATCGAGCAGGAAATTCATGCCGTCGACCACGGTGACCATGGTGTCCAGGCGTGCGATATCGGCCAGGCTTTGCTCGTTTTCATCACGGAACGTGAAGGTTTCGGCCACGGGCAGCGGCTCGGAAATGCCGGTGGACTCGATCAACAGGTAATCGAAGCGCCCTTCCTTGGCGAGCTTTGTGACTTCTTCCAGCAAGTCTTCACGCAAGGTGCAGCAGATGCAGCCGTTGCTCATCTCCACCAGTTTTTCTTCGGAGCGATTCAGCGTGACGTCGCGCTGAACCTCACTGCCGTCGATATTGATTTCACTCATGTCGTTGACGATCACCGCCACCCGCAGGTTTTCGCGGTTGCGCAGAACGTAGTTGAGCAGCGTGCTTTTACCAGCGCCGAGAAAGCCGGACAGCACGGTAACGGGAAGGCGATTAGTCATCAGGTAATCCTCATCAGGGTTGGCCGGTCAAATCGCCCGTTTATGGCGTTCGCGCAGCTCTTCACGTTCTTTGGCTTCGATAGACAGGGTGGCAGTGGGGCGCAGCAGCAGGCGTTGCAGGCCGATGGGCTCGCCGGTTTCGCGACACCAGCCATATTCGCCGCGGGCCAGCAGTTCGAGGGCATCGTCGATCTTGTCCAAGAGCTTTTTTTCACGCTCCAGCAGGCGCAGCTGCCACTGGCGCTGCTCTTCGGCGCTGCCGATATCGGCCAGGTCGCTGTTGGTTTCCTGCTCGCGCAGCACCAGGAATTCAGCCTCGATACGCGCCTGCAGTTCGTAGCGCTGCGTCAGCAGCAGCGCTCGGAAGAAGCCTTGCTGAGCGTCATTCATGTAATCGGCGGGCAGTTGGGCCAGGAGCTCTTGTTCAGTCATGGGAAGCGGTTCACGGGTCAGGCTGTTTTTTAATGTTATAGTATAACAACACAAATAAGCCAATCCCCGCTTGCTCGCCACGACGAAGGGCGCAATGCTGGAACACTTTCTTGCCCGAGAGGCACTATGAAATACCTGGTGTATGCCCTGTTATTGGGCGTGGCAGGATCTGCCTGCGCGCAAACGCCGAGCCCGTTGGCGAGCTGCACGCGCAGCGCTAATTTGCTGGCCTGCGTAGACCCGCTGGGCAATGCTTACAGCGTGGCGACGGTTGGCAGCACTACGTATTTGCGCGGTTTTGAGGTGATCGGCAAACGCTATTGGGCACAAACCAGTAGCCGCTATGGGCAGCTGACGTTCTTTACCGGGTTGGCGTCCGATGGTGAGGCGTGGGTCGGCTACACGCGCCGCGTGGGCTGGACCACCATCAACCGGTTTTCCAGTTCGGGTGGCGCCAGCGCCAAGTTCACGTGCAGCCGTATAGCCGGCTGTTAGACCTGGCCGCTCTTCTGTTCCTGAACCCAAGCCATGTAGCTGTTCATCGGCGGGTTCTTCTCGAAGTATTTTTTCAGGCCGTCGAACAGGCCATCCGCCACGGCTTGTTGATGACGCGCCGTCACCAGCCGCTGGGCGTCCCGAGTGTTGGAGATAAACCCGGTTTCCACCAGGATCGACGGCACGTCAGGTGATTTGAGCACCGCAAACCCGGCTTGCTCCACGCGCTTCTGGTGCAACGTGGTGATGCTTTGCAGGCTGCCCAACACCGAGCTGCCCAGTTGCAGGCTGGAGGCGATGGTGGCGTTCATCGACATATCGAGAATTACCCCGGCGAGCATCGGATCCTTGTCCTTGAGGTTGAGCAATGTCGTGGCGCCCAACAGGTCGGCGCCGTTTTCGCGCTGCGCCATGAAGCGCGCGGTGGCGGAGGTGGCACCGCCTTCGGACAACGCATACACCGAAGCCCCGGAGGCGGTGAGGCGCGGCGCGGCGTCGGCATGCACCGAGATAAACATATCGGCCTTGTGCTGACGGGCGATGTCCACGCGCTTGCGCAGCGGCACGAAGAAGTCGTCGTTGCGCACCAGCTTCACGTCAAAGCCCTTCTCGCGCTTCAAGCGTTTGGCCAGCAGTTGGGCGATGGACAGCACCACATCCTTTTCGCGCTGGCCCTTGGAGCCGATGGCGCCAGGGTCTTTGCCGCCGTGGCCAGGGTCGACCACCACGATGATGTCGCGCTTGGGGTGCGCTTTATCTACTGGAGCCACCAGCGGCGCCGGCTGCGCAGCAATCTGGCGCGGCGCGTGGGTGGCGTTGGTCAGGTCGAGTACCAGGCGATGGCCTTGACCATCCTGTGGCGGCAATAAAAAGCTGTTGAGCTGCATCGGCGAGGCCAGGTCCAGCACGATGCGCGTATCGCTCTTGCCGAAATGCCCCGAACGAATCGAAGTAATCCCACTGTCCTTCAGCGCCAACTGCGAAAAATCACCACTGAGCCCGGCGCCGCTCAGGTCGATGATCACGCGCTCCGGCGACGTCAGGGAGAAGGTCTTGTATTGCACCGGGCCGCTGAGGTCGAACACCAGCCGCAGTTTGTCGTCGGAGCGCCACAAGCGCGCATTACGAATCTGTGTGGCGAACGCCCCCAATGGAAAGGTGAACAGAGGGCTGACCAGCAGCAGATTGAGAAGCTGACGTCTGTGCATGAAAAACACCGCAAATAAAGGAGCGTCCCTGCTCGACATGACTGAAGAAAGACTGGAGCAGAAAAATCATCGTCGACTTAATCGTTATAATATAACATGTCTTTTTATTGCCAACGATGGACCTGCTCATGAATGCGCTGACTTTGCCGGATATCGCCGCGCAGGCTTCACGGCAAGCCTTGCCACTCGACTGGGTGGGCATGTGCGGCATCGCCCTGCCAATCCTCATCGACGGCCAACGCCTGACTGCCACCGCCGATGCGGGCGTAAGCCTGGACGATGGCGAGGCCCGTGGCATTCATATGTCGCGCCTGTACCTGGCCTTGGAAATGCTCGACCAGCAGCTTCTTACACCTGCACTTCTGCGTAATGTACTGCAGCGCTTTCTCGAGAGTCATGAAGGATTATCTAAGAACGCCTACTTGCGCATTCACACGGATTTGTTACTCAAACGCCCGGCGCTGGTCAGCCCGCTGGCCGGTTGGAAAGGCTACCCGGTGTGCATCGAAGCGCGTCTGGAAAACCAGATGTTCCACGTGGAACTAAAAATTGACGTTACTTATTCCTCAACCTGCCCATGCTCAGCTGCGCTCGCCAGGCAGTTGATTCAGCAGCAATTTCTTCAGGACTTCGCCAACAAACCGGTGCAGCACGAAGACGTATTGACCTGGCTCGGCAGCGCCAACGGCATCGTGGCCACGCCTCACAGCCAGCGCAGCAGCGCCCAACTGTCGATCCAACTGGACGCCAGCCAGAACACGCTGCCGCTCACAGACCTGATCGACACCGTCGAAGCCGCCCTCGGCACCGCCGTGCAAACCGCTGTAAAACGGGCGGACGAACAAGCCTTCGCCTTGGCCAATGGGCAGAACCTGATGTTCTGCGAAGACGCCGCCCGCCGCCTGAACCTCGCCTTGAAACGCTCGGATGCTGTCAAAGCCTTCCACCTGAAAGTGATCCACGCCGAAAGCCTACACGCGCACGATGCCGTGGCTGAAAGCCGCTGGACGAGAGACTCTGCATGATCACCTGCAACGCTTTGCGCTGGGGCGCCCCCGGGCAACCACTCACCCCTGCGCTGGATCTGCGCCTGGAAAAAGGCAGCCTCACCGGCATCATTGGCGCCAACGGCACGGGCAAGAGCAGCCTGCTCAAAGTCATCGCTGGGCTGCAAAAGCCGTTGGCGGGCAACGTCAGCGTGGATGTTCCACGTCGTGGCGGCTTGTCGTTCCTGCCACAGCAGCAACACCTGGACCGGCAGTTTCCGATCAGCCTGCAAGAGTTGGTGGCCGCCGGATTCTGGGGCACCAAACTCAGCCCGGAACAACGCAGCCAGCGTCTGCACGCAGTGCTGGAAGACTGGTGCCTCACCGGCCTGGAACATCGACCGTTGATGGCGTTGTCTGGCGGCGAACTGCAACGTGCACTGCTGGCGCGCATGAGCCTGGCTGAAGCGCCAGTATTGCTGCTCGACGAGCCCCACGCCGCCCTCGACGAAGAAGGCCAGGCGCTGTGCTGGAACCATGTGCACGCCTGGCACGATGAAGGCCGCACGGTGGTGATCGTTTGTCATGACCTTGCCTCCGTGCGCCACCACACTCAGCAAGTAGTGCAAATCAAAAGCTCTGGCTGCGTATTTGGCCCCAGTAAAGAACTGATCCGCCCGCAACCTCACATGCAGGTGGCCTGATGCACTTCGCCGCCCACCTGTGGATGCCCTTTCAAGATTTCGTTTTCATGCGCCGTGCCCTGATTGGAGGGTTGGTGCTTGCCTGCAGCACCGCGCCGCTGGGTGTGTTTTTGATTCTGCGGCGCATGAGCCTGATCGGCGACGCCGTTGCCCACGGCATCCTGCCCGGCGCCGCACTCGGCTTCTGGTTCGCCGGCATCAGCCTGCCGGCGCTGACCATCGGTGGCCTCGGCGCTGGGCTGAGCATGGCCGGATTGTCGGCGTGGATCACCCGCCGCACCGGCCTGCGTGAAGATGCCAGCCTCGCGGCCATCTACCCCATTTCGCTCGCCGCGGGTGTGCTGATCCTGGGCATCGCCGGCAAGCGCCTGGACCTCTTGCACCTGCTGTTCGGCTCCGCCCTGGCGGTGGATGAAACCACCCTCACCGGCATGCTCTGGGTCTCGGGTTTCAGCCTGATCGCCATGGGGCTGATCTACAAACCGCTGCTGCTGGACACCCTTGACCCGCTGTTCCTGCAAACCGTCAGCCGCCTCGGCCCACTCGCCCACGGGTTATTCCTGACCCTGGTGGTGCTGAACCTGGTGATCGGCTTCCAGGCTATCGGCGCGTTGATGGTGGTGGGTTTGATGATGTTGCCGGCGATTGCTTCACGCTTCTGGAGCCGGCGCCTGCCGGTGTTGATTGCGGTATCGGCGGTGCTGGGATGCCTGTCGGTGTGGCTTGGTTTGCTGCTGTCGTTCTACTACTCACTGCCCAGCGGCCCGGCCATCGTGCTGGTGGCTGGCGGCGGGTATCTGCTGTCCGTGGTTTTCGGCCCGGTGCACGGCTTGCTGCGCCGCCCGCCCTCTCTTACATCCCAATGAGGTGTTTCCCGATGCGCGCTTTACTCGTGCTGTTCAGTCTTCTGCTGCCCTTGTCGATGGCCCAGGCCGCCGACAAACTCCAAGTAGTCACCAGCTTCAGCATTCTCGATGACATCACTCACCAGATCGGTGGCGATCACATCCAGATCAGCAACATGGTCGGCCCCGACTCCGACGCCCACACCTATGAACCGACGCCGGACGATGCCAAAGCCCTGCTCAAGGCCAAGGTCATCATCAAGAACGGCCTGGGCTTCGAACCCTGGCTGGACCGCCTGGTCACCAGCACCGAAACCAAAGCTACTGTGGTCACCGCCAGCAAAGGCGTGATTTCCCACACCATGGAAGAAGACGGCGAAACCATTCCGGACCCGCACGCCTGGCACAACCTGGCCAACGCCGAAATCTATGTGAACAACATCACCAAGGCACTGGTGGCAGCCGACCCGGCCAACAAGGCCGACTACCTGCATAACAGCCAGACCTACCTGAAAGAAATCTACCGCTTGCTGGCCGAAGCCAAGACCAAGTTCGGCGCGCTGCCCGCCGGCAACCGTCGCATCGTCACCTCCCATGACGCCTTTGGTTACCTGGGCCAGGCCTATGGCATTCAGTTCCTGGCACCACAAGGTCTGTCGACCGAACGCGAACCTTCGGCCGCCGAAGTCGCTGCGCTGATCACCCAGATCCGCAAGGACAAGGTCAAAGCCGTGTTCATGGAAAACATCAAGGACTCGCGCCTGCTCAAGCAGATCGCTGACGAAAGCGGCGCGCAAATCGGCGGCACGCTGTACTCCGACGCCCTCGCCGCCGAAGGCCCGGCCAGCACGTTCACCGGGCTGTTCGAGTACAACCTCAACACCTTGTGCGCCGCCCTGAGCAAGCCATGACCCTGAGCATGCTCGACCTGGAAGAGGCTGCCCTTGGCAGCCGCTTTCCACTCGAACCCGTGCTCGACGCCCTGCCGTGGAACAGCGATGGCCTGATTGCCGCCATCGCCCAGCAACACGGCAGCGGCGCCGTGCTGATGCTGGCCTGGATGAATCGCCAGGCGCTCAGCGAAACCCTGGCCAGCGGGCACGTCTGCTACTGGTCGCGCTCGCGCCAGCAACTGTGGCGCAAAGGCGAAAGCTCCGGCCACTGGCAACAGTTGATTGAGGCGCGCCTGGATTGTGATGGCGACGCCGTGCTGCTGATCGTCGACCAGCAAGGCCCGGCCTGCCACACCGGGCGGCCGACCTGTTTCTACAACGCCATTGTGGGCGACCACGTTCACATTATTACGGAGCCTGTTGCATGATCCGCAAAAACCCCTCCGGCGACCTGCCGGTGATTGCCGAGTCGGCCTACGTCGACAAGACCGCGATCATCTGCGGCAAGGTCATCATCGGCGAGAACGTGTTCGTCGGCCCCTACGCCGTGATCCGCGCCGACGAAGTCGACGCCACCGGCGACATGGACCCGATCACCATCGGCGCCAATTCCAATATCCAGGACGGCGTGGTGATCCACTCCAAGTCCGGCGCGGCGGTGACGATTGGCGAGTTTACGTCTATCGCGCATCGCTCCATCGTCCACGGCCCGTGCACCGTGGGCGACCGCGTTTTCATCGGCTTCAACAGCGTGCTGTTCAACTGCGCCGTCGGCGATGGCTGTGTGGTGCGCCACAACTCGGTGGTCGATGGGCGCGACTTGCCCGCCGCCTTCTACGTGCCCTCCACCACCCGCATCGGCCCCAATACCGACTTGTCGCAATTCCCGCCGGTGAGCGTCAGCGCCTCGGAGTTTTCCGAAGACGTCGCGCGTACCAACGTCGACCTGGTCCGTGGTTACAAAGCCCTGCAAAACGAGTTCTGAACCATGAGCCGCCTGCTGATCCGCAACGCCCGCCTCGTCAATGAAGGCCAGGAATTCGACGCCGATGTGCTGGTCGCCAATGGCCGCATCGAGAAGATTGCCGGCAGCCTTGAAGGCTACAACGAGCCAGTGGAAATCGACGCCCAAGGCCAATGGCTGCTGCCGGGCATGATCGACGACCAGGTACACTTTCGCGAACCCGGCGCGCCGGACAAAGGCAGCTTCTACAGCGAATCCCGCGCGGCAGTGGCCGGTGGCATCACCAGCTTCATGGATATGCCCAACACCAACCCGGCCACGCTGAATCTGGAAGCACTGGCCGATAAAAAGCGTCGCGCTGCGCTGCATTCGGTCGCCAACTACGGCTTTCACTTTGGCGTGAGCAACGACAACCTCGACGTCGTCGCCGCCCTCGACCCGCGTGCAGTGGCCGGGGTCAAAGTGTTCATGGGCGCCTCCACCGGCAATATGCTGGTGGACGACCCACGGATTCTGGAGCGGCTGTTTGCGCAAGTGCCGACCATCCTGCTCGCCCACTGCGAACACACACCGAGCATCCTGGCCAATGAGCAACGCCTGCGCGAGCGTTTCGGCGAGCACATCCCTGCGGTCGCCCACCCGCTGATCCGCGATGCCGAAGCCTGTTATCGCTCGTCGTCCCTTGCCGTGGAATTGGCCAAGCGCCATGGCACGCGCCTGCATGTGCTGCACCTGACCAGTGCCCGCGAACTGGCATTGTTCGAAGACAAACCCTTGGCCGAAAAGCGCATCACTGCCGAAGTCTGCCTGCACCACCTGCTGTTCGATGACCGCGACTACCATCGCCTCGGCCACCAGATTAAATGCAACCCGGCGATCAAGACCCGCGCCGACCGCGACGCGTTGCGCCTGGCCTTGTTGAGTGATCGTCTGGATGTGATTGGCACTGACCATGCGCCGCATACCTGGGCGCAAAAACAGTTGGGCTATCGTGAAGCGCCGTCCGGGTTGCCGCTGGTGCAGCACGCGTTGCCGGCGTTATTGGAATTGGTCATCGACGGGCATTTGCCTCTGGCCACGCTGGTGGCAAAAACCAGTCACCGGGTGGCCGATTTATTCGCCATCCCGGACCGTGGTTACTTGCGTGAAGGCTATTGGGCCGACCTGGTGCTGATCAAACCCGAGCCCGAAGGCAAACCGGTGAGCAGCCAGCCGATCCTCGCCCGCTGTGGCTGGACACCCTTCGCCGAACGCAGCTTTCGCCACAGCGTGAGCACCACGCTGGTGTCTGGCCACCTGGCGTGGCACAACGGCCAGGTGGTCGACAGCTGCCAGGGCTTGCCCTTGCATTTTCTGCGCTGACCGACGCCAGCGGGCTTGCCCTAATACCATTCAGTCAAGAAGGCTGAAGGGTAAAAAGTAACCTGTGGCGAGGGAGCTTGCTCCCGTTGGACTGCGCAGCAGTCCCATGCTTTTAAAGCAAAGAGCAGGGGCCTCTTCGCGGCCCAGCGGGAGCGAGCTCCCTCGCCACAGAGAAGGTGGCAACCTTCAATAGTTGTGCACCTGTGCTGCGATCAAGCCAACTCCCACAGCTTAAGCGCGGGGTTTTACCGTACCGCAATCGTTGCCCAGCCACTGGGCGTGGGTGTCCAGACTGCCCTTCTGCTGGACGCCGGTGGCATTGAAAGTACCGTTTACCTTGGTAGTGAATTCCTGTTGGCTTTGGAAGGTTGCAACGCCAGTGCCCTGGGCTTTCGGGCAACTGAAACGGAATTTCCATTGGTTGCCGGTCTTGTCGGTCACTTCCTGTTTGCAGCCCGATTGCGGGTCGGTCAGCGGGATAGAATCAGAGGCGACCTGGGCAGGCGTCAGGCATACCTGCACGCCTTTACCGGCCATGGTGATGCCCTGTTTTTCCAGCATCGCACGCTGCTCCGGGGTCATCTGTTGCTTGAGCTGACCGAGGATCAGCGACAGGTCCGGCAAATCCTGGTTATCGACTTTCATATTGCTGGTGGTCAATTCCCACAAGCCCGGCGCCAGCATCTGCGCCTGAGCCGCCACGGGCAGCGTCAATCCAACAACCATGGCCAAACCAAGCAGACGAGCATTCATCGGGTAACTCCTGGGTAATTGTGGGCGTTAGACGCCGCAAAGCCGCCAGTGTTGCACGGCAAATAAAATAGCGACATTCGCCGTGGAACATGGTCTGTTAGGCACTCGATTGCCTGGAGTGATGTCGTTCATGGATTTTTTTGGCCCGCACCTGCTCGCCTACTTCATTGCCACGCTGCACTTTCTCGGGACGCTGGCCGCGATCCACGCGGTACTGACGGTCAGGACCGCCCAAGGCTCGATCGCCTGGGCCTTGTCGCTGATGTTCATGCCTTACCTGACGCTGATCCCATACCTGATCTTCGGCCGCAGCACCTTCGACGCGTACATCCAGGCACGTCGGCAGGCCAACCAGGAAATGCACACCGCCATCACCGAGCTGAACTGGCGCCCCTGGGTCGATGAAGCCCTGGCCGCGCGCAACTCCAGCGCCTACGGTTCCTTGCGCGCCATGCCCAAACTGGGACGCATGCCGTGCCTGGCCAATAATGAAGTGCGTTTGCTGATCAATGGTGAGGCCACTTTCAGCGCGATTTTCGACGCCATTCGCAATGCCAAAACTGCGGTGCTGTTCCAGTTTTTCATCATTCATGACGACGAGCTTGGCAGACAGCTGCATGCACTGCTGAAGGAAAAAGCTGCCGAAGGTGTAGACATTCACGTGCTCTACGACCGCATCGGCAGCCACGCCCTGCCCCACCGTTATGTGCAATCGCTGCGCGACGCTGGGGTCAAAGTCAAAGCGTTCGCCACCCGCAGCGGCTGGCTCAACCGTTTCCAGGTCAACTTTCGCAACCATCGCAAAATCGTGGTGGTGGACGGCATTACCGGCTTTGTCGGCGGGCACAACGTCGGCGATGAATACCTGGGCAAAAAGCCGCCGCTGGCACCGTGGCGCGACACCCATGTGCAGGTCACCGGCCCAGTGGTGGCGTGCCTGCAGGAGTCGTTTGCCGAAGACTGGTTCTGGGCGGCGCGCGAATTGCCACCGCTGATTTTGCCGGACACTTACCCCGAAGACGGCGTGCTCTGCCAATTACTCGCCAGCGGCCCGGCTGATCCGTATGAAACGTGTTCGCTGTTTTTTGTCGAAGCCATTCATGCGGCCACCGAGCGCGTGTGGATCACCAGCCCGTATTTCATCCCCGATGAAGCAGTGTTCTCGGCCTTGCGCCTGGCCGTGCTGCGCGGAGTCGACGTGCGCCTGTTACTGCCATCGCGCCCAGACCATCGCATCGTCTACGCCGCGTCCAGCCTTTATGCGATCGAAGCGGTACGCGCAGGCGTGCGGGTGTTCCGCTACAAGCCAGGCTTTTTGCATCAGAAGGTCGTGTTGGTGGACAGCGAAATCAGCGCCATCGGCAGTGCGAACATGGACAACCGTTCGTTCCGGCTGAATTTTGAAGTGATGTTGCTGACGGTGGACGAGGCGTTTGCCAGCGAAGTGGAGCAGATGCTGCTGGACGACTTCGCCCTTGCCCATGAAGTCAGCCAGGAAGAAAGCCGCGAGACTCGGCGCCTGCAACAGCTGGGCATGCGGGTGGCGCGGCTTATTTCACCCATCCTCTAAGCAACAACACCATACAACTGTGGGAGCAGGCAAGCCAGCTCCCACAGTTTTAGATCTTCAGTGCGTCTGAATCAGCGGTAAATATCTTCCCGCGTCCACGGCAGTTCATGGCTGCCATCGGCGTGAGGCTTCACCGCCAATATCTGATGCAAATTGATCCAGCCCCGCGCAAACGCATACGCGCAACCGGCCAGGTACAGCCGCCAGATCCGCAATGCCTGCTCCGGCACCATCTTCGCCGCCGCTTCGAGGTTGTCTTCCAGGCGCTCGCTCCAGTGGTCCAGGGTGCGCGCGTAGTGCAGGCGCAGGCTTTCGACGTCGACCACCTCCAGCCCGACTTCGCTGATTTCGGCAGTCATCATCGCCAGGTGCGGCAGCTCGCCGTTGGGGAATACGTAACGCTCGATAAACTCCCCGGCGCCACGCCCCACAGGTCGACCGTCGGTGTGCTTGGCGGTGATGCCGTGGTTCATCACCAGGCCGCCTTCGCGTACCGCGCCAAACAGCGTCTTGCAATACTCCGCCAGGTTGGCGTGGCCGACGTGCTCGAACATGCCCACGCTCACTACTTTGTCGAAGCGACCGTCTTGCGGCAGGTCGCGATAGTCGAGCAGTTGCAGGTCGACCTGATCTTCCAGCCCTTCAGCCTTAACCCGTTCCCGAGCCAGCGCCAGCTGCTCCTTGCTCAAGGTAATGCCAAACACTTTGACTCCGAACTCGCGCGCCGCAAACCGCGCCAGGCCGCCCCAGCCACAGCCTACATCGAGCAAATACTCACCCGGCTGCAGCCGCAACTTGCGGCACAGATGGCGAAATTTATCTTGTTGGGCCTGGTCGATGGATTCGCTGCCGGTTTCGAAATACCCGCAGGAATACGCCATGTCCTGGTCCAGCCATAGCTGGTAGAACTCGTTGGACAGGTCGTAATGGTAGGAAATAGCCGCTGCGTCTGTAGCCTTGTCGTGGATCGAGCGCACCGGATGACTCCCCTCGTCGTCATCGATCAGGGCGTGACTCAACTCGTCACATACCCGGATAACCTCGGAGATGGAGCCTTCCAGTTCCAACTTGCCCTCGACGAAGGCTTCGCCCAAAGCATCGAGCGTTGGATGAGTCAGCTTGGACACGACCGTGGGGTCCTTCACCACGATGGTCACACTGGGCTCGGGGCCCAAGTTGAATTCATGGCCGTCCCAGAGTCGAAGACGCAGCGGTAGCTGAAGATTCTGTAAGGCCGGTGGAAGTTGCGCGAGCATGAGTAGTCCCCCCTTGTTTCAGACGTCTGGAATGAGGGTAGACCATCAGAAGACAAAGTAGGAGGCTATCGATTTAATAGCCTTCTTCTATGGGGCTCGGCGCTCGAGCAAACCGTCCTGAATCCACTGTTTCAGCCATGTCACCGCCTGCAGTGGCGCACCCTCTGCATAAGTGACTACCAGCGCTTCGCACAGTTCTGAAAAATTCCAGCCGGTGGTCACCATTCCCGCCAAGGCACTGGCTTCCGCTGGCTCCAGGCTGCGGTAATGGCATACGTTCTGGTGGCGCCATACCAGGCAAATCTGCGCCAGCTCCAACGCGTGGCTGTCGGGAAAGTCCGACTCATCCTTGCTCGCCCGCCAGATTGCCACGGTATTGAAGTGACACAGCATCTGCTGCACCGAAGGTGCCAGGTTCACCTGCAACCCAGGCCAGTCTTCAGGCGCCAATTGCGCCATATCAGCAAGGGCCAGCGGCTCACCCTGCGGGGCATCAAACGCCAGGGTAAACGCCCATTCCAACCGCGCCAGCTCAGCCAGCGGCGCGCTCTGCTCAGCCACCAGGTGCTCAACGATAAACGCCGGGAACCGCTCCCCCAGCCAACGCAGGCTGTAATGGGCGGAGGGATATCGGCGCAAATAGGCTTCTGTCAGTAATGCGAACTCATCATCGCCGAGCCAATACCAAATGGCACCGAAGTCATGGCGCAGTACTTCCTGCAAGCGCGACAGGTAGGCGTTGTGATAAATCGCCAGGCCCGTGTCCACATCCAGGGTCGGCCCACCCAGCAAGGTCGCGGCGAAGCCACTGTTGGCGGCTGAGTCTTCAGATAACAAGTGCTGCTCAAAAGCCAACTGCCAATCGGTCAAGCGCATAACGACCTCCGGGCCAAGGCGGTCGCGCCCAGTTCACGGGCCTTGCTCAACTCGGTGAGCAGTTCTTCGAACGGTGGGAAATGGTCATCGCGTTCCAGCAAGGTCGACACCGGCCCCAGATGCTCAAGCGTCTGCTGATAAAGCGCCCAAACCGGGTCGCACACTGGATGGTCATGGGTATCGACCACATAGTCGCCGTAGTCCATATGCCCGGCCAAATGCAGCTGGCGGATACTCTCGGGCGGCAAACTACGGATAAAGGTCCAGGCATCAAACCCGTGGTTGCGCGAGCTGACATACACGTTGTTCACGTCCAGCAGCAGCTGGCACCCGGTCAGATGGGCCAGGGCATTGAGGAATTCCCACTCGGTAAATTCATCGGCCTTGGAGCGCACATAGCTGGAGACGTTTTCCAGTACCAATGGGCGCTGCAACACATCCTGCACTTGGCGCACGCGGGCAGCCACGTGGTAAAGGCTTTCTTCGGTGTAAGGCAGCGGCAGCAAATCGTGCAACTGATGGGCACTGCCGCGGCTCCAGCACAGGTGATCGGAGATCCACGCGGGCTGAATGCGCTCGGCAAGTTGTTTGATTTGTTTCAGGTAATCGCTATCGAGGGCATGCGGCCCACCGATGGACAGGGACACACCGTGCATCACCAGGGGATAACGCTCGGCTATCGCGTCCAGGTAGTACAAGGCTTTACCGCCCTGGACCAGATAATTCTCGGAGATCACTTCGAACCAATCCACGGCCGGCGACTGTTCAAGGATCTGCTGGTAGTACTCACTGCGTAAACCCAGGCCGTAACCCAGACTTGTAAGGGAAGCGGACATCACACACTCCTGGGCAAAGTGCCCGCAGCGGCGGGGGGCGTCCGCTGCGGTTGCACCCGTTGCCGGTTATTCGCCGACTTTGCCACCAGCCTTGGTGCAAGCGTCTGCACTGGCCATAGCCTTGAAGCCCTGACCTTTGCACGAACCTTGACCTTTGCAAGCGTGGTCCTTGGTTTTGCAATCGTTCTGGCCTTTGCAAGCGTTGATGCCGTAGCAGTGCACAGCGGTGTCAGCGGCTTGAGCCTGAGTGACAACACCAGCAAACATGGTAGCGGCGGCCATTGCGAGGGCGGCACCAGCAGCAGCGGATTTGAAGTTCATTTTTGTATTCCTCATGATCGGTAGTGGAATCGGTCTGAACGGATTGTTCAGTCTCGACATACCACTAGAGTGAGGTCCATCACTGGCGTTACAGCTGTGTGCAAATATTTCTGAAAATTATTCATCCAGCTTCAAAAGCGGCTCCTGGAAGCGTAGCAAACGCCCGGCATTACCCAATACCAGCAGGGTGCTGAGGTTATGCAACACCGCCGCGATCATTGCGCCTGCTGCGCCCAGCCAGCCAAAAGCAGCAAACACCACGATGGCCAGCGTCCAGCCGAGGCCGATGATCACGTTGACCTGCAACGTATGTCGGCACTGGCGGCTCAAGCGCACACAGGTGCCAAGGCGACGCAGATCGCTGCCGATCAACACCACGTCCGCCGATGCCAGGGCGATGTCCGCCCCGCCGGCGCCCATGGCGACACCGACCACACCCGCCTTGAGCGCCAGGGAATCGTTAATGCCATCACCGACGACCATCGGCCGGAAACCGCTGCCAATTTCCCCCAGCACGCGGTTGAGCTTATCTTCCGGCAAGGCCTGCGCTTCGACGTCGCTGATGCCTACGTCGAGCGCCAGGCTGTCGGCGACACTTTGACGGTCGCCGGTCAGCAATAGTTGACGGCCCAAACCGAGGTCGCGCAGCTCTTGCAGCGCTTGGCGTGCTTCCGGCTTGACGCTGTCCGCCAGCAACAGCCAGGCCAGGAACTGCCCGTTCAAGGCCAGCCCGGCAATCGGGCCGTCATGGTTCGGGACTGTCGTCGTGACAATACCCAACTGCTCGAACAACTCCGGTCGCCCCAGCGCCGCCTCGCCCTGCCCGGTTTGCGCCACGACGCCAAGCCCCTGGCGTTCGTGAATATCCGTCAGCACCAGCATTTGCTCTTGCGTGGCCAAACCGGCCAGCGCACGGCTGACCGGGTGACTGCTGGCCGAACCCAGGCTGGCGGCAAGATTCAACAACACCTGCCGATCCGGCGCTGTGGTTTCAATGGACTGCAAACGCAGCGTGCCGAAGGTGAGCGTGCCGGTCTTGTCGACCACCAACGAGGTCAGGTCCGCCAACTCCTCCAGAAACGCCGAGCTGCGAATCAAAATCCCATGGCGCGCCGCCACCGCAATCCCGGCAATCGCTGTGGCCGGCGCCGACAACACCAGGGCACACGGGCACGCCGCCACCAACACCGCCAACATTGCCTGAGCGTCATTGGTGACAAACCAGGTCACCGCCGCCAGCAGCAATACCAGCACCATATAGCTACCGGCGTAACGCTCCAGCAGCCGCGTGATCGGTGGCTTGGAGCGTTCAGCGTTTTGCATCAGGGCGATGACCTTGCCCAAGGTCGATTCATCGCCGGTGCGGGTCACCTGCAAGCGCAGCAACCCATCCAGGTTGATCGCACCGCCAAACACCTGCACACCGACGCTCGCTTCCAGCGGCACCGACTCACCGGTGATAGGCGCCGTGTCCAGGCTCGCCTGGCCCGACAGCACCACGCCGTCGGCGGGCACGCGATCACCGGCGCGCACTTCGACAATGTCGCCGGTGTTCAGCGTGCCGTTATCCACTTCAATAATGCTGCCATCGGCCTGCACCAACCGCGCATGGCTGCGGGTCAGTTTGCCCAGGGCGTGAATCGCTTCCTGAGAGCCGATCACGCTGCGCTCTTCCAGCACATGGCCGAAGATCATGATGATCGGCAACAACGCGGCGGTCAGCAGATCACCGGTGGCCCAGGCACCGAGCATCGCCAGGGCGATCAATTGGTCAGTGATGCCATGCAGGCTTGGGTAACGCAGGCTGTACCAGGCCGAGCGCATCACCGGCACGGCCACCAGCAAGGACGCCACGCCGAGGAGTAATTGGCTGACACCGGTCTGGTCCGGCGCGAGCCAGCGCCAGACCAGGCCGAGCACAAGTAAACCCAGAGCCAGCATGGCCAGGGTCAATTGCCGGGCAGCGCTGCGCTGCTCGGCGGAGGTCAACATGGGTGCGCTCATTGCTCGGCTCCCTGAATGATCAAGCGGGAGTCGTCTTTAGGGTCGACGGTGGTCACAGAACCTGCCTGGCCCAGAATCTTCGGCAAGCGCTCGCGATAAAGACGCAGCAACAAGCCAGGGTCTTTGACTTGAGCCAGGCTGGCGACGGTCGCGGTTTGCGCCTGGGCGTTGGCCAAGCGTTCACTGGCCTGGGCGTGGGCAACCTGCACCAGCCGATCGGCTTCCTGGTTGGCGGTCTGGGTGAGCTTTTCCGCTTCGGTGCGCGCATTGGCCACGGCTTTGTCGGCCTGCTGGCTGGCCGTCAGCACGGCGTTAAAAGCATTGACGGCCGGGCCTGGCAGACTTGATTGCACGTCGACGCGAGTGACTTCGATGCCCAAGCCCAACCCCGTCGAAGCCAGCTGCGCCAGGCGTTTATTGATGCCTTGCACCAGATCACCGCGCAGGCGCTCACGGCGCTCGGCGGCACCGTTGTCGGTGCCGATCAGTTCAGGGCGCGCCACCAGAATCGTGTCCAGGTCGCGCGCGGCGGTCAGGGCCACCGCGCTGCGCGTCACCAGCCGATCCAGGGCCGGCAGCACGTGCTCGCCCTGCAACACAAACGCGTAAGGCTCGGTGACCTTATAAAACACCCGCACATCCAACTGCACCACGCCGGCATCGCCCGTCAGCAAATAACCGGAACCGGCCAGCGCGTCACTCAAGGGCGTGGCAAAACTGGCCACGCGGTCGGCCTGGATCGCCGCCTCGGAGCGCAACAAGTTCTCCACTCGCCGCTCGATCACACGGTCCGCCGCCGGCAACAGCACCACTTGCTCGAAGGGCTGCGGCCACGCAAGCAAAAGCCCGGCGTTCTGGATGCGGTCAAGCGCGCCGAAGTGCAACACCACGGCGCGGTTCTGCGGGTCGATCTGGCGCACATTCGAAAACGCCCAGGCCAACGCCGCCAATACCGTCACCGCGTACAACGCCAGGAAGGTCAGACGCCCGGCCTGGATCCACGGGCTGTCCGGGCCGTCACGCTCGGTCATGGCTGAACGTCCTTAGGCCCGTCTACCAGTGCACGGAACGGTGCAGCATCGGTGCGCAGGATGATCTTGGTGCCCGGCGTGACCACGGTACCCAAGGTATCGAGCGAGCGCAGCAGGTTGTACAGTTGCGGGTTGCCGGCGTAGGCACGCCCGTAAATCTGCGCCGCCTCAACCCGCGACTGGGCTTCGATATCGGCGGCTTTCACCGTGGCATCGGCTTGCACGATGCGCGCATCCCGCTCGGCAGCGGAGCGAATCTGCGCCGCTTCCCGCTTGCCCACGGCGGTGCGTTCAGTGGCGATGGTTTCGCGCTCGGCGCGCATGCGGTCGACGGTGGCGGTCAGGGTGACGGAAGGCAAGGTCAGGCGTTCGACGCCCACTTGCGCCACGCGTACGCCATAGGTAATGAGCAATTGTTGATCAATCTGTTGGCGCAGCTGTGCTTCAAAATCAGCAATGCGCACCTGGCTGGCGTCGGTGTTGATCAGGCTGGACAGGTCGAAGCTGGCAGCGGTGGTTTCCAGCGCCGAGCCGACGAAGGTGCGAATCTGCCGCGCCGCTTCATCAGGCTGGTTCTGCACCGCACGCATAAAGCGCTGCACATTGTCGGCATCGCCTTGCACCTGCCACGCCACGTAGGCCTGCACGATGATGCGCAGGCCATCGCGGGTGCCCACATCCTGCAAACCGCTGGAGGTGGTGCGCAGGCGCAAGTCCACCGGGATCGCCGCTTCGAACGGCGCCGGCCAGCGCCAGCCCAGGCCCGGCTCCAGCAGTACCCGCGCCGGGTTGCCGAAGCGGGTAATCACCGTGGCTTCACCGGAGCGCACCTGCACCAGGCTCGCCGCAGCAACGGCAAACAACACCAGCAATACCGCCCAGGCCATGCGCCGCCATGGGAATGGGCCAGCAGCCTGTTCGTCGCCATGATGGTGATGGTGGTGGCCATGATGATGGTGATGACCGTGATCGTGAGAATGAGCGCTCAACAGACAGACTCCTTATTGAACGGCTTTACGCGGCGCCATCGGGTCGGCCGGCAAAGTAAAAGAACGCAGATCGATCGTCGGCGCGCCATCGGCGCCCAGGCGGTGATCCAGAATAAGCAGCTTGGCGTGGGCCAGGCCTTGGCTGAGTTGGCCCAGGTACTGTTCCAGCACAAAGGCACGACCCGCAGTGGCGTAGGCTTTTTGTTCGGCGGTAAAACGCAGGTCGGCCGCCTGGGCACCCGCGTTCACTTCACGGGCAGTGGCCACCGCCTGATCGCGAGCAGTGCTGGCTTGCAACAACGCCTGGTTGGTTTGCTCGCTGGCAGCCCCGCGTTCGCGGGAGATCAGCGCCTGGGCGCCAATTTGTGCCGCCTGCACACCGTGATAAGCGTTGGCGGCACCGGCGGGTGGGTGAATCGCTTCTACGACCGTGGCCAAAATCTCCACGCCGCTGTCGAGCTTTTGCAGGTCTGCCTGCACGGCGCGACCCACTTCATCGGCGAGGCTGGTACGTTGCTCACCGAGCAATTCGTCGAGGGTACGCGAAGCAAAGTCATGCACAAGGATGCGGCTGGCGGTGCTGCGAATCAGCGTCGGTATATCCGCGCTGTTATAGGTGGCGGCCAGCGCAGCCTTGTCCGTCAGGCCGATGCGGTAGACGAAACGCACATCCATATTGACGATCTGGAAGCTCTGCTTGTCGCCGCTGCTGCTGGCGATCACTTGGGACTTGTCATTCACATGGCTGGCGTCCCACAAGCGGTTGGCGATGAGCGGCGCCGGGCCTTCCGCAGAGGCCAACTGCGGTGCGGCGGCCTCGCTGACGCTGGTCGCCAGTTCATGCACCACGCCGTTTTCCACGCTCAGCACGCGCCCCAATGGCCAAGGCAACCCTGCATGCAAGCCAGGCCCGAAAACCTGCACGGGTTTGCCGAAGCGCTCATAAATCCCACGGCCTTGCAGGGGCACTTCGTGCACGCCGGTCAGCGCCCAGCCTACCGCCAGCACCACCAGCAGCACCGGCAAAAACGCCCGACGCATGTAGGTAAACGCCCAGATCTGACGCAGATCGATGCCAAAGCGGTTGTGCAATTCGTGCTGCAACGCCAGCAAGGGTTGTGGTGGCCAACGCAGCAGGCCCGCGATAAAGCTTTGCGCCATCAAGCGCGGTTCGAGGCGCGGCTGGCGCGGGCTGAACAGTGACAGCACGCCCCTTAGCAGAAACTCCAGCGCCACCAGCGCGGGCAACAGCCCCGTCAACACAGCCAGACGCAGCGGCCACACGGATTCGGCACCGGCAAACAGCAGGCAGATCGCACTGACCACCAGGCTGATAATCGCCACGCGGCTCAACTGCGCCAGCTGTGACGCTTCCGGCCATTGCGCGGCGGTTTCCTGGGCCAAGCGGCGCTCGAACACCAGCAAGCCAAAGGCCAACGCCAGGGCCACCGCCGCGCCGATGCTCGCCGATTGCCCCACCGCCGCGGCGGGCAAGGCCAGGTTCCAGAATTCGATGATGCTGATCAGCGCCAGCAACGACCAGCCGCACAGCCACACCACTGGCGCGCCAATCTGTGCCAGCACACCGCTGCCAAACCGATTGATCGCCCGTGCAAGCGCGCCAACCTCTTCGTCGGGAGCTTCGATCAGTTCAGCCGTGGGCGTTTCCAGCGCCTGGGCGCGCCAATCCGCCACCCACCACGCCGACTGCAACCCGGCCACCAGCACCAGCAAGGCCGACGCGCAATTGATCAGCACCACCGGCCAAATCGACAACGGCGCAAACAGTGCCACGAACAGCGCCAGCACCCAACCGGCCAAGGCCAGGGCCGTCAGGCTGATGCCCGCCTGGCGCAATCGGCGGGCATGGAACAACCCTTGTTGAAAACGCGGAAGGCCTTCAACCGAAGCGCCGTCAGCTTCCAGATCCACTTGCATCCACTTAACGTCCGCTACACACAATTGGTTACGATATAACACGCAGCGTGAAATTTTTGTCCGAAAACAGCGCAAATCCCCGGTGGGAGCAGGCTTGCCCGAGATAGCGGTCTGCCAGTTTTTGATGGTTGGCCTGATACACCGCCATCGCAGGCAAGCCAGCTCCCACATTTATTCTGTGGTGCTCTCTGGAAAGTGATTAAACCCCCAGAAACACAAGCCATCACTGGTGCAGGCACAGATTAATCGGCACACTCCAAAACAGTTTTTCGCGGGCCCAAGGACAAGGAAGCGTCATGATTTCGATCTACCAGCTAAAACCGCGTTTTCAGAACCTGCTGCGCCCTCTTGTGCAGCGTCTATACGACAATGGCACCACCGCCAACCAGATTACCGTGCTGGCCGGCGTCGTTTCCTTGCTGGTCGGCCTGCTGATCGCCTGCTTTGCCCAACACCTCTGGCTGTTTGCGCTGATCCCGCTGTGGATGATCCTGCGCATGGCCCTCAATGCCATCGACGGCATGCTCGCACGCGACTTCGGCCAGCAATCGCGCCTGGGCGCCTACCTCAATGAACTGTGTGACGTGATCGCCGACAGCGCCTTGATCCTGCCCTTTGCGCTGATTCCGGGCGTGAGCCTGGCGCCGGTGCTGCTGGTGGCGTTGCTCGCCGTGTTCAGCGAATACGCCGGTGTACTGGGGCCGATGGTGGGTGCCTCACGGCGCTATGACGGGCCGATGGGCAAAAGTGATCGTGCGTTCGTGCTCGGTGTACTCGCCACTGGCGTGGCGTTGGGCTGGCTCGGCGCGGGCTGGGTCGATGCGGTGATGTGGCTGGTCGCTGCCCTGCTCGCCTACACCTTGGTCAACCGCGTGCGTCAGGGCCTCAAAGAACAACAAGAAACCTCTCCGATTGCATAAGGATTTTTGCGATGCGCGAACAGCAAGAGCACACCTTCAGTACCCATGATGGCGTCGAGCTTTTTTATCGACACTGGCCGGCCACTGCGCCTGCGGGCGACGAGCCGCGCAAGGCGATCCTGCTGTTCCATCGCGGCCATGAGCATTCGGGCCGTATTGCCCACCTGGTCGATGAACTCGACCTGCCGCAATTCGATTTCTTTGCCTGGGACGCCCGTGGCCACGGCCAATCGCCGGGCGCCCGCGGTGACAGCCCAAGCTTCGCCACCAGCGCCCGCGACGTGCAGACCTTCTGCGAACACATCGGCGCCACTTACGGCATAGAAGAACAAAACTTCGCCGTTATCGCCCAAAGCGTCGGCGCGGTGATCGCGGCCACTTGGGTACACGACTACGCGCCAAAAATCCGCGCGCTGGTGCTCGCCTCCCCGGCGTTCAAGGTCAAGCTGTACGTGCCCTTCGCCCGGCCCGGGCTGGCGTTGATGCGCAAGTTTCGCGGCAACTTTTTCGTCAACAGCTACGTCAAGGCCAAGTTCCTCAGCCATGACCCTGAGCGCGTCGCGTCCTACGACAGCGACCCGCTGATCACCAAAGCGATTTCGGTGAATGTGCTGCTCGGTTTGTACGAAGCCGCCGACCGGGTAGTCGCCGATGCCCAGGCGATCCAGGTGCCGACGCAATTGCTCATCTCCGGCTCCGACTTCGTGGTGCACCGCAAACCCCAGCAGCAATTTTTCGACCGGCTTGGCAGCCTGAAAAAAGAGCTGCACATCCTGCCCGGTTTTTTCCACGACACCCTCGGCGAGCGCGACCGCGCCACGGCCGTAAGCAGCGCTCGGCGTTTTATCCTGCAGAACTTCGCCCATCCGCTGGACCGCGCGGCCCTGCTCGACGCCGACAAACTCGGCGCCACGTGCGCCGAATCCGAAGCCCTCGCCGCGCCGCTGCCGCGTAATTCCCTGCGCGACCTGTACTGGCGCATCACCCGCGCCAGCATGGGCCTGGGCAAGAACCTGTCGGACGGGGTGAAACTGGGTTTCGACACCGGCTTCGACTCCGGCAGCACCCTGGACTACGTGTACCGCAACACGCCCACCGGCAAGGGCGGCTTGGGGCGGATGATCGACACCAACTACCTCAACTCCATCGGCTGGCGCGGCATTCGCCAGCGCAAGCTGAACGTCGAGGAACTGCTACGGCTGGCCATGGCCAGGTTGCGCGATGAACATCGCGAGGTGCGCATCGTCGATATCGCCGCCGGCCACGGGCGCTACATTCTTGAAGCCTTGCAAGGCGTTTCGCCGCTGCCGGAATCGATCCTGCTGCGCGACTACAGCGACATCAACGTGCGTGACGGCGGCGCGCTGATTCGTGAAAAAGGTCTGGGGGACATCGCGCAGTTCGTCAAAGGCGATGCATTTGATAGAGCAGACTTGGCGGCACTGACGCCCAAGCCGACCCTGGCAGTGGTGTCCGGCCTGTATGAGCTGTTTGCCGATAACGGCATGGTCGGCGGTTCGCTGGCCGGTCTTGCCGAAGCGGTGGAGCCCGGCGGGTACCTGGTCTACACCGGCCAGCCGTGGCACCCGCAACTGGAATTGATCGCCCGCGCGTTGACCAGCCATCGCCAGGGCCAGGCCTGGGTAATGCGCCGTCGCAGCCAGGCAGAGATGGATCAATTGGTCGAGGCGGCGGGCTTTCGCAAAATCACCCAGCGTGTGGATGAGTGGGGCATTTTCACCGTGTCCCTGGCACAGAAGATCTGAGCATGCGCGAACCCGGTTTATTGAAACCCGCAGTCCTGTGGCTACTGCTGTTGGCGCCGCTGTTTTTCAGCACCTACGGCTTTGCCACCTGGGTCACCAGCCAGCGCAGCGATGTGGGCACGCTGGTGTTCGGCTGGGAAACCCATATGCCGTTCTGGGCCTGGACCATCGTGCCCTACTGGTCCATTGACCTGCTGTACGGGTTTTCACTGCTACTGCCCAATACTCGCCATGAGCTGAAACAACACGCGTTGCGCCTGCTCAGTGCGCAAGTCATTGCCGTGAGCTGCTTTTTGATCTGGCCGCTGCGTTTCACCTTTGAACGGCCGGAGCTGGATGGCGTATTCGGCTGGCTGTTTGCAGTGCTGGCCGGGTTCGACAAACCCTTTAACCAGGCGCCGTCGCTGCATATC
The DNA here is from genome assembly GCF_012985495.1 of Pseudomonas sp. WS 5146. Lineage (NCBI taxonomy): Bacteria > Pseudomonadati > Pseudomonadota > Gammaproteobacteria > Pseudomonadales > Pseudomonadaceae > Pseudomonas > Pseudomonas sp. WS 5146. Next base: position 95,300 of record NZ_JAAQWL010000010.1, read on the forward strand.
GCGCTGCTGGTGATTTTGTGGGTCATGTATCAGCGCCACACCCAAGGGTTTTGGCGTTGGCTGGTGCATGGCTGGTTTGCGTTGATCGGTATTTCAGTGCTGACCACTTATCAACATCACTTTATCGACTTACCCACAGGCGCCCTGGCCGGTTGGTTGTGTGTGTGGCTGTGGCCGGTGGAACATCCATGCCCGCTGTTGAATGCACGGCTGACGCGGGACACAAAACGATGGCGACTGGGCATGCGCTACGGCCTCGGCGCTTTAGTGCTGGTAATCCTGGCCTTGGTGCTGCGCGGCGGGTGGTTGTGGCTGCTTTGGCCAGCGGTTTCCTTGGGTTTGATCAAGGCGAACTACTTTGTACTCGGCGCGTCGGGCTTCCAGAAGCGCAAAGACGGCCGGCTCACTCCTGCCGCGCGCTGGCTGTATGCACCGTATTTGGCGGCCGCGTGGATAAATTCCAGGCTGTGGACACGTAAACATCCACAGCCTGACCAAATTGTGGATAACGTCTGGCTTGGTCGAATTCCTGCCAACGGCGAGCAAGGTTCCTTCAAGGCTATCGTCGATCTGTGCGCCGAATTGCCGATTAATCCACAGGGCCGCGCCTATGAATGCGTGCCCGTGCTGGACCTGATTGCCCCGTCTCCCGCCGAGTGCCAGCAAGCCGCCGAAGCCATTGAACGCCTGCGTTCAAACGGCGCGTTGCTGGTGTGCTGCGCCCTCGGCTACTCACGCAGCGCCACCGCCGTCGCCGCGTGGCTGCTGCACAGCGGACGCGCCGCAACGGTCGACGAGGCACTGGCTATTATTCGTACAGTACGGGCCGAAGTGGTCCTGCATCCTGCTCACCGTAAAGCGTTGGAGGGTTTGCCCCATGCCCGCTGATATGGAACTTCAGGTTGTTGCCAGCCTGCTGCGCCGTGGCCGTTCGCTGGATCAGTTATCCACAGGCCTGACCGTGGCTGGCGTGTTCTTTGGCCTCGCTCAGTTGCTGTTGGCGAGCGTTTCGACCCTGTGCCTGCTGCTAAGCCTGTGGATGATTATTCTTGGCTTGCTGCAAAAGTACTGGGCCTTGCGCGTGGCCTTCGACGCCGACCTGTTCGCCCTGCTGGCCCGCGACACCGAGCGCACGGCCGACCTCGACCAAGCCTTGCAGAGCCTCGGCCTGCAATCGCCCAAACGCGCCGGCCGACCCTGGATCGAACGCCGTCGCGGCGCGCTCAAACTGCTGCGTAAACAAGCCTGGTTGCTGGGCGCGCAAGCGCTGCTGACCCTGGCCGTCATCCTCGCCAGCCCTTGGCTACCTTTCGCCGGATAAGGAATTCCCATGTTCGAACCCGTGGTCGCCACCCTGATTACCTCGATGGCCCGCACCGTCACCGGCGCCCGCAGCCTGTGGCTGGGCTGCGCACCGGTGCCGGTGCAGCGCATCTACTTCGCCAACCACAGCAGCCACGGTGATTTCGTCTTGTTATGGGCGTCGTTGCCGCAGAACCTGCGCAAATTCACGCGCCCGGTGGCCGGCAGTGATTACTGGAACCAAAGCGCACTGCGCCGCTACATCATCAACCGCGTGTTCAACGGCGTGTTGATCGACCGTGAGCGTAAAGACCCTGTGGATAACCCCTTGCAGCCGATGCTCGCCGCGCTGGAAGGCGGCGATTCCTTGATCATATTTCCCGAAGGCACGCGCAACCTGGAGGACGGTTTGCTGCCGTTCAAAAGTGGCCTGTATCACCTGGCAAAAAGTTACCCACAGGCCGAATTGATTCCGGTGTGGATCGCCAACCTCAACCGGGTCATGCCCAAGGGCCGCGTACTGCCGCTGCCGTTGCTGTGCACCACCAGTTTTGGCGCGCCGCTGCAATTGGAAGACGGTGAAGACAAAACCGCCTTCCTCGCCCGCACCCGCGACGCCCTGCTTGCCCTCGCCCCGGAGCATGTCTGACATGGATAGCCAAACCCTGATGCTGTTCGGCGGAATCGGCGCGATCCTGGTGCTCGCCTCGCTGATCGGCCTGATCCTCAAACTGCGCACCCGTGGCACACCGAATGCGGTGGTCGACAACCTTAACGCCCGCATCAATGCCTGGTGGGTGATGGTGGTGGTGATCGGTATCGCCTTCTGGCTCGGCACTGGCGCGGTGATCCTGCTGTTCTACGCGGTGTCGTTCTACGCCCTGCGCGAATTTCTCACCCTCACGCCGACACGGCGCAGCGATTACCCAGCGCTGGTGGCGGCGTTCTATCTGGCGCTGCCGCTGCAATACCTGCTGATCTACGCCGACTGGTACGGGCTGTTCTCGATCTTTATCCCCGTGTACGTGTTCCTGCTGCTGCCGATCCTCGCCTCACTGGGCGGCGACAGCACGCACTTTCTGGAGCGTGCGTCGAAGGTGCAATGGGGCCTGATGATCGCGGTGTTCTGCGTGTCGTTCGTGCCCGCCCTGCTGACGCTCGACATTCCCGGCTACGAAGGCCGCAACCTGTTGCTGATCGCTTACCTGGTGATCGTGGTGCAGCTGTCGGACGTGCTGCAGTACGTGTGCGGCAAGCTGTTCGGCAAACACAAGATCGCGCCCAACCTGTCGCCGTCCAAAACCGTGGAAGGCTTTGTCGGCGGGATTCTGCTGTCGTCCCTGATCGGCGCGGCGCTGTGGTGGACCACGCCGTTCAACCCGTGGCAGTCATTCCTGATCGCGCTGCTGATCAACCTGCTGGGCTTCGCCGGCGGCATCGTGATGTCGGCGATCAAGCGCGACCGGGGCGTGAAGGATTGGGGGCACATGATCGAAGGCCACGGCGGGATGCTGGATCGCCTGGATTCGGTGTGCTTCGCCGCGCCGATTTTCTTCCACCTTGTGCGCTACTGGTGGACTTGAGACACACACACTCTCTCAAGCCCAACACACATCAATTGTGGGAGCTGGCTTGCCTGCGATAGCGGAGTGTCAGCCAGCATCACTTTTTGGTGTGCCACCGCCATCGCAGGCAAGCCAGCTCCCACAGGGTTTTGTGGTGTATTGGGAGGCCCCCGCTCAATCCGAAACCTTGCTTCGCGGCCAACCTTTCGATCGGTTTTGCGGTACGCCTCACCTTTGTGCAACACACCTGAGCACGCTGACCACTTCACGTCATCTTTTGTATCAAAGACGCGTGTAAGATAGGCCGCACTTTGCCAGGGATGCTCACCATGTTCGATTCGTTGAAAGCGATCAGCCGCCGAATTCTCGGTGCTTTACTGACTGTGGTGAGTGCCATCTTTGGCCAATGGCAGCCGCCCGCCTGGCTGCGAGCCACGGGCCGTGGCGTGGGGAACCTGGGCAGTAAAGCCCGCGCCTATCCGCGCCAGGCGGGTGCCGGGGTCTTGGGCCTGGTGCTGCTGGCCGCTGCTGGTTTCTACGGCTGGCACTGGTATTCGAATTTGCCGCAGCCCCACACCGTGGGTTATTCGCTGCATAAGCCGAACCTGACCGATTACACCCAGCAGCCTCCGGTTGTGGATAACTTGCAGGTGCGCTTTGCCGAGTCCGTGGCTCCGCTGGCGGCCATTGGCAAGCCGGTCACTGAAGGCATTACCCTTAAACCCGCTGTAGCCGGTGCCTGGCGTTGGTCTGACGACCGCACGTTATTGTTCGTGCCGGAAAAAGACTGGCCTGTGGATGCCCATTACACGCTCGACCTGGCCAAGAAACAGCTGCTGGCTGACGGCGTGCTGCTCAGCCAATACAGCAGCCAGTTCTCCACCCAACCGTTCCGCGCCACCCTGGCGCAAAACGAGCTGTACCAAGACCCGTCCAACCCCACACTGAAACAGCTGGTGGCGACCTTCCACTTTTCCCACCCGGTGGATGAAGACAACCTGCGCAAGCGCGTCTCGGTAACCCTCGGCAAAGGCCTGGCCTACCGCGACGCCCAGCTGCCCAACCGCCCGGAAATCACCTTCGACGACCTCAAGCTCAATGCTTACGTGCGCTCCGCCGCCCTGGCCACGCCACTGGAAAGCACGCCGGTCAGCGCCAAGCTCGATGAAGGCATCAAAGCCCGTGACGGCGGCAATGCCAGCAACGCGCCACTGGTGGCGGAAGTCACCGTGCCCGGCCGTTATCGCCTGACGTTTACCGGTGCCGAAGTCAGCTTTGTCGACAACGAGCGCGGCGAACCGGAACCGGTGTTGATGTTCAGCAGCTCCAGCGCCGTGGCCGATGACACCATCGCCGGTAAGGTCCAGGCCTGGCTGCTGCCGGCCAAGGCTGAAGACGACACGCGCCCTTACACCAGCAACGACATCGACGACGCGATGCTGGCGCGCAGCACCAAGGTCAGCCTGACCCACGTGCCCAGCGTCGAGCCGCTGAACACCCTGCATGCGTTCAAGTTCAAGGCTCCGGCCGGCCGCGCGCTGTATGTACGCGTGCCCGCCAACCTGGAAGCCATTGGCGGTTATCTGGCGAAAAACCCTACCGCTTCGCTGATCAGCATGCCGGCGTACCCACGCACCTTGCAGTTCCTGTCGGACGGCGCGCTGCTGAGCCTCAACGGTGAAAAACGCCTGGGTTTCATGGCCCGTGGCGTGCCCGGTGCCCATGTGGAAATCGCCCGCCTGCTGCCCAACCAGTTGCAGCATTTGGTCGACCAAAGCAGCGGCAGCTTCGCCCGGCCGAATTTCGGCAATGAATACTTCGACCGCATGGTTGAGCGTCAGTCGCTGGATATTGCGTTGTCGTCCAATGACCCGGCGAAAACCGTCTACGACAACGTCGACCTCAGCCACTACCTCACTGCCAATGGCGGCCGTCGCGGTATTTTCGTGCTCAAGCTGAGCCCGCAGGATGACCCGGCCGAGCGCACGTTCGAGTACGAACGCAACAGCACCAGCGACCTGCGTTTTATCGTGGTTACCGACCTTGGCATCATCGCCAAGCGCTCCAGCGACGGCAGCCACGATGTGTTTGTGCAGTCCATCGGCAACGGCTCGCCGGTCGCCGATGCACAAGTCGATATCATGGGTCGCAACGGTCTGCCGGTCGCCAGCGGCCGCACCGATGCCGAAGGCCACGCGCATTTCGCCAAGCTGGATGAACTGCGCCGTGAGAAAACGCCGCTGATGTATGTAGTCACGCGCGGCAATGACCAGTCGTTCCTGCCGATTGCCCGTCAGTCCCAGCAGTTGGACTTTTCACGCTTCGATGTAGGCGGTTTGGAAGAAGACGGCGCGATTAATCGCCTCAGCGCGTATATGTTCACCGACCGTGGCCTGTACCGCCCGGGCGAGACCGCGCACCTGGGCATGATCGTGCGCAGCGGCGACTGGAAAGGTGCCTTGCAAGGCCTGCCGGTTGAACTGCAAATCACCGACCCGCGCGGCCTGGAAGTGATTCGCCAGCCGCTCAAACTGTCCACCAGCGGCTTTGAAACCTTTGATTTCCCCAGCAGTGAAGTCGCTCCCGCCGGTGAGTACACCGCGACGTTGCAGCTGATCGGCCAGAAAAACACCCGCACCGACCTCGGCAGTGTCAGCTTCAAGGTCCGCGACTTCGAGCCGGACCGCATGAAGGTCAGCCTGAGCCTGCACGACACGCCGGTGTTGGGCTGGATTCCACCGGACCAGGTGGTGGCCAAAGTCACCGCGATGCACTTGTTCGGCGCGCCGGCAGCCGGCCGACGCGTCACGGCGAAGATGTCCCTGAGCCCGACGCTCGCGGCCTTTGACCGTTACCCCGATTACCGCTTCCGCCTCAACGACGCCCTGGAAGAAGCCAGCACCGAAGACCTGGCTGAAACCACCGCCGACGACAACGGCCAGGCCGTACTCGACCTCAACCTGCAACGCTTTGCGAGCAGCACCTATCGCCTGCAGGTGATGACCCAAGTGTTCGAGGCCGAAGGTGGCCGCAACGTGGCGGCGCAAAGTGCGCTGCTGGTGTCGTCCGCGCCTTATCTGGTTGGTGTGAAAAGTCAGGATTCGCTGTCGTACGTCGCCAAGGACGCCCCGCGTCAGGTGCAATGGCTGGCCGTCGCGCCGGACCTCACGCCGATGGCCGTGGATGGCCTGACCAGTGAAGTGGTCGAACACCGTTACGTGTCGGTACTGGTGAAACAGTCCAACGGCACCTACAAATACGAGTCGCGCATCAAGAACATCAGCCAGCCAGCCTCACCGCTGACGATGACCAAGGACGGCGCCAAGCAGACCCTGAACACCGGCACGCCGGGTGATTTCACCCTGCAGGTCAAAGACGCCAATGGCCGCCTGCTCAACCAGATCGACTACAGCGTGGCCGGGCGCGGCAACACCTCGCGCTCGCTGGAGCGCAACGCCGAGCTGCAACTGCGCCTGGATAAACGCAGCTATGCCACCGGTGATGAGATAGCGATCAGCATCCGCGCGCCTTACACCGGTGCCGGCTTGATCACCATCGAGCGTGACAAGGTTTACACCCAACAGTGGTTCAAGGCCGACAGCACCAACAGCGTGCAACATATCCGCGTGCCTGCCGGGCTTGAGGGCAATGCCTACGTCAACGTGCAGTTTGTGCGCGACATGGGTTCGCCTGAGGTCTATATGAGCCCGCTGTCCTACGGCGTGGTGCCGTTCAGCATCAACCTGGATGCACGGCGCATGGCGCTCAAGGTTGAAGGCCCGGAGAAGATCGAGCCGGGGCAGACCCTGGATATCAAGGTAACTGCCGACCGCCCAGGCCGCGCGGTGGTTTACGCGGTGGACGAAGGCATCCTGCAAGTGGCGCGTTACCAGACGCCCGACCCGTTGGGCTTCTTCTTCCAGAAACGCGCATTGGAGGTTGGCACCAGTCAGATCCTTGACCTGATCCTGCCGGAATTCAGCCGCCTGCTCAGTGGCGCAGCGCCCGGTGGTGACACCGAAGGCGCGCTGGCCAACCACCTCAACCCGTTCAAGCGTAAACACCAGCCGCCCGTGGCCTGGTGGTCCGGGTTGGTTGACCTGCCGGCCGGTGAAACCGTGCTGCATTACCAGGTGCCGGACAGCTTCAACGGCAAGCTGCACCTGTTTGCGGTGGCAGTGGACAGTGACAGCGTGGGCGTCAGCGAGGCCAATACCGAAGTGCGCGGGCCGATTGTGATCACGCCGAACGTGCCGGCCTTTGTGGCGCCGGGGGACGTGTTCAATGTGAGCGCCGGGGTGTTCAGTAACCTCGACGCGGCAGCGGACGTGAAGTTTGAAGTGCAGACCAGCGACGGGCTAAACGTGCAGGGCGACAAAGGCAGTACCCTGTCGCTGCAACCGCGCAAGGAAGGCACTGCCGAGTTCAAGATCAAGGTCGGTGAAACCCTCGGCTCCGCGGACCTGCGTTTTGTCGCGGTACTGCCGAACGGCAAACGTATCCAGGTCGCAGAAACCACGTCGATCCGCCCACTGAGCGAGCATCGCGTGGCCTTGAGCCTGGGCCGGTTCGACAGCGCCAGCAAAGAGCTGAAACCGACGCGTGAGCTGTTCAGCCAATTGCGCGATGTGCAACTGGGTGTGGCTGCCTCGCCGCTGGTATGGGCCAACGGCCTCAAGCATTACCTGGATGACTATGGCTACGCCTGCACCGAGCAATTGGTGTCCAAGGCCATGCCGGCGTTGATCTGGGGCGGTACCGCACCAGAAGCCGAACAAGCCTTCAGCGGCGCGGTGCGCATGCTGCGCCAGCGCCAGAACTCGGCCGGTGGCTTTGGTTTGTGGGCCGCCAACCCGGACGTGGCGCCGTATGCCAGCCTGTACGCCACCGACTTCCTGATCGAAGCCAAGGAACGCGGGCTGCCGGTGCCGGAAGACCTGCTGGCGCGCTCCAACGCCTACCTGACCGACTTGGCCAATGGCCCAAGCGAAGGTCTGTCGGAATTGCGCAACCGTGCCTACGCCAGTTACCTCTTGAGCCGTCAGGGAATTCTGGTGAGCGGCGCCTTGAGCGATATCCGCGAGCGCTACGAGAGCTACTTCAAAGACACCTGGCAAAACGACCTTGGCGCCGCTTACCTGGCGGCCAGTTACAAGCTGCTCAAGCAGGATCGTCAGGCCGATACCCTGTTCCGCAAAATCCCGTGGCGTTCGCTGGTGGATAAGTGGGACAGCGACGGCCTGTATTACGACCCGCTGGTACACGACGCCGAGCACTTGCACCTGCTGGCGCGCCACTTCCCCGAGTTGCTTGACGATGTACCGACGGCGCTGCTGGATAAACTCGGCAAGCGCCTGAACGAACAGCGTTACAACTCGCTGTCGGCCGCCCTGCTGCTGCGCGCCCTGGACAATTATGGCCAGCGCGCCCAGAGCGACATGACCCTCAAGGCGACCGCCTGGCTGGGCGACAAGCAACAGCAATTGCTGGAGATGGCCGGCCAGCCACCGCGCGCCGCCGTGCCGGGTAAAACGCAGAAGCTGGTGATGGAAAAAACCGACGGACCGGCCGCCTTCTACATGCTCAGCGAAGCCGGTTTCGACAAGGGCGCCAAGCTCAAGCCCATCAACAATGGCCTGGAGATCATCCACGAATACCTCGACCTCAAAGGCGAGCCAGTGAGCAAAGTCGCGGTGGGCGACGAGTTCCTGGTGCGCCTGCGCCTGCGCGCCACCGACCGCGACCAAGTGCAGCAAGTGGCCGTGGTCGATCTGCTGCCCGGTGGCGTCGAGCCTGTGTATAACTTGCCGCCGGAGCCGGAAGCGGCCGCCAGCAACGAAGAAAGTGAAAGTGAAGGCGACGATTCCGAGTACGTGGAAACCGCAGACGGTGACGAAGCCGATACCTGGCAGGCGCCGATCGGCGAAACCGAGCTGAGCAACTGGCAGCCGGACTACGTGGACGTGCGCGATGATCGGGTGGTGTTGTACGGCACCGCGCTGCGTGATGTAGGCACTTTCGTGTACCGCGTGCGCGCCACCAACGCAGGGACGTTCAATACGCCACCGGCCTACGCCGAAGGCATGTACGAAACCACCCTGCAAGGGCGCGGCAAAGTAGGCCAGCTTGAAATTACCAAGCCTTAAACGCCTGACGCCGCTGCTTGCAGCGGCGGTACTCTTTACAGGCACGCTGGCGGGGCTGCGATGGTGGCCCCATGCCCCGCTGGAACAGGCCGTCACCTCGTCCCGCGTGGTGTTGGCCGATGACGGCGCGTTGCTGCGCATGACCTTGGCGCAGGACGGGCAATATCGCCTGTGGCTGCCGCTGGAGCGCATGTCGCCGTCACTGGTCGAGGCCTTGCTGCTAAAGGAAGACCGCAATTTCTATTGGCACCCGGGCATCAACCCCCCGGCGTTGCTGCGCGCGGCCATGGCCACCTACAGCGGCGGCCAGCGCCAGGGCGGCTCGACCTTGAGCATGCAGCTGGCGCGGCGGCTGTGGGACCTCAACACCCGCCAAGTGCCGGGCAAATTGCAGCAGATGGCCCTGGCGCTGTGGCTGGAAGCGCGCTACAGCAAGCACGATATCCTTGAGGCTTACCTGAACCTGGCGCCCATGGGTGGCAATATCGAGGGCGCCGAAGCGGCCAGCCGGATTTACTTTGGCAAGTCGGCGGCGCAGTTGTCGTTGTCCGAAGCCTTGGCGCTGGCGGTGATCCCACAGCAACCGGGGCGACGCGCGCGCTTCGGGCCGTCGCTGCAACATGCGCGGCTGCGCTTGATGGCCGACTGGCGCGAAACTTATCCACAGGACCCGCGTAACGACAGTTTGCTCGACTTGCCTCTGGAGGCGCGCAACCGCCAGCAGATACCGTTTCTGGCACCGCACTTGAGCGAACAGCTGCTGGCGTCGCAACCCGGCAACGAACTCAACTCAACCCTCAACCTGCCTTTGCAGCAACTGCTCGAACGCTTGATCACAGGCTTTATTGCCGAGCGGCGCAGTACCGGTGTGGAAAACGCCACGGCCATCCTTGTGGACAGCCGCGACCAGAGCGTCAAGGCGCTGGTAGGTTCGGCGGATTACTTATCCACAGGCATCCACGGGCAGGTCAACGGCGTGTTGTCGCGGCGCTCACCGGGGTCGACGCTCAAGCCGTTTCTGTATGGGTTGGCGCTGGATCAGGGGGTTATCCACCCCATGAGCATCCTCAAGGATTTACCCAGTAACTTCGGCTACTTCCAGCCGGAAAATTTCGACGGCAGTTTTGTCGGGCCACTGACGGCGCGGGATGCGTTGATCCGTAGTCGCAATATTCCGGCGGTGTGGCTCGCCAGCCAGGTGCAGTCGCCCTCGCTGTATGGCTTGCTGCAACGCGCCGGTATCAAAGGCTTGCGTGGGGAAAGCCACTACGGTTTGGCCCTGGCCTTGGGCGGCGGCGAGATGACGCCGGAGGAACTGGCGCGCCTGTATGTGATGCTGGCAGGTGACGGGCATCTGCGGCCTTTGCGCTATTTGCAGGAACAACCGCAAACCACCGGCGCGCAACTGCTCACGCCCCAAGCAGCCTTTATGGTGCGCGACATGCTGCGCCGCAACCCACGCCCGGATGGCCTGCCCGGCCGCCACTGGCGCACCGCGTGGAAAACCGGCACCTCATGGGGCTTTCACGATGCCTGGAGCGCGGGCCTGGTGGGGCCGTATGTGCTGGTGGTGTGGGTGGGTAATTTTGATGGGCGGCCGAACCCGACGTTTATCGGCGCCAAAACCGCCGCGCCGCTGTTCTTCCGTATCGCCGACGCCCTGCCGCTGGCCTTGCCCAACGTGGTTATCAAGCCCGACAAGCCGCCCGCCGGGCTGGTGCGCATCGACGTGTGTGCGGCCTCCGGCGAGTTGCCCAACCGCTGGTGCCCGCAAACCCGCAAGACCTGGTACATCCCCGGCGTGTCGCCAATTCGCGTGTCCAACCTGCACCGCCCGGTACTGATCGATACCCGCACCGGCAAGGCCGCGTGCCCGCCGTTCGACCCGCAATACACCCGCGAAGAAGTCTTCGAATTCTGGCCCAGCGACGTGCAGCGCCTGTACCGCGCCGCCGGCCTGCCCCGGCGCACGCCGCCGAACGTGATGAAAAATTGCCAACCCAACCGCATCAGCGACCAAAGCGAAGCGCCGCAAATTCGCTCGCCGCTGACCCAGGTGAGCTACCAGTTGCGCCTGTCCCAGCCGCAGGAAAGCATTCCGCTCAATGCCAACGCGGCCAGTGATGCGACCACGCTGTACTGGTTTGCCGACCAGACCCTGATCGGCCAAGGCCCGCCGCAAACCACCTTGAACTGGCGGCCGGGCAAGTCGGGCGAATACCGGCTGCGGGTCAGCGATGATCAGGGGCGCAGTGCTAGCCGCGGGTTACGAGTAGAGTTTGTACCTTAGGTCAACTCGGTTTTGAAAACGCTCGCCACCAACGCCTGCAAAGCCCGCTGTTGGGTAATAGAAAAGGCCAGTGCGACGATGATCACGCTCAGCCAGATCAAAAAAATCTTGAATGGATCGAACTCGAGCGCCACCAATGCCCACGTCACCAGGCCGCCACCGATCACGCCAACCACTCCCCAGGCGATAAGTATGGGCTGAACCCGCTTGTGGATATCTCGATAAAGAAACACCCGTGCAACGCACATCAGCACGAATACTATGCCCATCCAACCGAAGGCAGCCAACAACGGCAGCGATAAACCTTGGCGCTGATACAACAAAGCCACCCATTCATAGAATGGCCCCAATACAGCCATTTGCTGGAACGTATCGCGGCTGGGCAACTGCCACTGCATCCATTGCGCCGGATCTATAAGCAGTAGCGCCATACCGAACAACACCACCAAGGCACTGCATAACCCCAAGGCGCGCCACGCTGGCACAGCGAGACGATAGTTGTTCACAGTGCGCAGCCGCTCCACACCAAATACCGTATCGGCCTCCTCACCCCGGACGATCACCGTTTTACCGTTACGCTGTATTGCAGTACCGATAACCATGACCTCCAGGCTTTCGCTGAGCAAGATTTCTCCTTGCTGGCGGCCCGGTCCTGCGGTGTAACGATAGTCCCCTAGCTGTGGCACTTGGCCTGAAAACAACTCAATGCCTTCGGCGATGATATCCACAGTGCCGTGGGCATCCTTGAGCGCAAAGTCATTGCATTGTGCGTCAGTAAATACTGTCCGCCATGCATCCCTTTCGCCGCTGTCGCGGTAGCTCTCCTGGATCTGCAGTGAATACCCGGCACAGGGCAAGCCATCCACTGGGGATAAGCGCGACTCTTTGAGCATCACAGTGCCACAGACTTTTACCAGACCAGGTCTCAGCGAGTACGAAAGGCTGAGCGGCAAGCGTTTGTCCGCACGGTAGAAACCTCTGTTCATAGTGATGACACCCCTGTCTGGCTATCCATAAGGCTGCATTCTAGGGATAAGGTGGCCGCTAATGCACATCAATGAGGCAGGGAGCATGGGGGTTCTCGGCGGGCTACCTCATGCAGTCAACTCGGTGTAATTCGACTCGCCGCCACCTGTCGCGCCCGACAACCAGCCCCAAACAAAGCTCAAGGTTGTGCGCCCTGACGCGTCGACACCCACTGTACCTCTCGACCACCCGGCAAGTAGTTGCTCGTCCATCGTCACACAGTGAAAAAGCAGCTCAAAGGTGTTGTGACCTGTCACCTGTCCGACCTGCGCTCCCAAACGAATCCGACCGCCTTGGTAAGTACTCGAAATAACGCCATCTTCGACCAGGTAATGAAATACCGTGCCGACACCGGACAGTCCTTGGGCGTTGTTCGCCACCGCAAATCGGCGATTGTGCAAGCGTGCGTGTACGATTGTAGAGAGGCTTTGCATAAACGGGCGTCCTTGAGTTGGCGGCTCCAGCATGTAAAAAGGGGCTATTGAAATAGCCCCTTCCGATACGCCAGCAGCGCTTACTCCACCGTCACCGACTTCGCCAGGTTACGCGGCTGGTCAACGTCAGTGCCCTTGAGCACAGCAACGTAATACGACAGCAGCTGCAACGGGATGGTGTAGAGGATCGGCGACAGGGTGTCGTGGATGTGCGGCATGTTGATCACGTGGGTGCCTTCGCCATTGGTCATGCCAGCCTTTTCGTCGGCAAACACGATCAACTGACCGCCACGCGCGCGTACTTCCTGCAGGTTGGACTTGAGCTTCTCCAGCAGTTCGTTGTTCGGCGCCACGGTGACCACCGGCATGTCGTCATCCACCAGGGCCAAGGGGCCGTGTTTGAGCTCGCCGGCCGGGTAGGCTTCGGCGTGGATGTACGAGATTTCCTTGAGCTTGAGTGAGCCTTCCATCGCTACCGGGTATTGCGCGCCACGGCCGAGGAACAGGGTGTGGTTTTTGTCGGCGAACAGTTCGGCGACTTTTTCCACGGTGCTGTCCATGGCCAGGGCTTCGCCCAGACGGGCCGGCAGGCGGCGCAGTTCTTCAACCAATGTGGCTTCGACGCCTTCGGCGAGGGTGCCGCGCACCTGGCCCAGGGACAGGGTCAGCAGCAACAGGCCAACGAGTTGGGTGGTAAAGGCTTTGGTGGACGCCACGCCGATTTCGCGACCAGCCTGGGTCAACAGGGTCAGGTCGGACTCGCGCACCAGCGAGCTGATGCTGACGTTGCAGATTGCCAGGCTGCCAAGGAAGCCGAGTTCTTTGGCATTACGCAGCGCGGCCAGGGTGTCAGCCGTTTCGCCGGACTGGGAGATGGTCACGAACAGGGTGTCGGGCTGCACCACCACCTTGCGGTAGCGGAACTCGCTGGCGACTTCGACCTGGCACGGGATGCCGGCCAGTTCTTCGAGCCAATAACGGGCAACCATACCGGCGTGGTAGCTGGTGCCGCAGGCGACGATCTGCACATTGCGCACTTTGGCGAACAGCTCGGCGGCTTGTGGGCCGAAGGCGTTGACCAGCACTTGGTTCTGGCTCAGGCGGCCTTCCAGGGTGCGTTGCACCACAGACGGTTGCTCGTGGATTTCCTTGAGCATGAAGTGGCGGAATTCGCCTTTATCAGCGGCCTCGGCACCGTCGCGGTATTGCACAGCTTCGCGCTCGACCGGCACGCCGTTGACGTCCCAGATCTGCACACTTTCACGGCGAATATCGGCGATATCACCTTCTTCCAGGTACATGAAGCGGTCAGTCACTTGGCGCAGGGCCAGTTGGTCGGAGGCAAGGAAGTTTTCGCCCAGGCCCAGGCCAATCACCAACGGGCTGCCACTGCGCGCAGCCACCACGCGGTCGGGTTGGCTGGCGCAGACCACGGCCAGGCCATAGGCGCCGTGCAGTTCCTTGACGGTGGCTTTGAGCGCGACAGTCAGGTCGCCGAGGTCCTTGAGCTTGTGGTTGAGCAGATGGGCGATGACTTCGGTGTCGGTGTCCGAGGTGAACTCGTAGCCCAGGCCCTTGAGCTGTTCGCGCAGCACTTCGTGGTTTTCGATAATGCCGTTGTGCACCACGGCCAGGTCGCCGGAGAAATGCGGGTGAGCGTTACGTTCGCACGGTGCACCGTGGGTGGCCCAACGGGTGTGGGCGATGCCAAGACGACCCACCAGCGGCTCGCCGAGCAAAGCTTGTTCCAGCTCGCTGACTTTGCCTGGGCGGCGCATGCGCTCGAGCTTGCCGGCGTTGGTAAATACGGCTACGCCAGCGCTGTCATAGCCGCGGTATTCCAGACGTTTGAGGCCTTCAAGCAGGATGGCGGTGACGTTGCGTTCAGCGACTGCGCCTACAATTCCACACATGGTGTATCTCCTAGATGATTGCCGCGCATATCAGCGTAATGCCGCGGGCTTGGATCTGGTCGCGGGCCTCAAGCGGCAGGCGATCATCGGTAATAAGGGTATGGACGCTGCTCCAGGGCAGCTCCAGGTTGGGGATCTTGCGGCCGATCTTGTCGGATTCGACCATCACCACCACTTCACGGGCGACCTCGGCCATTACACGGCTCAGGCCCAGCAGTTCGTTGAAGGTGGTGGTGCCACGTTCCAGATCGATGCCGTCGGCGCCGATAAACAACTGATCAAAATCATAGGAACGCAGCACTTGTTCGGCGACCTGGCCCTGGAATGAATCCGAATGCGGGTCCCAGGTGCCGCCGGTCATCAATAACACCGGCTCATGTTCCAGCTCGCTCAGCGCGCGGGCCACGTGCAGGGAGTTGGTCATCACCACCAGGCCCGGCTGGTGGCCGAGCTCCGGGATCATGGCGGCGGTGGTGCTGCCGCTGTCGATGATGATGCGCGCGTGTTCACGCAAGCGCATGACGGCCGCACGGGCGATGGCGCGCTTGTAGGCCGAGATGGGTTGAGCGGCATCACCGACCAGCTCTTGGGGCATGGTGATCGCGCCACCGTAGCGGCGCAGCAGCAGACCATTGCTTTCGAGGGCGGCGAGGTCCTTGCGGATGGTCACTTCCGACGTTTCGAAACGTTTGGCCAATTCGTCCACGCTGACTTCGCCCTGTTCATTGAGCAGGGTCAGAATGTTGTGGCGTCGTTGGGGTGTATTTCGTTTCGACATAGTAGTGATAAGTTTCGTTTCGAAAGATAACGAAGGCAATCAAAACCTATTGGCGAAAGATCGTCAAGCGGCAAGCTGTAATTTTTACGCTGATTTTTGCTAACACCACTCAACCAATGTGGGAGCTGGCTTGCCTGCGATGGCGGAGTGTCAGGCAACATTCATCGTGAATGCCAGACCGCTATCGCAGGCAAGCCAGCTCCCACAGGAGATAGCATTAGCTGGTGAGGTTGTGGATAACTCAGGTCTTTTTGATTTTGACCGGGCGTTTCCAGCCGTCGATGTTGCGCTGGCGGGCGCGGGCAACAGCCAGTTGGGACTTATCCACATCCTGATTGATGGTCGAACCTGCCGCAGTGTTTGAACCATCCCCAATGGTGACCGGCGCAATCAGCGAGTTGTTGGAGCCGATAAATACATCCTCACCAATGGTGGTCTGGTACTTGTTGGCGCCATCGTAGTTGCAGGTGATCGCACCGGCGCCGATGTTGCTGCGCGCGCCGATCACCGCATCGCCGAGGTAGGCCAAGTGACCGGCCTTGGCGTCGTCGCCCATTTTCGCGTTCTTGAGTTCGACGAAATTGCCGACGTGCGCACGGGCACCCAGCACACTGCCCGGACGAAGGCGCGCAAACGGACCGGCATCACTGCCCTCGCCCATCACTGCACCTTCAAGATGGCTGTTGGCCTTGACCACCACACCTTTGCGCAAGGTGCTGTCCTTGATTACGCAGTTAGGGCCAATTACCACGTTATCTTCGATGATCACACGACCCTCGAGGATTACGTTGATGTCGATCAGCACGTCGCGGCCCACGGTGACTTCACCGCGCACGTCGAAACGCGCCGGATCACGCAGGGTTACGCCCTGGGCCATCAGGCGGCGACCTTCACGCAGTTGGTAGTGGCGCTCAAGCTCGGCAAGCTGCTTGCGGTCGTTGGCGCCCTGCACTTCCATCGGGTCATGGGGCTGCTCGGTGGCAACCAGCAGGCCGTCACTGACGGCCATCTCAATGACGTCGGTGAGGTAGTACTCGCCCTGGGCATTGTTGTTGGACAAGCGGCTCATCCAGTCAGCCAGCATGTTGGCCGGCACGGCGAGAATGCCGGTGTTGCCTTCGGTAATCGCACGCTGGGCTTCGCTGGCGTCTTTGTGTTCGACGATGGCAGCGACCTTGCCGCTGGCATCGCGCACGATACGGCCGTAGCCGGTTGGGTCATCCAGCTCAACGGTGAGCAGGCCCATCTGGCCAGGTACCACGTGCTTGAGCAGGCGTTGCAGGGTTTCGACTTCGATCAGCGGTACGTCGCCGTAGAGGATCAGTACGGTGTCGGCGCTGATGAACGGTACGGCCTGCGCAGTCGCGTGGCCGGTGCCCAGTTGTTTGTCCTGCAACACGAAATTCAAATCATCCGCCGCCAGGCGTTCACGCACCACGTCGGCACCATGGCCAATCACCACGTGAATACGCTGGGGGTCCAGCTGCCGGGCGCTGTGGATAACATGACCAAGCATGGAATTGCCCGCGACCGGGTGCAGCACCTTGGGCAGGGCTGAACGCATGCGGGTGCCCTGGCCTGCGGCGAGAATGACAATTTCAAGAGACATGAATGGCTACCAATCCTGGGCGGTCCGACTTCAGACCTGAGAAGTGTTTTGCTGAAAAAGAAAAAGGGTAGCCGAGGCTACCCTTTTTAATCAATCGCGCTTGAAGCATTGCGGCTGGGCCGCTTACTTCTTGCGGATCTGCTGGAGCGTGCGCAGCTGGGCTGCAGCCTCGGCCAGACGTACAGCAGCAGCGCTGTAGTCGAAGTCCGCACCCTTTTCGTTCAGGGCCTTCTCGGCAGCCTTGACGGCTTCCTGAGCGGAGGCTTCATCCAGGTCGCCAGCACGTTGCACGGTGTCGGCAAGTACCTTGACCATGTTCGGCTGAACCTCGAGGAAACCGCCGGAGATGTAAAACACCTCACGTTCCCCGCCTTGCTTGGTCAGAGTGATCGGACCTGGCTTCAAGCTGGTGATCAACGGTGCGTGACCCATGGCGATACCAAGATCACCCAGATCGCCGTGTGCAATCACCATTTCTACCAGACCGGAGAAGATTTCCCCTTCCGCGCTGACGATATCGCAATGGACTGTCATAGCCATCTGATTGCCTCAACCTGATGAGCGCCCGTTTCCGGGCGCCGAGATTACAGTTTCTTGGCTTTCTCGATCGCTTCTTCGATGCCGCCGACCATGTAGAACGCTTGTTCTGGCAGGTGGTCGTAGTCACCGTTGAGGATGCCTTTGAAGCCAGCAATGGTGTCTTTCAGGGAAACGTATTTACCCGAAGCACCGGTGAAGACTTCAGCCACGAAGAACGGCTGCGACAAGAAACGCTGGATCTTA
The DNA here is from genome assembly GCF_012985495.1 of Pseudomonas sp. WS 5146. Taxonomy (NCBI): domain Bacteria; kingdom Pseudomonadati; phylum Pseudomonadota; class Gammaproteobacteria; order Pseudomonadales; family Pseudomonadaceae; genus Pseudomonas; species Pseudomonas sp. WS 5146. The sequence goes on from NZ_JAAQWL010000010.1 coordinate 113,146, forward strand.
CGAGCACGGTTAACCAACTGCTTGTCGGCTTCCGACAGCTCGTCCATACCCAGGATCGCAATGATGTCCTTCAGTTCTTTGTAACGCTGCAGCACGTACTGAACGCCGCGAGCGGTGTCGTAGTGCTCCTGGCCGATCACGTTCGGGTCCAGCTGGCGCGAAGTCGAGTCGAGTGGATCGACCGCTGGGTAGATACCCAGGGAAGCGATGTCACGGGACAGAACGACGGTGGCGTCCAAGTGGGCGAAGGTGGTCGCAGGCGACGGGTCAGTCAAGTCATCCGCAGGTACGTATACCGCTTGGATCGAGGTGATCGAACCTTCTTTGGTCGAAGTGATACGTTCTTGCAGAACGCCCATCTCTTCGGCCAGGGTCGGCTGGTAACCTACTGCGGAAGGCATACGACCCAGCAGTGCGGATACTTCAGTACCGGCCAAGGTGTAACGGTAGATGTTGTCGACGAACAGCAGAACGTCGTTACCTTCGTCACGGAACTTCTCGGCCATGGTCAGGCCGGTCAGTGCTACGCGCAGACGGTTACCCGGCGGCTCGTTCATCTGACCGTAAACCAGTGCCACTTTGTCCAGAACGTTGGAGTCCTTCATCTCGTGGTAGAAGTCGTTACCCTCACGAGTACGCTCACCCACACCGGCGAACACGGAATAACCGCTGTGCTCGATGGCGATGTTACGGATCAGTTCCATCATGTTTACGGTTTTGCCTACACCGGCACCACCGAACAGACCGACTTTACCGCCTTTGGCGAACGGGCAAACCAGATCGATAACCTTGATACCGGTTTCGAGCAGATCGTTGCCGCCAGCTTGTTCGGCGAACGAAGGTGCTGGACGGTGAATGCCCCAGCGCTCTTCGGTGTCGATCGGGCCAGCTTCGTCAATCGGGTTGCCCAGTACGTCCATGATCCGGCCCAGGGTCGCTTTACCGACCGGTACGGAAATGGCAGCGCCAGTGTCGACAACGTCCAGACCGCGCTTCAAGCCTTCGGTGGAACCCATCGCAATGGTACGAACCACGCCGTCGCCCAGCTGCTGCTGAACTTCCAGGGTGGTTTCCGCGCCTTGTACTTTCAGCGCGTTGTAGATGCTCGGTACGCTGTCGCGTGGGAATTCCACGTCGATAACGGCGCCGATGATTTGAACGATACGTCCGCTACTCATAGCTGGATCCTCTGAATATTTGAACCGTTAAACCGCGGCAGCGCCGCCGACGATTTCCGAGATCTCTTGGGTGATCGCAGCCTGACGCGCCTTGTTGTAGATCAGCTGCAAATCGCTGATCAGATCACCGGCGTTATCGGTAGCGTTTTTCATCGCGATCATCCGCGCCGCTTGTTCAGCTGCGTTGTTCTCGACCACCGCCTGGTACACCTGCGACTCCACGTAGCGCACCATCAAGCCGTCAAGCAGCTCTTTGGCGTCTGGTTCGTAGAGGTAGTCCCAGTGGTGCTTGAGTTCCTGATCCGGAGTCGCCACCAGTGGAATCAATTGCTCCACGGTTGGCTGCTGGGTCATGGTGTTGATGAACTTGTTGGATACCACGGACAGGCGGTCAATCCGGCCTTCCAGGTACGCATCCAGCATCACCTTCACACTGCCGATCAAATCATTGATCGACGGCTCTTCACCCAGGTGGCTGATAGCTGCAACGACGTTACCGCCGAAGTTGCGGAAAAAGGCCGCACCCTTGCTACCAACTACACACAGATCGATCTCGACGCCCTTTTCGCGGTTTACCGCCATGTCCTTGACCAGGGCCTTGAACAGGTTGGTATTCAGACCACCGCACAAACCACGGTCACTGCTCACTACCACATAACCCACACGCTTAACTTCGCGGTCGATCATGAACGGGTGGCGGTATTCCGGGTTGGCGTTAGCCAAATGCCCAATTACCTGGCGGATACGCTCCGCATAAGGACGGCTAGCAGCCATGCGCATTTGTGCCTTGCGCATTTTGCTGACCGCCACTTTTTCCATGGCGCTGGTAATCTTTTGCGTGCTTTTGATGCTCGCAATCTTACTGCGAATCTCTTTTGCGCCTGCCATGTAACACCTATCAGGTTAGCAAGCGGGAGCCTTGCGGCTCCCGCTGCGGCTTACCAGGTTTGGGTGGCCTTGAACTTCTCGATACCGGCTTTCATGCCAGCGTCGATTTCGTCATTGAAGTCACCCTTCACGTTGATCTTGGCCAACAAGTCGGCGTGATCGCGGTTGAAGTAAGCAATCAGCGCTTGTTCAAAGCTGCCGACCTTGGTGATTTCGACGTCAGTCAGGAACCCACGCTCAGCGGCATACAGCGACAACGCCATGTCAGCGATCGACATTGGGGCGTATTGCTTCTGCTTCATCAGCTCGGTAACGCGCTGACCATGCTCAAGTTGCTTACGGGTCGCTTCGTCCAGGTCAGAAGCGAACTGGGCGAATGCCGCCAGTTCACGGTACTGAGCCAGAGCGGTACGGATACCACCGGAGAGCTTCTTGATGATCTTGGTCTGAGCGGCACCACCCACACGGGATACCGAAACACCGGCGTTCACAGCAGGACGGATCCCGGAGTTGAACATGGCCGATTCCAGGAAGATCTGACCGTCGGTGATGGAAATCACGTTGGTCGGAACGAACGCGGAAACGTCGCCAGCCTGGGTTTCGATGATCGGCAGTGCGGTCAGGGAACCGGTTTTGCCGGTCACTGCGCCGTTGGTGAACTTCTCTACGTATTCTTCCGAAACGCGGGATGCGCGCTCCAGCAGACGGGAGTGGAGATAGAACACGTCGCCTGGGTAAGCTTCACGGCCTGGTGGACGGCGCAGCAGCAGGGAAATCTGGCGGTAAGCCACTGCTTGCTTGGACAGATCGTCATAAACGATCAGCGCGTCTTCACCGCGGTCGCGGAAGAATTCACCCATGGTGCAACCGGAGTACGGTGCCAGGAATTGCAGCGCAGGAGATTCCGAAGCACTGGCAGCCACGATGATCGTGTTGGCCAGGGCGCCGTTTTCTTCCAGCTTGCGAACCACGTTGGCGATGGTCGATTGCTTCTGACCAATGGCTACGTAGACGCAGAAAATGCCGCTGTCTTTCTGGTTGATGATCGCGTCGATCGCCAGAGCGGTTTTACCGATCTGACGGTCACCGATGATCAGCTCACGCTGGCCACGGCCGACTGGGATCATGGCATCGACAGCCTTGTAGCCAGTCTGTACAGGCTGGTCTACCGACTTACGCCAGATCACGCCTGGAGCAACTTTCTCGACCGCGTCGGTCTCGGTGTTGCCCAGTGGACCTTTACCGTCAACAGGGTTACCCAGTGCGTCGACTACGCGACCCAGCAGTTCCTTACCAACCGGAACTTCCAGGATGCGGCCTGTGCACTTGGCGCTCATGCCTTCAGCCAGACTGGTGTACGCGCCCAATACAACGGCACCTACGGAGTCTTGCTCCAGGTTGAGGGCCATACCGTAGACGCCGCCCGGAAACTCGATCATCTCGCCGTACATGACGTCGGCCAGACCGTGAATCCGCACGATGCCGTCAGATACGCTGACGACAGTGCCTTCGTTACGGGCTTGGGAGGTCACATCGAGCTTGTCGATGCGGCCCTTGATAATTTCACTTATTTCGGAAGGATTGAGTTGCTGCATTGCTCTGCTGCCCCTTCAAACTCAAGATTTCAATGCTTCGGCAAGTTTCGCGATTTTGCCGCGAATCGAGCCATCGATAACCAGGTCGCCGGCACGGATAACAACACCACCAATCAGGGATGCGTCCTCCGAAGCTTGCAGGCGCACTTCCCGATTGAGTCGTGCACTGAGAACCTTGGCGAGTTTGTCTTGCTGTTCTTGGTTCAATGCAAAAGCACTGGTCACTTCAACGTCTACCGATTTCTCTTCTTCGGCCTTGTACAGGTCGAACAGAGCGGCGATCTCCGGCAAAAGCGGGAGACGGTCGTTTTCGGCAACGACGTGGATGAAGTTCTGTACCTTCACATCAAACTTGTCGCCGCACACTTCAATAAAAGTGGCGGCCTTGTCTGCGCTCGTCAGTCGCGGGGCCTTGAGCACGCGCTGCATGGTGTCGTCTTGCGACACTGCTGCAGCCAGGCCGAGCATGGCTGACCAAGAGGCCAGCTGCTGGTGGGCCTGGGCGTGCTCGAAGGCTGCCTTAGCGTAAGGTCGGGCCAACGTGGTCAATTCTGCCATGATCGCCCTCGCTTAGATTTCAGCAGCCAGTTTGTTAACCAGCTCCGCGTGCGCGTTTTGATCGATTGTGGCACCCAGGATCTTCTCAGCACCGCCGACGGCCAGAGCACCCAGTTGGGCACGCAGCGCATCTTTGACACTGTTCAATTCCTGCTCGATCTCGGCCTGAGCCTGAACCTTCACACGGTCAGCGTCGATACGGGCTTTTTCAACAGCCTCTTCAACAATCTGATTACCGCGTTTCTTGGCTTGCTCAATGATTTCAGCTGCCTGTGCCTTAGCATCGCGCAGTTGATGGCCCGCTTTCTCTTGGGCCAACTCCAGGTCGCGAGCTGCACGGGTGGCAGCGTCCAGTCCATCCGCGATCTTCTTCTGACGTTCGTGCAAAGCTGCGATGACCGGAGGCCATACGAACTTCATGCAGAAAACGACAAAAATCAAGAACGCTAAGGACTGACCAATAATGGTTGCATTAATGTTCACGCCAATACCTCGCTCGTTCGTTGCACAACACACCAATCACTCGAAAAAACGAGTGATTAACCGGCGAGTTGACCAACGAAGGGGTTCGCGAAGGTGAAGAACAGAGCGATACCAACACCGATCATGGTCACGGCGTCGAGCAGACCGGCAACGATGAACATTTTAACCTGCAGCATTGGGACCATTTCTGGCTGACGCGCTGCGCCTTCCAGGAACTTGCCGCCCAGCAGGCCGAAACCAATGGCAGTACCCAGGGCGCCCAGGCCGATCAACAGTGCAACAGCGATAGCGGTTAGACCAACTACAGTTTCCATCTTTCCTCCCGACTTTTACGTCGTATGGTTTAGGTTTTTTAGATTTTAAAGCGGTAAAACAAATCGTTTCATAGCCCTGGTGGGCCACCTTCCCGTTTCACCGGGAAGGACATCAGACTAGTCGAGACCGGTCTTAATGGTTCTCTTCGTGCGCCATCGACAGGTAGACGATGGTCAGCATCATGAAGATGAAGGCCTGCAGGGTGATGATCAGGATGTGGAACACAGCCCACGCCCACTGCAGAACAATGCCCAGGCCGCTAAGCCAGAGCAGACCACTGCCGAACATCACAGCGATCAGAATGAACACCAGCTCGCCGGCATACATGTTGCCGAACAGTCGCAGAGCCAGGGAGATAGGCTTGGCGATCAGGGTGACGAACTCCAGCAGGAAGTTCACCGGGATCAGCAGGGCTTGAACGAAAATGTTCTTGCTGCCGAACGGGTGCAGGGTCAGTTCGCCGATGAAGCCGCCGATGCCCTTGATCTTGATGCTGTAGAAAATGATCAACGCGAATACCGACAAGGCCATGCCCAGGGTAGCGTTAGGGTCAGTGGTCGATACGGCACGGAATGGAATATGCGGATCGCCGCTGATCGCCATGGCGAGCTGAGGAATCCAGTCAACCGGGATCAGGTCGACGGCGTTCATCAGGAACACCCAGACGAAGATGGTCAGTGCCAGCGGTGCAATCACCGGGCTACGGCCATGGAAGCTGTCTTTCACGCTGCCATCGACGAATTCGACCAATACTTCAACGAAGTTCTGCAAAGCACCTGGCTGACCGGAAGTCGCCTTTTTTGCCGCCATGCGGAAAATCAGGACGAAGATCAGACCCAATGCGACCGACCAGCCCAGAGTATCCAGGTGGAAAGCCCAGAAACCCATTTCTTTGGCTTCTGCTGCGGTGTGGGCGAAGCCCCAGCCGCCGTTGGGAAGCTGACCGAAGGTCAGGTTCTGCAAGTGGTGCTGGATATAGCCCGAAGCGGTTGTTTCTGCCATGGTTGCCTCAAACGCCCTAAGGTTTCGAAAGTCTTGTTTTCATTAGCAGGGGAGCGAACCAGCTGACCAGTTGGGTCAACACGAAGACGCCGAATACAGCCAGCGGCGCCAATGGCTTCACACCTGCAAAGGTCAGTGCAAACAGCACTGCCGTCAAAATCAGTTTCCCCGCCTCGCCGGCATAAAATGACCGGACGATAGCCTGGGCTGCTCGGGCGCCGGAAAACCGAAAGGCCCTGTGAGCAAAATACATATTGGGCAGCAAGGCTATCAGGCCTCCGCAGAGTCCTGAATATCCGGCTACGACTCCATGCCAGTACCAAAGCGCCAACGCGGCGATCAGTAGAATGACAAATTGAGCCAATAAAACCGGGAAAACGGCCAAGCGATGGAACGGCAACGTGTTTGGCGTGCGGGTTTCCATCACTTTTGCTCCTCAATGGTCGGCTGCCGAGAATCAATAACTTGGCATAATTTGTGCCGACAAAATGCGCGCAGAGTATAGGGGCGGTTCAGCCCCTATTCAACTGTCGGGTAGTGTTTTCCGATCGCGCGCTACATAAGCAAATGTTTCAGCGGATGTGGGCAAGGACGCCCTGAAGCTCGTCAAGCGAGTTATATCCGATAACCAATTGCCCTTTGCCCTTCTTGCCGTGGCGAATTTGTACCGCAGAGCCCAGCCGCTCGGCCAGGCGCTGCTCGAGGCGTGCGATATCCGGATCAGGTTTGGCGGGTTCGACCGGTGCAGGTTTGCCGCTCAGCCACTGGCGAACCAGCGCCTCAGTCTGACGCACCGTGAGCCCTCGTGCGACAACGTGTCGCGCCCCTTCAACCTGTTGATTTTCCGGCAAACCGAGCAAAGCACGGGCATGACCCATTTCCAGGTCGCCGTGGGACAACATGGTCTTGATGACTTCCGGCAACGCGATCAGACGCAGCAAGTTGGACACCGTGACGCGGGACTTACCCACCGCGTCGGCCACTTGTTGCTGGGTCAGCTGGAATTCCTGCTGCAAACGCTGCAACGCGATCGCTTCTTCAACCGGGTTGAGGTCTTCACGCTGGATGTTTTCGATCAACGCCATGGCGATGGCGGTTTCATCCGGTACATCGCGCACCATCGCCGGGATAGTTTCCTTTCCGGCCTGCTGGCTTGCGCGCCAGCGGCGTTCGCCGGCGATGATTTCAAACCGACCGCCGCCGATCGGGCGCACCACAATCGGCTGCATCACGCCCTGGGCCTTGATCGAGTTGGCCAGTTCTTCCAGCGCCTGGGGGTCCATATCGCGGCGTGGCTGGTATTTGCCGCGCTGGATCAAGTCCAGCGGCAAATGTTGCAGCTCGCGCTCGTCGGCCTGTACCGCTTGTTCTTCAAGCGAAGTGACAGTCGGACCACTCAACAGTGCATCCAGTCCACGTCCGAGACCTCGTTTCTTGACGGCCATGGGGATTCCTTAAGTTGGCTGGGCTGCAGCGGTGCGTGAGTTGCGGCGTTGACGGCGAACCATCTCGCCGGCCAGTGCCAGGTAGGCAATGGCGCCACGCGATGATTTGTCGTACGCCAGCGCGGGCATGCCGTAGCTTGGCGCTTCGGCCAGGCGGATGTTGCGTGGGATCACGGTGTCGTACAACTGATCACCAAAGTGTTCCTTGAGCTGTGCCGACACATCGTTCATCAGGCTCAGGCGCGGATCGAACATCGTACGCAGAAGACCCTCGATCTGCAGGTTCGGGTTCAGCAGCTCAGCGATTCGCTTGATGTTATCCACAAGGTCGCTCAAGCCTTCCAGTGCGTAATACTCGCACTGCATGGGGATAATCACCCCATCGGCGGCAACCAATGCGTTGAGCGTGAGCATCGACAGCGACGGTGGGCAGTCGATCAAAATGTAATCGTAATTCTCGCGGATCGGCGCCAAGGCGCTGCGCAGACGGCTTTCTTTCATCTGCATTTCGAGCAGCACCACTTCCGCCGCGGTCAAATCGCGGTTGGCCGGCAGCAGTTGATAACCACCGTGCTCGGAGTAGTGCATGGCCTGGGCCAGGTCACACTCGCCGATCAGCAAGTCGTAGACCGAATTTTCCAGGCCGTGTTTATCCACACCGCTACCCATGGTGGCGTTGCCCTGTGGATCGAGATCGATCAACAGCACCCGACGCTTGGTGGCGACCAGGGATGCTGCGAGGTTGATGCAGGTGGTGGTTTTGCCCACGCCACCTTTCTGGTTCGCTATCGCGAATACCTTAGCCATTCTTGCTTGTGTTCCCAATCATGCCGTGCGGCGCAGTATCAGCAGATGGCGTTGGCCTTGGCAACCGGGTACGGCCAAGGCGTGTTCGCTATCGAGGTGGAAGTCTGTCGGCAATGCTAACAGCTCGTCGCTTGGATGAACGCCCTTCATTGCCAGCCAGCGGGTGTCGCGGTCGCCCAGGTGGCGAGTCCAATTGCTGAAGTTCTCCATGCTGCTGAATGCCCGGGAAACAATTCCATTGAAAGGCAGTTCAGGTGTGAACTCTTCGACCCGACTGTGGATAACTTGCAGGTTTTCCAGCTTGAGCTCGAGTTTTACCTGGGTCAGGAAGCGGGTTTTCTTGCCGTTGCTGTCCAGGCACGTCACTTGCGACTCGGGAAACAGGATCGCCAGCGGAATGCCTGGCATCCCACCGCCACTGCCCACGTCAAGCCAACGGCCGTTTTCGATAAACGGCATCACGCTCAAACTGTCGAGCAAATGACGCGAAACCATTTCGTCGGGGTTACGCACCGCAGTCAGGTTGTAAGCTTTGTTCCATTTGATCAACAGGGCCAGGTAGCCGAGCAGTAATTCGTGCTGGGCTGCGGTCAGGTCCACGCCTAACTGGCGCGCACCTGTGGATAATTCTTCGGCGTGTTGCGAGGTGACCAACGAACTCAAGCGCTTTGCTCCAACTGACGGCCCGCGCCGCGTTTTTTCAAATGAATCATCAACAGCGAAATCGCTGCCGGAGTGACGCCGGGAATACGTGAAGCCTGACCAAGAGTCTCCGGCCGAGTTATCCCCAGCTTGCTTTGGATTTCTTTCGACAACCCCGAAATCCCGGTGTAATCGATATCCACAGGCAGCTTGGTGTCTTCACTGGCGCGCAGGCGAGCGATCTCATCCTGCTGGCGGTCAATGTAACCGGCGTATTTGGTCTTGATCTCGACCTGCTCGGCAACCTGTGGGTCTTCTGCGCCCTGGCCTGTCACTTCGACCAAGCCAGCGTAGTCGATTTCCGGACGGGACAGCAGGTTCAGCAGGTTGTATTCGTGGGTCAGCGGCGTACCGAATTTTTCCGCAATCGCATCGCCCTGCTCCGTGCCTGGGCGAACCCAGGTACTTTTCAGACGTTGCTCTTCGAGCGTGATGCTTTCGCGTTTTTTGCAGAAGGCTGCCCAACGCGCGTCATCGACCAGGCCCAGCTCGCGACCTTTTTCGGTCAGGCGCAGGTCGGCGTTGTCTTCGCGCAGGATCAAACGGTATTCCGCCCGGGACGTGAACATCCGATACGGTTCCTGGGTGCCCAGGGTAATCAGGTCATCGACCAATACGCCGATGTACGCTTCATCGCGACGCGGGCACCAGCTGTCTTTGCCCTGCGCGCGCAGTGCTGCGTTGGTCCCGGCCAGCAAACCTTGGGCGCCGGCTTCTTCGTAACCGGTGGTGCCATTGATTTGGCCAGCGAAAAACAGACCGGCAATGACTTTGGTTTCGAGGCTGTACTTCAGATCACGCGGGTCGAAGTAGTCGTACTCGATGGCGTAGCCCGGACGCACGATGTGGGCGTTTTCCATGCCGCGAATCGACTGCACGATCTGAATTTGCACGTCGAACGGCAAGGACGTGGAAATCCCGTTCGGGTACAGCTCATGGGTGGTCAAGCCTTCGGGCTCGATGAAGACCTGGTGGCTTTCCTTGTCGGCAAAGCGATGGATCTTGTCTTCGATCGAAGGGCAATAACGCGGGCCGATGCCTTCAATCACCCCGGAATACATCGGCGAACGGTCGAGGTTCGCGGCAATGATCTCGTGGGTGCGGGCGTTGGTGTGCGTAATCCAGCAGCTCACCTGTTTCGGGTGCTGCTCTTTGGAACCCATGAACGACATGACCGGGATTGGCGTATCACCGGCTTGTTCGGTCATCACCGAGAAATCCACAGAACGCCCGTCGATACGCGGCGGGGTACCTGTTTTCAAGCGACCGACTCGCAGTGGTAACTCGCGCAGGCGTTTTGCCAGGGCAATCGATGGCGGATCACCGGCGCGACCGCCGGAATAGTTCTGCATACCGATGTGGATAAGTCCGCCCAGGAATGTGCCGGTGGTCAACACCACGGATTCTGCGAAGAAACGCAGGCCCATCTGGGTGACAACGCCCTTCACTACGTCCTGTTCGACGATCAGGTCATCGGCAGCCTGTTGAAATATCCACAGGTTCGGCTGGTTTTCCAGGGTTTCACGTACCGCAGCCTTGTACAGGATGCGGTCTGCCTGTGCCCGAGTAGCACGTACGGCCGGGCCTTTGCGGCTGTTGAGCACGCGAAATTGAATACCACCTCTGTCGGTAGCCATGGCCATGACACCGCCAAGGGCATCAATTTCTTTAACCAGATGGCTTTTGCCGATCCCACCGATGGCGGGGTTGCAACTCATGGCACCGAGGGTTTCCACGTTGTGCGTCAACAACAGGGTTTTAACGCCCATGCGTGCTGACGCCAGTGCTGCCTCGGTACCGGCATGACCGCCGCCGATGACGATCACTTCAAAACGGGAAGGGAAATCCACCACGCACCTCGTGCCTGCTTATGTAGGTAATCAGGAATTGTTTGTTGAAAGAGTTTTAGAGCTATGGCGGCAAGTATAGGGACTTAGCCCTTCCTAAAGAACCCTTTGCACAAAATTTAACCAGCTGTGGATGAATCACAGACAATAGAAATTAAAAAAGAAGAAATTTATAAGATCTTTGTTTTTATGTTTATTTCTACTGAGCATACTTTCTGTGGATAGATCTCTACAAGCCTCTATTTACGTCGTGTACAGAGATTCAAAAGTCTGTGGTCATGTGCCAATGAGGCCCTTGGATAAGTGCTTTAAGCCTGTGGATTAAAGGGGTGGTTATCCACAGAGGGGGTTTTGCTCAGGTTTCAAGCCCTGTTATCAACTGGGCACAGGTGCGGTTATTCACAGGGCTTAATCCACAGAAAATGGCTTGCATGGCCAAATCTCGCCCACGCAAAAGCCACCTGCCTTTTAGGTAATGAGTCAAAAATGGGAATTGAATGCCCTGAGGCGGGCGAAACAGGCAGGCGCGAATGGCCTGCCTGTGGACAACGAAGGGTTATTTACCGATGCAGAAGCTGGAAAAGATCCTTCCGAGCAGATCATCGGAGCTGAAAGCGCCGGTAATCTCACCCAACAGCTGCTGCGCCTGGCGTAAATCCTCAGCCAGCAGCTCGCCAGCCCCCGCCAAGGTCAACTGAGCCCGACCGTGCTCCAACGCCGCGCTGGCATGGCGCAGCGCTTCCAGGTGCCTGCGGCGTGCGCTGAAGCTGCTTTCGGAGGTCTGCTCATAGCCCATGCAGGCTTTGAGGTGGTCGCGCAGCAATTCCAAACCATCGCCCGCTGACTTTGCGCTCAGGCTGATGGTCACGTGGCCATCGTCGCTGGTCTCCATGGCAATGGCTTCACCAGTCAAATCGGCCTTGTTGCGGATCAAGGTGACTTTGGCCGGGTCTGGCCGTTGCTCGAGAAATTCCGGCCACAGGGCAAATGGATCCGCAGCCTCTGGCGCAGTGGCATCCACCACCAGCAATACGCGGTCCGCTTCACTGATCGCCTTGAGCGCCCGTTCCACGCCGATCTTTTCTACCTGGTCTTCGGTATCGCGCAAGCCGGCGGTGTCGACCACGTGCAGCGGCATACCATCGATGTGGATATGTTCGCGCAAGATGTCCCGGGTGGTGCCGGCAATCTCGGTGACGATCGCGGCTTCTCGGCCAGCCAGCGCATTGAGCAGGCTGGACTTGCCGGCATTGGGTCGCCCGGCAATCACTACCGTCATACCGTCACGCAGCAAAGCACCCTGCCCGGCCTCGCGCAGTACGGTGGATAACTCGTCGCGAACTTTATCCAGCATCGCCAGGACGTGGCCATCAGCGAGGAAGTCGATTTCTTCCTCTGGGAAGTCAATCGCAGCCTCAACGTAGATACGCAGACTGATCAACTGTTCGGTCAAGTTATGCACACGCAGGGAAAAAGCGCCCTGCAGTGAGCGCAACGCATTGCGCGCCGCCTGTGCAGAACTGGCCTCGATCAAATCCGCAATCGCCTCGGCCTGGGCCAGGTCCAGTTTGTCGTTAAGGAATGCCCGCTCGCTGAATTCGCCTGGGCGCGCCAGACGGCAGCCCAATTGCAGGCAACGCTGCAGCAACATATCCAGCACTACCGGGCCACCATGGCCCTGCAGTTCCAGCACGTCTTCGCCGGTGAACGAGTTAGGGCCGGGGAAATACAGCACCAGCCCCTCATCCAATACTGTTTCATCAGCATCCAGGAACGGCCCGTAATGGGCATATCGGGGTTTCAACTCACGGCCGCTGATGGCCTGGGCCGCCACGCTGGCCAGCGGCCCGGAAATTCTAACGATACCAACACCGCCGCGACCTTGAGCGGTAGCGACAGCAGCGATGGTTTCACGAGGAGCGCTCATCAGCAGGTTCCAGAACAAAAGTGACAGAAAGCAAAACGCCCCACTAGGGGGCGTCTTGAGTGGTTATCCACAGAGTAAATTACGCCGCAGCTTTTTTGGTAGCCGCTTCGATTTTACGTGTGATGTACCACTGTTGAGAGATCGACAACACGTTGTTGACCACCCAGTACAGAACCAGACCGGCTGGGAACCACAGGAAGAAGAAGGTGAAGATGATTGGCATCATCTTCATGACCTTGGCCTGCATCGGGTCCGGCGGAGTCGGGTTCAGACGCTGCTGGATAAACATGGTCGCGCCCATGATGATCGGCAGAATAAAGAACGGGTCTTTAATCGACAGGTCAGTTATCCACAGAATGAACGGTGCCTGGCGCATTTCGACGCTTTCCAGGAGAACCCAGTACAGCGACAGGAATACCGGCATCTGCACCAGAATCGGCAAGCAACCACCCAGCGGGTTGATCTTCTCTTTCTTGTACAGCTCCATCATGGCCTGCGACATTTTCTGCCGGTCGTCACCATGTTGCTCTTTCAGAGCGGCCAGTTTCGGCGCAACGGCACGCATGCGCGCCATCGACTTATAGCTGGCTGCCGACAGAGGGAAGAAAATCCCTTTGATCAGCATGGTCAGGAAGATGATCGAGAAGCCCCAGTTACCCACAATGCTGTGGATATGTTGCAGCAGCCAGAAAATAGGCTGGGCAATGAACCACAGAATGCCGTAATCCACAGTCAGTTCCAGACCTGGGGACAACTCTTTGAGCACAGCCTGGCTTTTCGGGCCGGCGTACAGGGTAGTGCTGGTTTCAGCCTTGGCACCTGGAGCGACGGTCAACGCCGGGCCAGTAAAACCAATGATGTAGTTGCCTTGGCTGTCTTTGCGGGTTTGAACCAGGTTGGCTTCACCCTTGTTCGGGATCCATGCGGTCACGAAGTAGTGTTGCAACCAGGCAACCCAGCCACCTTGGACGGTTTCTTTCAGCGCGCCCTTGTCGATATCTTTCATCGACACTTTTTTGTACGGCTCGCTACTTGTCCACAGGGCGGCGCCCAGGTAAGTCGCAGTGCCGGTGGCGGTGCTGGAAGAAGGATCGGCGCTGTTGTCACGCTTGAGCTGGGCAAACAGGTTGCCCGTCCATGGCTTGGCGCTTTCGTTGTCGATCAGGTAAGTGACCTTCAAGTCGTACAAACCACGGGTGAAGCTGAAACGCTTGATGTAGTTGACGCCGTCGAGGCTGAATTTCAGGTCGACATTCAACTGGTTCTGGCCATCAGCCAGTTGATAAGTCTTCTGTTCGGTCGAATAAACCGGACGACCGGTAGCACGAGCATCAGGACCGTCAGTGCCGGTCAGGCCGCTTTGCGCCAGATAAGTACGTTCACCACCGTTATCGAACAGTTGGAACGGAACATCTGGATGGTCTTGGCGACGTGGATACAGCGGCAGTTTCAACTGCGCGATATCACCACCTTGTGGGTCGATAGCCAGGTCGAGCACATCCGTTTTCACGTGGATGAGGTCTTTATTGGTGACCACTGGCGTTTCTAGAGGGGCGCTTGTCTCGCCATTCGCGCTGGGAACATCGGCACTCGCGGACGCATTGTTACCCAGCGGGGTGTCCGGAATAGCCGGCGCAGCCTGATTGGTAGCAACATTCTGAGTCGGCAGGGCAGCCTGGCCGTAGTCCTGGTTCCACTTAAGAACCATGACGTAGGACACGATTGCCAGGGCGACGATCAGGATCGTGCGTTTAATATCCATGATTACTCGGCCATCGAAGAAGAACGGGAGGTAGGGATAGGTGGAACCGGGTCGAAACCACCGGGATTCCACGGATGACAGCGGCCTAAACGACGAAAGGCCAGCCAGCCACCGCGCAGAAGACCATGATTTTCTATGGCCTCTAACGCGTAGCAGGAACAACTGGGGTAGAAACGACAGTGGTCGGCCATCAGAGGACTAATGGCATAACGGTAAAACTGGATCGGAACGAGTGCCAGTTTACGCATTGGTGCTGTCTACCCCTACAGTTTCGGTGCTGACTGCTGGTGCTGGCTTGTTGGTACGCGCCAAACGTTTCCAGAGCTTGCCGAAATGCTGAATCAATTCGGGGTTTTCTACATCCCCCAAGCCTTTGCGCGCGACGATAACAATATCCCAACCAACCAGAGTGTCCTGGTGGAGGCGAAACGATTCGCGCATCAGACGCTTGAGGCGATTGCGCTCAACGGAGAGCTTTACGCTCTTCTTGCCGATCACCAACCCGAGACGGGGGTGATCCAGATCGTTGTTACGCGCAAGGAGCAGGAGATTTTTCCCCGGAACCTTGCCGGTGGGGGAGTCAAAGACTGCCTTGAAATGCCGGGGGGTTAGCAGACGCTTTTCCCGACTGAAGTCCTGACTCACCACCAGTACCGGATTATCAAACTGCCAGACGCGCACGACCTTTGGCGCGGCGACGCGACAGGACAGCACGGCCGTTCTTGGTAGCCATGCGAGCACGGAAGCCGTGAGTACGGGCGCGTTTGATGGTGCTTGGTTGGAAAGTACGTTTCATGGCGTTGTTACCTGGTTCGTCCACAACGGGCCGGAATGGCCCCCGTTTTAAGAGACCGGCGATTCTAGAGAAAGCAAGCCTCTAGGTCAATTTCCAACCAGCTTTTCCTTCAATTAGATCTTCTACAGGTAATCGGTCCTTTTCTGTCGGCCGGGCTTTCACGAGCAATGCCATAGATATAAAAATAAAGAAGGAAGTTATTTAAAGCTTTTCTGTAAAGCTTATAAAAGCTAGGCAGGCGATCATCTGTGGATAACTGCCTTGAGGCCATATTCCACCTGCTGTACAGAGAATGACAAGTACGGGGGAAAACGGTGCTCTGCCTGTGCTGCGCTGTCGGATAAGCTGTGGGTGGAATGGGTTGTTATCCACAGGCCAGTTACCCACAGACTTTCGACCCCACTTGTGCAACGAGCTTAGGTGCGCTTATCCACAGAGCTTATGCACAGACCATTGGTCGGCTTTTTTGCACTTAACACGTTGATTTTGGCTGCTCTGTGAGCAACCTACATGTGGATAAGTGGGCGTCTGGCCGCTACAATGGCGGCTGTTTTTGCCTCACCGGCTTTCAACTTAGGGGATATCCGTGTCAGTGGAACTTTGGCAGCAGTGCGTGGAGCTTTTGCGCGAAGAGCTGCCTGCCCAGCAATTCAACACCTGGATCCGTCCGCTACAGGTCGAAGCCGAAGGCGACGAGTTGCGTGTCTACGCGCCGAATCGTTTTGTTCTCGACTGGGTCAACGAAAAATACCTGAGCCGCGTTCTCGAATTGCTCGATGAACACGGCAACGGCATCGCGCCCGTGCTTTCCTTATTAATAGGCAGCAAACGCAGCTCTGCACCTCGCGCTGCGCCGAATGCGCCGCTGGCTGCTGCTGCGTCGCAAGCCCAAGCAGCACCGGCACCTGTTAATAACTCGCCGGCGCCCGTGGCCCAGGCGCCGTCGAAATCCTCGTCGCAGAAAAACGCGCCTATAAATGAAGAACCGTCGCGTGACAGCTTTGACCCGATGGCCGGCGCCAGCTCCCAGCAAGCACCGGTTCGCGCTGAGCAGCGCACCGTGCAGGTGGAAGGTGCGCTCAAGCACACCAGTTACCTGAACCGCACCTTTACCTTTGAGAACTTCGTCGAAGGTAAATCCAACCAGTTGGCCCGCGCGGCCGCCTGGCAGGTTGCCGATAACCCCAAGCATGGTTACAACCCGCTCTTCCTTTATGGTGGCGTTGGCTTGGGTAAGACCCACTTGATGCATGCTGTGGGTAACCATCTATTAAAGAAGAACCCGAATGCCAAGGTTGTGTACCTGCACTCGGAGCGCTTCGTGGCTGACATGGTCAAGGCCTTGCAGCTCAACGCAATCAACGAATTCAAGCGTTTCTACCGTTCTGTGGACGCTTTGCTGATCGATGACATTCAATTTTTCGCTCGCAAGGAACGTTCCCAGGAAGAGTTTTTCCACACCTTCAACGCGCTGCTCGAAGGCGGCCAACAGGTCATCCTGACCAGTGACCGTTACCCGAAGGAAATCGAAGGCCTGGAAGAACGCTTGAAGTCACGCTTTGGCTGGGGCCTGACCGTTGCGGTAGAACCGCCGGAGCTGGAAACCCGTGTGGCGATCCTGATGAAAAAGGCCGACCAGGCAAAAGTCGACCTGCCCCACGATGCAGCTTTCTTTATCGCCCAACGCATTCGTTCCAACGTGCGTGAGTTGGAAGGCGCGCTCAAGCGGGTCATTGCACACTCGCACTTTATGGGCCGCGACATCACCATCGAGTTGATTCGCGAATCCCTGAAAGACCTGTTGGCTCTGCAAGACAAGCTGGTGAGTGTGGATAACATTCAGCGCACCGTGGCTGAGTACTACAAGATCAAGATTTCAGACCTGCTGTCCAAGCGCCGTTCGCGCTCGGTGGCACGTCCACGTCAGGTGGCGATGGCGCTCTCCAAAGAGCTGACCAACCACAGCCTGCCGGAAATCGGTGATGTGTTTGGCGGTCGCGACCACACCACGGTCTTGCACGCGTGCCGCAAGATCAATGAACTTAAGGAATCCGACGCGGATATTCGCGAGGACTACAAGAACCTGCTGCGTACACTGACTACCTGATGACACCAGCGCAGCTTATTAAGGCAAGGGACTAGACCATGCATTTCACCATTCAACGCGAAGCCCTGTTGAAACCCCTGCAACTGGTCGCAGGCGTCGTCGAGCGCCGACAGACCTTGCCGGTGCTTTCCAACGTATTGCTGGTGGTCGAAGGCCAGCAATTGTCCTTGACCGGTACCGACCTGGAAGTCGAACTGGTGGGTCGTGTGCAGCTGGAAGAACCGGCTGAGCCCGGCGAAATCACTGTGCCGGCGCGTAAGCTGATGGACATCTGCAAGAGCCTGCCCAACGATGCGCTGATCGACATCAAGGTTGATGAGCAGAAGTTGGTGGTCAAGGCCGGTCGCAGCCGTTTCACGCTATCGACCTTGCCAGCCAATGACTTCCCTACCGTCGAAGAAGGCCCAGGTTCGCTGACCTGCAGCCTGGACCAAAGCAAGCTGCGCCGTTTGATCGAGCGCACCAGCTTCGCCATGGCCCAGCAGGACGTGCGTTACTACCTCAACGGCATGTTGCTGGAGGTCGCTGAAGGCGTTATCCGTGCAGTGGCTACCGACGGTCACCGCCTGGCCATGTGCTCGATGCGTGCTGACATCGGCCAGCCGGACCGTCACCAGGTCATCGTGCCGCGTAAAGGTATCCTGGAACTGGCGCGTCTGCTCACCGAGCCGGATGGCAATGTCAGCATCGTCCTGGGTCAGCACCACATCCGCGCCACCACCGGCGAATTCACCTTCACGTCCAAGCTGGTTGACGGCAAATTCCCGGATTACGAGCGTGTGCTGCCAAAAGGTGGCGACAAGCTGGTAATCGGCGATCGTCAGGCGCTGCGTGAAGCGTTCAGCCGTACCGCGATTCTGTCTAACGAAAAGTACCGTGGTATTCGTCTGCAACTGGCCAACGGTCAGCTGAAGATCCAGGCCAATAACCCGGAGCAGGAAGAAGCGGAAGAAGAAGTCGGCGTTGACTACAATGGCGGCTCGCTGGAGATCGGCTTTAACGTGAGCTACCTGCTGGACGTACTGGGCGTGATGACCACCGAGCAGGTTCGCCTGATTCTGTCGGACTCCAACAGCAGTGCCCTGGTGCAAGAATCCGACAACGACGACTCGGCTTACGTTGTTATGCCGATGCGCCTGTAATCATGCTCAGCAGAAGCTAGATGTCCCTCAGTCGCGTCTCGGTCACCGCGGTGCGCAATCTGCACCCGGTGACCTTCTCCCCCTCCCCCCGCATCAATATCCTTTACGGCGCCAACGGCAGCGGCAAAACCAGCGTGCTGGAAGCCGTCCATTTGCTTGGGCTTGCCCGTTCCTTTCGTAGTGCTCGCTTGTTGCCGGTGATTCAATACGAACAACTGGCTTGCACCGTGTTTGGCCAGGTTGAACTGGCAGAAGGTGGGCACAGCGCCCTGGGGATATCTCGAGATCGCGGCGGTGATTTCCAGATTCGCATTGACGGGCAAAATGCTCGCAGTGCTGCACAGTTGGCAGAAATCCTGCCGCTGCAGCTGATCAACCCAGACAGCTTTCGCCTTTTGGAAGGTGCACCGAAAATCCGCAGGCAGTTCCTCGATTGGGGAGTGTTCCACGTGGAACCGCGCTTCATGGCCACTTGGCAGCGCCTGCAGAAGGCCCTGCGGCAGCGGAACTCATGGCTGCGGCATGGTACACTTGACGCCGCTTCGCAAGCGGCCTGGGACCGGGAACTGTGCCTGGCCAGTGACGAAATAGATGAATACCGCCGCGTCTATATCAAAGCCTTGAAACCAGTCTTTGAGCAGACCTTGAGTGAGTTGTTGGATCTCGAGGGCCTGACGCTGAGCTACTACCGTGGTTGGGATAAAGAACGTGAGCTGAGCGCAGTGCTCGCCACGTCCTTGCAGCGGGATCAGCAAATTGGCCATACCCAGGCAGGCCCACAACGTGCTGACTTGCGCCTTAGATTAGGCGCACACAATGCCGCGGATATTTTGTCCCGCGGTCAGCAAAAGTTGGTGGTGTGTGCACTGCGTATTGCCCAAGGGCATTTGGTTAGCCAAGCCCGGCGCGGTCAGTGTATTTATCTGGTGGATGACTTGCCGTCCGAACTCGACGAGCAGCACCGCCGCGCGTTATGCCGCTTGTTGGAAGACTTACGCTGCCAGGTGTTTATCACCTGTGTAGACCACGAATTATTGAGGGAAGGCTGGCAGACGGAAACGCCAGTCGCTTTGTTCCACGTGGAACAGGGCCGTATCACCCAGACCCACGACCATCGGGAGTGAAGGCATGAGCGAAGAAAACACGTACGACTCGACCAGCATTAAAGTGCTGAAAGGTTTGGATGCCGTACGCAAACGTCCCGGTATGTACATCGGCGACACCGATGATGGTAGCGGTCTGCACCACATGGTGTTCGAGGTGGTCGACAACTCCATCGACGAAGCTTTGGCCGGTCACTGCGACGACATCAGCATTATCATCCACCCGGATGAGTCCATCACCGTGCGCGACAACGGTCGCGGTATTCCGGTCGATGTGCACAAAGAAGAAGGCGTATCGGCGGCAGAGGTCATCATGACCGTGCTTCACGCCGGCGGTAAGTTCGACGACAACTCCTATAAAGTCTCCGGCGGTTTGCACGGTGTAGGTGTGTCGGTGGTGAACGCTCTGTCCGAAGAGCTTATCCTGACTGTTCGCCGTAGCGGCAAGATCTGGGAACAGACCTACGTGCATGGTGTTCCACAAGAACCGATGAAAATCGTTGGTGACAGTGAATCCACCGGTACGCAGATCCATTTCAAGCCTTCGGCAGAAACCTTCAAGAATATCCACTTCAGCTGGGACATCCTGGCCAAGCGTATTCGTGAACTGTCGTTCCTTAACTCCGGTGTGGGTATCATCCTCAAGGACGAGCGCAGCGGCAAGGAAGAGTTGTTCAAGTACGAAGGCGGCTTGCGTGCGTTCGTTGAATACCTGAACACCAACAAGACTGCGGTCAACCAGGTGTTCCACTTCAACATCCAGCGTGAAGACGGCATCGGCGTTGAAATCGCCCTGCAGTGGAACGACAGCTTCAACGAGAACCTGTTGTGCTTCACCAACAACATTCCACAGCGCGACGGCGGTACTCACTTGGTGGGTTTCCGTTCCGCACTGACGCGTAACCTGAACACCTACATCGAAGCGGAAGGCTTGGCCAAGAAGCACAAAGTGGCCACTACCGGTGACGATGCGCGTGAAGGCCTGACGGCGATTATCTCGGTGAAAGTGCCGGATCCAAAGTTCAGCTCCCAGACCAAAGACAAGCTGGTGTCTTCCGAAGTGAAGACCGCAGTGGAACAGGAGATGGGCAAGTACTTCTCCGACTTCCTGCTGGAAAACCCGAACGAAGCCAAGCTGGTCGTCGGCAAGATGATCGACGCGGCGCGTGCCCGTGAAGCGGCGCGTAAAGCCCGTGAGATGACCCGCCGTAAAGGCGCGTTGGATATCGCCGGCCTGCCGGGCAAACTGGCTGACTGCCAGGAGAAGGACCCTGCCCTCTCCGAACTGTACCTGGTGGAAGGTGACTCTGCTGGCGGTTCCGCCAAGCAGGGTCGTAACCGTCGCACCCAGGCTATCCTGCCGTTGAAGGGTAAGATCCTCAACGTCGAGAAGGCCCGCTTCGACAAGATGATTTCCTCTCAGGAAGTCGGCACCTTGATCACGGCGTTGGGCTGCGGTATTGGCCGCGATGAGTACAACATCGACAAACTGCGTTACCACAACATCATCATCATGACCGATGCTGACGTCGACGGTTCGCACATCCGTACCCTGCTGCTGACCTTCTTCTTCCGTCAGTTGCCGGAGCTGATCGAGCGTGGCTACATCTACATCGCTCAGCCGCCGTTGTACAAAGTGAAAAAGGGCAAGCAAGAGCAGTACATCAAAGACGACGACGCCATGGAAGAGTACATGACGCAGTCGGCCCTGGAAGATGCCAGCCTGCACTTGAACGACGAAGCCCCGGGCATTTCCGGTGAGGCGCTGGAGCGTTTGGTTAACGACTTCCGCATGGTAATGAAGACCCTCAAGCGTCTGTCGCGCCTGTACCCTCAGGAGCTGACCGAGCACTTCATCTACCTGCCTTCCGTGAGCCTGGAGCAGTTGGGCGATCACGCCCACATGCAGAATTGGCTGGCTCAGTACGAAGTACGTCTGCGCACCGTCGAGAAGTCTGGCCTGGTTTACAAAGCCAGCTTGCGTGAAGACCGTGAACGTAACGTGTGGCTGCCGGAGGTTGAACTGATCTCCCACGGCCTGTCGAACTACGTCACCTTCAACCGCGACTTCTTCGGCAGCAACGACTACAAGACCGTGGTTACCCTCGGCGCGCAATTGAGCACCCTGTTGGACGACGGTGCTTACATCCAGCGTGGCGAGCGTAAGAAAGCGGTCAAGGAGTTCAAGGAAGCCCTGGACTGGTTGATGGCTGAAAGCACCAAGCGCCACACCATCCAGCGATACAAAGGTCTGGGCGAGATGAACCCGGATCAACTGTGGGAAACCACCATGGATCCTGCTCAGCGTCGCATGCTGCGCGTGACCATCGAAGACGCCATTGGCGCAGACCAGATCTTCAACACCCTGATGGGTGATGCGGTCGAGCCTCGCCGTGACTTCATCGAGAGCAACGCCTTGGCGGTGTCCAACCTGGACTTCTGATCAGGTGTAGGATCCCAAAATAGATGAGAAAAATCTCGAATAGTTGAATCACGCGACACAAAAAAGCCAACGCTTATTAAGCGTTGGCTTTTTTATGTCTGCGCGTTTAAAAGTTTTGGATAAGCGATTCAGTCTTATAAAGTCGGTGAGGTTTTATTAGAAAACTTAAAGAAGAAACTCCGCCTAAGCCGTTATACGGCAAGTCTGCTTTGAAAAGGGTTTATAGAACATTTTTACATATAACACGTAACTATAAGATGACGGTATTTTCAATATTAACGCTATAAAGGAATTGTCAGTAACGTGAGGTTGGCTTAACATCGTTGGTCTGATTATTGCGTTTCGCTCTCAATCAACGTGCCAGTACGTACAAGACGTATAGGGCGAGATTGAGTTGTCGATTTTATGGAAATGAGCGCTATTGTCGGCGCAGACGATTCTTATAGAAAAAAGAGGAGTACTAGAATGTAAAAACGCGATCAACCTTGGGAGGATGACCGCGCCGATGTAGCTTAGATTACGACTGTGGTGGCTGTAATCTCTGCTTTTTTTCGACGCGTGTCAACTCTCCCCAACCCTTCGACCTTATCGAGGCATCTCGAGGGCACAGTGTTGCCTTTTGAATTGCCTCCTTGAGCTCCCTGGCGCTTGCCTGAATCTGCGTCAAGGACTCGTTCGACTTGGAGAAATGTCATGACCGTAAGAAAGGTTGTAACCCGCAGATCCTGCCACTTCAGGGGCTATCTGCCGTCACTTAAGAATGGCAAAGCTATCCCTTGGGAGTCCCAGCTGGAGGGAGCTTTTCTAAGACTCTTGGAGCTCTCTCCACAGGTACTCCGGTACACGGTGCAGCCAAGCAAAGAAACGCTCGTTATGGACGGACGCAACGTTACCTATTACCCAGACGTGTGCGCTGTGTTGTGTGACGGCAGTGAGCGCTGGTTCGAGGTTAAGCCCGCTGCCAGGCTTTTGATACGAAGCGTCAAGCTTCGAATGGAGGCTGCTGCCGTCCATTTCAGGCAAACCGATCGTGTGTTCTCCGTTATCAGTGACACAGTGCTTTTGGCCGACCCGTTTTCTGAAAATCTCCGTGATTTGATGTACTACCGTAGGGGGGAGGTACTCATTAACAGCAGCCTCATAACTGCGAAATCACTATTAAATGCATATCCGCCAACGACAGTTTTAGAGCTGTGTGAACTAGTCGGTCGTGACACTGCATGGCGCCTGCTTGGACTTGGTTATATCGGAGTGAACCTCGAAGAAAACTTAACGGCCTTCTCTCCAATTTACTTGCAGGGAGGTCACCGTCATGGAAACTTTTTCGCTTAAGTTGAAATTAGTGGTGACGTACAACGGAACCAGGTTGACACTAGTAAAACGACTTAAAAATCGCCAACTGCTTTGGTTAGATGACCTGGGTGAGCCATTCAAACTGACTGAGGTAGAGTTTTATAAACAATATGAAGCTCGTCAGTTATTTGTGGACGAGGAGCAACAATATCTGGGTGTGATTCCCACGTTTCGGAACGCGCCCCCCGATCTCACCTGCCACCCAAAAGAGCACTCCGCTGAAGCCATACGTCGGCGGTCCTACCTGACTCGACTCATTGATTGCATCAGTCAAAAGCTACCTTGCAACAAGGATTTAAGAGGGTTGATTCAAGAAACTGCTAGGGAGCTAAACGACTCAATTACCCCGCCTTCTGTTTCTACGGTAAGGCGGTGGTTCGTTCTATTTCAGACGGGCAATGTTGAAAAACTGGTTCCGCTCCACACAAAAAAAGGACGCCGTCAGCTCATAGTCGGAGAGCTAGAGGATTTGGTGACTGATGTTCTCGACGAAAAGTTTTTCAAGCTCGAGCGGCCCCTGCTATCTACGGCATACGAGGAGTTAAGGACACAGATCAACGATGTAAACGCGGGTCGCCTTCCTTCGAAAAGGCTCGTGCTGCCGTCGGAGATGAGTTTCAGGCGATATGTAGCCGGCCTGGACAGTTATGAGGTGGATAAGGGGCGTTTGGGGGATCACGCTGCGAATCAACTTCATCGTGAAGCCATTGGAAAACTGGTGGTTAAGAGAATTCTAGATCGCTGGGAAATTGACCACACACCGTTAGATCTCTTGGTGGTGGATCCGGAAACCGGTAGCCACATTGGTAGACCGTATCTCACCATAGTGTTAGACCGTCATTCTCGAATGGTAATGGGGTATCTCATCCATTTCTCTGCCCCGAATACGGAGAGCGTCCTGCGTGTAATCGAGCGGGCGATACGCCCTAAAGCAGTCCTCCTCTCCCGTTTTCCTTCGGTGAAATGCGAATGGAGAGCTCATGGACTTCCTGCGCGCATCGTTCCTGACAACGCTGCTGAGTTTCACGCGGACGACCTAGTTAACGCGTTCAACGAAATGGGAATTGAAATCATGTACCCAGCTTCCCGCGCACCTCAAATGAAGGGGGCTGTGGAGCGTTTTTTTCGTACGTTGAATACTGGTCTTGTGCACTGCCTTCCAGGAACAACCTTCTCAAATAGTCGAGAGCGAGGTAACTATCCGTCAGAAAAACGTGCTTGCCTGACGCTTATGGATTTTGAATCGGCTTTAGTGAAATGGATCGTTGACGTCTATCAACAGACCTCCCATCGAGGTCTTCCATCAAAAATGAGTCCGGCAGAGTGCTGGCTCCAAGGCGAGTCCAAACGACGAATTTGTCTTCCGACGGATTTGGATGCGCTTGAGGCGGTCCTCGCCAGGCGTAAGGAAACCCAAGTTCACCACTATGGCGTTGAAGTCGGAACTCATCTCTACCATTCACCAGAGCTAGCAGAGCTAAAAATGAAGCTAGCAGATAAGGAGAAAATCCAAGTCCGATATCGAGACGAATTGGGTCATGTATGGGTTCATGACCGATTCAGGAACGTATTTATCCAAGTGCCAGCGAAGGACCGACGTATCATTGGTATGAGCCGAGAAACCTATAACCTGGCACGCGCTAAATTGCGTGAGTCTGGAAAATCTTCACCTGGATTCGAGGCAATCAATCAAGCATACCGAGCCATTATGGCTGACGTTGAGGACTTGAAGCGCTCTCAAAAACTACGCGTGCGCCGTGACGCAGCAAAAGTGGGTTTTGATCGTAGCGGCGCTCGATTACCTGAGAACCTGCCCCAAACGGTGGGTGTGGTTGAATTTATCGATGCTGACAGTGATTTGGACTCAATCCCAGATTACGCGGTTGTTTCAAGCGCCCCCCGTGTGAGGGACGACACATGAACGCTTACCGGGAGTACCGAGGCGGATTTTCTCTACGCCACCACTTCATACAGAGTCCGCAAAGCGATCATGCAATTGCACGTATTGAAGAGGTGAGGCAGGACACTATTCGAACCAAAAGCAGTAAGGGGCTCGTTATCCAAGGTCCGAGCGGCGTCGGTAAAAGCTCCTTGATTAGGGAGTATATGAGAAATCAAGTGAGTCCCGACTCAGCAGGCGTACGGCCAGTTTTGGTTGTGGAAATGCCCTCCTCTCCGTCCAAGAGAAATCTAGCGACGGCCGTGCTCATTGCTATGAAGGACCCATTCGCCACTGCACGTGGTCATTCCGCCGAACATAAATTCACTCGGATCGTCACGCTGCTTAAAAACCAGGGAACCGAGATGGTCATCTTGGATGAAGCGCAGCATTTGGTGGATTACAAAAGGGTAGGGGCATACGAGGCAGCAGACTGGATCAAAAGTCTGATGAACGAGACTGATATCACAGTTGTGCTAGTAGGGCTGAAGAGAACCGATAGCTTGCTTTGGGCTAACGAACAACTTCGCCGACGGTTCTCTGCCAGCATTGATTACGGACGGTATGAGCTAACTGAGGAGACGTGGATGCAATTTGCATCTCTTCTGAAGGCCATCCACAGCTTGTTGCCTGTCACATGTATCAGCTTTCTCTCCAAAGATATGCTTCAGCGCTTTCAACTAGCTTCTTTCGGACTCGTTGATTATCTGATCAAGATTCTGGACCGTGCTGTATGGCTGGCTCAGCTGAAGGATGTTGAAGGCATCGATATGGATGTACTGTCCCAAGCTTTCAAAGACGAGGTATGGAGTCGGGTGGCTAATGAGCGAAATCCGTTCCATGATGCTTTTGATTTTCGGCCGTTAGTTTGCGGCCGAGAACCCTTTGAGAACTTTGATAACCCTTCTGCCTGAGAGGCTGCCGGGAGTAACTCCCGGCAGTAACTAATGTGCACAACGACTTTTATGCTGGTTTTGTAGCGTGGACGACGTTATCGGTCGACCCTCGTAATTACGCTCAATAGTGTCTACTTAAATATAGGTGAGATTTATAGTTTTAAGATACGCCAAAAAGCTTTATCGGTAGGTTTTGGTACTTGTAAGTGGATTAGAATTGTCTATGGATATGGTGAAGTTCCTATGTTTTATTTGTTGATAAACCCTACACCTATGCACGATGAAAGTTTGATGGGGTATTTGCACCGTTTAGCTCATAGTAATTGTCTGTCGGGCGGTGAAGTGCTTGAGCTGTTCAAAGAAATCAGCGAGGACAGTGTTAATGAATGGTTATACACAAAGCAGAGGCCCTTAAGTTGGAATTTAGTAGCCGAAGAGATTCGTACTCCAAAGGTTACTAATCAGAAGACGTGGTCTTTAGCCTGCTCAAAATACTGCTCTGTTTGTTTAGCTGAGGGACTGTATTGGCGTGAATTGTGGGATCTTACGCTGTATACCACATGCGCTTTTCATCAGATTGAGCTTCTTTACAACTGTCCAAAATGCAAAACTCACAGTAGTCCAAAAGTTTTAATAAATAAATGTTGCGATGTTTGTGGGTACTCTGTTCTAGATTCTGATTTTCTAAGCTTAACTTCGGATGATCCGAGAGCATGGATTTCCGTTGAACTCGAGCATCGCGTAAGACGCCCAGACAGCGGGAAAGCTGAAGGCCTCGGCGCTCTCACGTACCAGCAACTGCACGATCTGGCTATGCGGATTGGTGTAAGGGCTGTGAGTCGAAAACGCTCTATTACTATGAAGGTTCCGGAGGTCGCTTCGGGAGTGGTAGCGCCTGAGTTAGCAAACGCAGCAGGTAGTGTTTTCAGAGGCTGGCCTGAGGCGTTTCACAGCCTGTTAGCTGACCTAATGGAAGTTAGAAATTCCCAGCTTTCCTGGCAGTTGGTGTCGGCATTTGGTCCGATTTACAACGACGTGTACCTTTCCTTAAACGACTCATGTTTTGATTTTGTTCGACAAGAGTTTGAACGACACGTCATCCAGCAATGGCAGGGGCCGCTAGCTAAGAGAAACCGGCGGCTGAGCGAATGCACTTTACTTGAGCATCGTTGGCTCCCCTTCTCCAAAGCTAAGCGGTTAACAGGTCTACCCGAAGCTTTTTTGCGAAGAATGCATTCGTCGGGTGATCTTGAAACCAGAGAGTTTCATTACCCTTGTGGGAAAATCGGTGCGGTTGTAGATATCAATCAAGCCCGCAGACTCTCATCGGCACTGAACGAGCCTGTTAATTTGCGGGAGGCTTCTCGGTTACTTTGCCTAAGTAGAAAGCGTATAGAGCAACTGATATCAGTAGGTGTATTAAAAACATTTGGTGGTTCTCCAAAAGCAGGTGAGCAGTGGCTTATTTCCTATGACTCGATAGCCGACTTAGCGCCTAATTCATTTCTGCCATTACCTGGTGATGATTTCATTACGATATCACAGGTTGCGAAACACTATTTACCCACAGCGGATGGACTTCCCCAGTTATTAACAGCAATTCAAGAGGGTGAGATTCCAGTTTTCTGTAGAGCGCACGCCGAAGCTATAAGTATAGGGGAATGGTTGATTTCGCCTAGGGTGCTACACCAAAAAGGAATAACTCTGCATGCTTCAAAGCAAAGTAAAGGATTGTCGATAGCTGAGGCTGCTAAGGCCTTAGGAATGAAAGAGGAAGTAGCATACGCGCTTGTCCGCGCAGGTCGGCTTGGGAGTCAGACGGTTCAATGTTCTAGACGATCAGCACAGGTCGTCAGTTTGAAAGATCTAGATCATTTCAAGTGCAACTATATTCTCTCCTCAGAAATTGGCCAAATTTTGAATACGTCCCCGAAAAGCGTTTGTTTCCATTTGCGTTTAAAGGGGTTTGAACCCGTAGCGGGCCCTAGTCTCTTGAAGGCGCAGTGTCGTCAGAATGTGTGGAGAAGGAGCAAAAAATTGACTGCCTATCTCAAGTCAGTAACTAACCCTGGCGGTTAGATGATTCGGAATCGGGTTCGCTCTTTGGCTTCACCGGAAATGGTTTACGTAGCTCAGATCGTACCTCTCTTATGGCACCGATCAACGGAGCAAAGTACAGTCTCGGGGCGCCCTTCACAATTGAGAGTAGTTCTGCTGTTAATGCGGATTCCATGGTCGTGTCTCCACAGGCTATTTCGCTATGTCTAGCATCCCTATGGGCAGCATTTCAAGGTTCTATGCGAGCTTCTCATAAATTACAGACGACCGGCGTATGAAAGCCCGTCAAGGCGAGGCGTGGTCTTGGCTGTGCGTTCGGCCTGTCTACAAAAAAGCAGCGACTCAGCCACCTGATGGATGGGGTGAGCTAACGCTTACTGAAGTTTTCAAGCGGTACAAAAAAGCCCATCAGAAGATGGGCTTTTTTTTCAAGTGTCTCCGAGAGGAGGTTTTCACCCACGAACCTCAGAGCGAGCTTCTAAAGCTTATTACCCTGTTCAGGGCTAGTCAATTTTGGATAGCTAAACCGCGGCCTATGGCACCTTGGGTCGGTATGGGCAATGAGCTTGCAAGGTGTCTAGAGAATCCGGGGCGATTCATGGTGTCTTTGGCTCGATCCCACTACCGCTCTAATCCATGAGATCGATCTGTAGATATCTCGGCAATATTCCGCCTGACCACGCGCTGCGCGTCCTCCCCCAGGCGACCGAGATCGTTCTCTAGGCGCGAGAGATATTTCGCACCGTCGTAGGATTTAGCGATGCGCTTGAGAATTCTGGAGACGTCGCCGCACCGATATGCGGTAAGTGCCAGATTCCCAGGTGGCCATGATGACGATAAGAAAGCCTCGACCAACTCCCGTCGAACGGCCTTACAACGATCCCAATCAAAAAATGGGACAAACTTGAGGAGTTCAGGCACATCGTCGTCCTTCGAAAGCTCCCGGTAAATAACTGGGAACAACGCCGCAATCAATAGTGAGACCGGCTGCTGACGAGCACGCAAAAGCGATGGGATGAGCCTGCCGGCGGCTTCAATGAGTCCAGGTTTATGCAGTTTTTCTGCATCGAAAAAAAGCCTAGCGCAAGCGTCGTAGGCCGCCTCAGTTAGGTCAATGAAATCTCGACCTTGCACCGCGATGGCGATTTCATCAAGCGCATCAATCATGCGTTGACGCACAGCCAAAGGCGCTGATTCAAACACCAAGAGATTGCGACTTGCTACGTCAGCAGTAGTTCCGTACCCCACCCCAACCTTAGCCGCCCATCTAACGTCAAGCCGCGCCTCGAGAATACCGAGCAGCATGTTCAGAGTCGCAGCCTCATCACCTTTGAATCGATTGCGTAGGAGTCTCCCAATAGCTCGTTCGGCGATTTGGAATCGTTGAACACCTTCTATTTTAGGTATGACGGATTGGACAATGCGAATATAGCTCTCAAGGGGCAGGTTCTCCTGCAATGCCGCGCGCGTCAACGTTTCGATCGCGTCATCTGGAAGTCGCTCGACGATACGCTCGCCGACACTACTATCACCTAGCAACGCCGCGAACTGCTGATCATCTGCAAGCTTGAGAACACCCACCAGAAGCGCTGTGCTTGTTGCTTTTGACAAATGTTTTTCGTTCAGAAGCCAGAGCATGTCCTCCGCGACAGGCTCCATCGATCTCGAGAGTAATGCATCCCTTCGCACTGAGGCCTTGGATTGGACCAACACGTCACGAACCTGTAGTAGGCCTCCTACGTCGCGTGCTCGGACAATCAGAGCCGTACTCATCTGGATGGCCTTGTATCCGTTCGCCTCACCAAGCCTGCGCAACTCTGTAGCAATTACGTGAGCATCAAGTCTGATGAAGAAGGGAAGTGCAGCCGGGAGTTGTCGATCCTCAACCAAACTTGGAAGCAGCATGGCGCCCGCTCTACTTGCGAGCGATTGATCAACCTCTTCAAATATGTCTCCAATCTTACGGATTAACACATCGTCCGCTGCAACTCGATCGGTCAACGGGCCGCCCTGTGCGACAAGACTCGCGAGGACACTCATTGGGGCGTTTGCAAGTAGATGCTCGGTGAAGGGGCGCAGTGCCTTGCCTAACCCCATGGCTATATTAGGGACGAATGATTCTATTGCCTGTTTGGGATCAGGTTGGAGGAGCAAGCTTATTGCGCCATCGGGTGCAGTCTCGGCGAGATGCTCCACAAGTGCTTCAATCGCGTGTTTCCCGACTGGCATGTTATGCCCCTGCATCTTACGAGCAATGGCACCGACAAAGTCCCAAGCGTCTTTTGTCGACAATGTGCTAGCAGCGTGGCGAGTGGCTTCAGCAAGCCGCGGCTCCAAAGCTTTGACTGCCGCGAAGTTGCTAACCATCCCCGAGTTGGCGATATCTAAAAGACCTAAAGCAGCAGTAGGAGTCTGATGCAGCTTATCGCTAAGCTCTTCCCACAACAGAGCAATACGCAGCGACGCGGCGCTTTGCGCCCCACGATCACCTAACAGACTAAGCTCCCGATCAGACAAAAGCTTCGGCAGGTCCTTCTCAAAAACTCGACTTACAATGGAACTCGTCCAGCGATGCCGATCAGTCTGGGGTAAACGGCCATCCACACGGCGTCCAGGCCAGTCGGAGAACTTAGCCTTGGCATTTGAGGGGGCGAAGACTAGATCAAGATCACGGCCGCCTATCTTTCGAGGCGACAGAGCAAAGGTGGAAAGCGAAAACCGCCGGCGAATATCGGGCCACAGCGACGTGAGTAAGCGAAGAGCGACTAGTTCAGGATCTGGTGCGTCGAAGACCACCACCGGTTTAGCATCCTCTAAGAAAAGCGCTTCGAGCAGTTCACTCCCATTGAAATTAGTCGCAGGACGAAGTCGTTGATCCGCCCGCTGCGGCAACTCCATTCGTACTGCTTGCGCCTCATCTGGTAAGACGTCCGAATCAAGCAATTGGAGGATGGCTAATAGCGGCGCATTGACAGACCAAACCAACGCATCAATCAGTACGCTTTTAGTGAGTACGCAACCGGCTCGAGGGACAGTGACATCCTGCCAAGTTCTCGCAACAACGTAATGGGTGCCACTAGGCAGTGGATACGCCGATAGGTAAGGCTTGAACTGCTCTTTGGGACGTAACGGACCAGCCACATCGGAGAGACGATCCACAACCGTCTGATCCTCCTTGGGAAGGACAATCGAAGACGCCAGTAGCTGATGACCCTTGCGGTAGCCGTGGATCTGAATCTCCGCAGTAATCACAGCTTCAAAGGCCTACCGCCCATGCGATGGGAAGGGTGATATCGCTAATTTTAAGCCACTCACCTTCGCTTTCTAACGCAACCCAGCCCCGCCCGTCCGGTCCCGCCTCAAGATAAGCTTGTCGGTAATTACGGTCGCGTTTCAGGTCGCCCCCGACGCTACTGAGACCAAAGATCCGAACATCTAGCGTTTCCAAATCCAAGAGCCGGCCTGCGAGCAGAGGGTACTCTCGTTGCAAATAAGCCAACGGTCCCTGCCGAAAAACAGCTTCATCAATCAGATCCCAAGCCGTGACAACCACGGATAACCGCGGCAGCTCACCATCCTCCCGATCAGCAAGTGAACCTTCAAGGAAGCGAATCAACTCACATAACATGACCTGGGTTGGCAGCCCCTGATCCTCCTCCCCTCCGAGTTTTTCCAGCATCCGGCGCGATGTCACCCAATCGAGGGGACGCACATCTTGGTCGGAGTCAACGCGTACGAAGAGTAAAGCCCCATCAGCACGCGACAGCTCAGCCATCCATTCAGGATCAATCTCGCTTTCGATCACTGCATTACGCCAAAGCTCTCCTGAAATGTCAGGCACGACGATTCGGGCCCTTGGCCCTTCTTCACTGGCTGCGACCACCACCTCGAAATTTCGACGCGCATCGCTGTGTTCGGTACGAGGAGCGAATGCGCCGGAATAAAGGTGATCGGTTATTTCAAGTACGAAATTGATGTCGTCAGGTTGTTCCGCGGCACGTAAAGCACCAGTTCCCAGGTCGAGTGCTCGCCACAGTGGGCCAATGTAATTGGTCTTACCCGAGTCAGGACCGCCAAGAAGTACGATTGATCGGGTCATTGGTCTCTCCTGTGACGTAAGTAGGCGCGGTCCCCGTCGGCAGAGTCAGTTGACCGCCAGAAGACTGATCGTTGGTTCCTTGCTGTAGCCGTTCGATCAATCAAATCGGCCAAACCGAAGCCCGCCGGGATGTCGTCAGGGTGATCAGAAAAGGGCGCAACGCCTATTATCTCAGCCGACGCCCCGCGTCGTGAAAGCTCTGACTGCAATCTGTTGATCACAGTGTCATCTAGGGCATGCAAATCGCGGTGAGTTACGACCACCAGCAACCGTGGTTCACGGCCACCCATCATGGTATTCAGACGCTGCGCAAGCTGGCCTACTCGGGTTATCACGCCATGACGTTTTTCGATATCTGCGAGCGAACGACCATCGAGAACAACCCAGATCGCTTCAGCTGACTTCATGAAATCCAGCCGATCCGAACGACCTGTACTGACTAGGGCCTGCGTCCACTCACCGGGCACGTCAGGAAGAGCCAAGTCCACACGTCGTCCGTCCGACGTTTTGACGAGTTTAAGATGAAGGAAACCTGGCCCATGATCGTCAGCAAGCTCAGTATGAACAGTCATTTGCTCCGGCGCAGTTCCATCGTTCCAATCTCGGGCACCGCGTGCAATCTCCTCGAATGCGGACAAGCTCTTGCTGTCCGCGAACGACCAGCCCTCAAGCTTCGCATGCGAGACAAGAAGATAGAGGCTGGCCAGGCAGGCAGTCTTTCCAGACTCAGGATCACCAAGAATGCCGACAACGTTGACGTATCGGTTGCCCATTAAGGCGTTCAGGGCGCTGAGCCCAAGCGTCCTGCTCGATGGCAACACGCTGCCACGGATAGGTTCATCGAGCACTGGTGCGCCCAGTTCTGACGTTAGACCATCAGCGTCGTCCGGCAAGTCCACCAAGCTGGGTTGATTAGCCGCACGGTTACTACACGACGAGGGTAGACGCTCAAGTGCGCATATTCCCGTGTCGTCAACGGTACACCCTTCGTAAGTGCACGAACCACTCATATCTTCCCTTGACCCCGTGATGCGATTGTGGCAAATCCTGCCTCCAGTATCGCCCGGCCGCCCCACTCAGAAACTCGGCGCTTCACAGAAGCCCCATATTGGTCGGTCTCCCCAGTGGCTAAAGCATGAAGGAGAGGGAAAATCGTTGGGTGGGTGGCGACCAAACCCTGACTGAAAGGTGCTCCAAGCGCTGTGCGGTCTTCGCCCAATGCCTCAAGCAATTCTTCTAGATTGAGCTCTGGATCTAAGTCCAGTGTTCGAAGAACAATTTCGCGGTGCACCTGGCACGGTAGACGACGGAGCATTTTCGCCCCTTCGACGCCTGCAGCTATGATTCGTGTCGGCTCATTAATAGCGGATAACTGTTTATTCAGCAGGCGGCTGCGACCTAGCTGCGCCCACCATAGGAAATCCAGTTCCTCTCGGTCCAAAACGGCATTACGGCGCAGCGCCTCAACAGTATTACTTAACGCTTCGTGGAAGTTGCTCGTGGCTGCATTACTTGCGTCAATCGTCACAGAAAAAGCAGCAGGATCGGGGACTGCGGTCCGCTCGCGAGCTTTCTCTGCCGCAGTATCTGCCCAGTCCGCGGCGGTTTGTAGTACTTCGCTTCGCAGATTTTCACGCCGCTCATGCGTCAGAGCTGGCTGGTATGCCAAGGCGGACCAGAGCGCCGCAGCGTAGGCGTCGGGGGTCGTCCAACCATTGTTTGATGGCTGACCACTCATAATAGTAATCATCGCCATTCCAGCACAGATGCCTACATCAAGTGGACGTTCCTCATAAAGGAAGGAAGATGACTTTTTTTGGATGGCGGCCTGAATTTCAGCTCCCAGCAAGGCTGAAGGTCTTCCCTCACCGTTTAGAGCCTCGGCGACCTCTGCCGCTTTGGCCAAGATCTTCGCGACAGTGGATTCTTTCCCCCATTTTCCGCCGAGGCTGGTGGCCGCCGTACGTCTTGAATTCACGTCATCGTCACCGACGGTGACTCCGGAAATTCTCATGTGAACCGCAATATTTTGCATTACCGTGCCCCGTCCTTTC
Source organism: Pseudomonas sp. WS 5146 (assembly GCF_012985495.1). Lineage (NCBI taxonomy): Bacteria > Pseudomonadati > Pseudomonadota > Gammaproteobacteria > Pseudomonadales > Pseudomonadaceae > Pseudomonas > Pseudomonas sp. WS 5146. The sequence continues at coordinate 147,645 of NZ_JAAQWL010000010.1, forward strand.
GCTCACCAATTAACTGATCCATCATCTGTTCGACCTCGCTCAGTTTTCCTTCTTTAACGAGCATGTCCAACAATCTGCGCTCTAGCCCCTGGGACATCTGTTCATCGGAGGCGTCCAGCAGCGCGTCCAATGCAACAAGGATACGCAGCCGCTCTCCTTCCAGCAGGTCTCGGAAGAACCTAAGCCGGGCAGTTTCATAGCCCTCTTCGTTTGGTGCCATGGTACTTGGCTCCCCATCTAAGGACTCCGTTGGAACCATTTCAATTGTCGGTTCCACAGGGCGCAGGCTTTCTTCGAAAACTGTTTCGTCTGCATGATGACGATGTGTAGGGGCTTCTGGGCGGGCCGCCTTGGGAAATGACGTACATGCCAAACGGAAGTTTGGATGCTTCCCGCCCAGACGCTCGTCATCCGCTTCGAAGCAGGTGCGCTTTGCACTCCATGCGCGAGGATGCATGGTTACCGACAAACCGTCGATTTCTTCATCCCAGTCAAACTCTATGATGTTATAGGTGAAGGTGTATTCGTCATTTGACTTGAAGGGAACGGTAGCGCCTGCGGCGAGCATCATCAAATCTGAACCCGGCTCGACATTTTCGACCGCCACTTTGGGATTGTGCTCATGACCTGAGATAAACACGCGCGCTCTGCTGCGGATATAATCTCGCACTTCACCCTGATCTTTGTACCAATGCAGTGGGTGATGGACGAGAACAATATTTTCCACCCCAGGTGTGCGAGGGATTGTGAATTGACGTGCGCCTAAAATCAGCTCTGGATGCTCGTCCTTTTCCCCCCCGTAACAGAGCAATGAAGAGTTGAACCTAATAAAACGAATCGCCCGCCCGGGTGCAAGGCTCACTTCCATTTCCGAAGCGTAAGCACCTTCGTCGTTTAGCGGGCAGTTGTATGCAAAGCTGAAACGACCGTAGTCCTCGAATCGGGCAAAAAGGGCTGCTCGATCCGTCGGATTACTCATGATTTTCTCGTACTCTGCCGTGCCTCCCGCCCGAATATGATTGAGTATCTGCTGGCCAGCGAACGAAAGTTTTGTTCGGTCGAGGTCATGGTTGCCTGGCACCATTTGGACTCGATGGATTTCCACGCCGATGTTCGCCGCAAGATTGTCCAGCCATTGACCCGCTTCGTCATATTCGGCCCGTTTGCCGGACTGAGTGATGTCTCCTGTCACGAGGATGCCGTGAGCGACCCCTCCGGGGAGGCCGGAAATAACCTCTTTCGCGTCCGCGATCAGCTGCTGCTTCACGTCGTCATGAATATGAATTCGGTCGTCCGTTTCTTGACCGAAGTGAATATCAGATACGTGAACGAAAACTGCCGGCATGTTTCCTTTCCTTAGGTTGCGATCGCATAAAGGCATTATGGCATCAGAAGATAAGTTTTATCATTATTAGGCTCTCGTCACCTACTGGGTTTTGCTCTGCCAGGACAGCATGGGCCAACCACGTGCCTACCTACGCAATGCTTGAAAAACGGTGGCCTCCTCATCGAGGTATGGGCTCGCGTCCCTAGGGAACGGTGACATCTACCGACCAGCGATAGGCTTCTATGGCTCGATGTTGGCTTGAGCATCAGTCCATACCGAATCCATCGTCCAATGGAGACAGAAATGAAAAAGCTTATTTACAGGTGGATTCGTCGAAAGCAAGATCACTTAAAAAGAACTACTGATCGTCGGTACAACGGGATCTGGATGGGCGACGCTCCGGAATTACTTAATGCCCAACAACTACTGGCAGGTGACGTGCTGTTTTGTGGCCAACCCAGAGAAAATGGCTGCAAGCTCACCGAGGTGATTCAAAACACGACTGATGGCGTTTATGTCCATTGCGGCGTGTATATCGGCGATGGTGCGGTTGTGGATGCAGTGGCCAGAGGTGTACGTGAGATTACTTTGGAGCAGTTTGTCTCCAACTACACTTATATTGCAGTCACACGATGCCCCGGGACGAATGAAAAGAGATCGAAGGCAATCACCCAGTTCGCTCGTCGCTGTGTCGGGTTACGGTATAACCGACTTGGCGCTGCCATGGTTCCGTTACGCGAGTACTTGAACATACGATGGCACTATGACCTCCACAATATTGGACGCGAGCGTAGATTCAGGAAATCACAACGGACGAGAGCGGCTCGAAATGGTTACTTCTGCTCGGAATTCGTTGTGCAGTGCTATATAGAATGCGGCTACATTCCAGAGGGGCAGGGCTACTACGATGCTAAATGCTGGTCTCCCACCGGTTTAGCAGAAGACCGATTCTTTGAGCTTATTGGCTTCATGTCCGTTGGGGGATTGATGGCCGTTCATCCCGGTGACCCGCATATATCGGGGAGCGCCTGGGTTCTGACACCGGAAGGGCAGCAGGTACTGAAGGAGCGAAAGGAGCGGATGGTTTTGGAAGTCGCAACATATTTGCTAAAGGCACAAAGCGAGGACGCTGTTAACTAGCATGGAAGGATCATGCTCGTTGCTAATCCTTAGCAACCAATGTCGCTCTTTGCCGCAAGGAATCAGTCAACATGGTTGCGATCGGGAGAGTGAATTCGGCTTAAGGACCTCGATCAACAGTATTTCAGGCAATGATGACCGAGCTGCACCTCCATTTGACCGAACTTCACTAAATCCCTCTTCTACAAGCGGGCTGAGACCGACTCCTTCAGTTTGTTCAGAAATCTCTGGTCACGCATCTATAGACGCGGTACCAGGCCAAGTCCGCCTCTCCCCTTCCACCTGCTGAACGTCGGTTGAAGAGAGCAAAGCTATCTACTGTTCCTCTGGACTCACGCTGGGTACCATCTGAAGATCTTTGATTTGACGGGACTTCAGCAGGGATGGATGAGTACAAACTTTACGTCGAGGATACGATCGGCAAGCTCATAGAGAAGGATCAATTTGAAGCAGACACCCTGCGTAGGGAGCCGTGGTACCAGAACGGAAGCGGAGAAAAGCTCTCGCAATTCGCAGTATGCCCGGCCTGCGACAACCCGATTCAGCTGGTCGGTCTCTATCAGTTACCCGAAAACGTGAACAACCCATACGGGAAACATACGACGTCGGGAATCCGAGATATCGCACCGCTGAAGACCGAAGCTCGTGACAACTGTCCGTACTTCAAGCCACGTCAGCACCAAAAAAGTGATCGTAAGGCCAGGTTTGATGGTAACCGTCCGGCCAGCACCCTCTCCTGACAGCCCTCCAAATTGGCCAAGATAGTGGACACCATTTTTTAGTGGACACTATCTTGGATACAGTTGCCCCAGCCCGTCGAGCCGGTCGCCGCCCCAACTTTCCGCTGGACTTTAAACGCCAAGTCGTCGAGGCCACCTTCCAGCCTGGCGCCTCCGTGTCATTGATCGCTCGCGAACATGACGTCAATGCCAATCTGGTCTTTCGCTGGCGGCAGCAATACCAAGAAGGGCTATTCGGCCCGGTCAGCCAGAGTGCTTCGTTTTTGCCAGTCCAGGTGATCGAGGCGCCAATGGATCTGCCGCCAGTCTTCCAGCCACAGGCAGAGTGTCATTCCGAGATCGCAGTTGAGGTAGGAAAAGCCAAGTTGCGTATCACCGGAGCACCAGACCCGCAGACGCTGCAACTCGTCTTGCAGCAGTTAGTGCGATGATTGCCCCTCCCGCTGGAACCCGTATCTGGATCGCCGCTGGCGTCACGGACATGCGTCGTGGCTTCGACGGTTTGGCGGCCATGGTGCAGACTCAACTGGAAGCCGATCCCTTCTCCGGTCAGATCTTCGCCTTTCGCGGACGGCGTGGTGACCGGATCAAACTGTTGTGGTGGGATGGCGACGGCTTGTGCCTGTTTTGCAAACGGTTGGAGCAAGGACGCTTTGTCTGGCCGCAAGCAACCAGCGGCAGCGTGTCGCTGACGACCGCGCAGTTGTCGATGCTGTTGGAGGGCATTGATTGGCGCCGGCCAATTCGTACAGCACCCGTCCTCGCGGTCTGACTTGCCGCGCTGAAAAAATCCCCAGTAATATTCGGGCATGACCCTCGTGACCGACTCCCTGCCGAATGATCTTCAAGCCTTGAAGGCGCTGATCGCTGCCCAGCACGCAGAGATTGAGCGCTTGAAGATGATGATCGCCAAGCTGCGTCGTACGCAGTTCGGTCGCAGCTCCGAGCAACTGGAAGCGATGATCGACCAGCTCCAGTTGAGCCTTGATGAGCTGCAAATCAGCCAAGCCGAAATGACACCTCCAGTCGAGCCGGCACCTCGCGCAGTTTCGCGCCGTAAACCATTGCCTGAACACCTACCTCGCGAAACCCACGTTCATCAGCCCGAGTCGCAATGCACTGGCTGCGGTGGGACGCTTCGCCATTTAGGTGAGGATGTGTCCGAAGTGCTGGAGTACGTTCCGGCACGTTTCAAAGTCATTCGCCATGTCCGTCCGAAGTGGGTTTGCCGCTGCTGCGAGCACTTCGCCCAGGTGCCGGCACCGAGTCGCCCGATCGCCCGAGGTCTTGCCGGCCCAGGGTTGTTGGCCCATGTGCTGGTCTCGAAGTTTGTCGATCATTTGCCGTTGTATCGGCAGTCCGAGATCTACGCCCGTGAGGGCGTGGAGCTGGAGCGCTCAACCCTGGCCGACTGGGTTGGCCAGAGCAGTCAGTTGCTGCGACCACTGATCAACGCCCTTGAGCACCACGTCATGAGCGGACACAAAGTCCATGCCGACGACACGCCGATTGGCGTGCTCGCGCCGGGCAACGGCAAGACCAAATCGGCGCGCCTGTGGACGTACGTGCGGGACGACCGACCTACGGGGGACGCGACACCGGCGGCGGTCTGGTTTGCCTACTCGCCGGATCGCAAGGGGCAACATCCCCGCGCGCATCTCAAGCGCTTCAGCGGGATCTTGCAGGCGGACGGCTATGCCGGTTTTGCTCAACTATATGCCACGGGCACCATTGAGGAAGCGGCGTGTTGGGCTCACGCCCGGCGCAAGTTTTACGAGGTCTACAAAGACCTGGCTTCACCACTTGCCGCCGAGGCGCTGCAACGGATTGCGGCCCTGTATGCCATCGAAAGCGAGATTCGAGGGCAACCGCCCAACCTGCGAAAAGTGGTTCGGCAAAGCCGAGCCAGTCCGCTGCTGGAACAACTCCACGCGTGGCTCAACCAGACGCTGACTCAACTGTCGAAAAAATCGGCATTGGGCGGTGCGATTCTCTATGCCCTCAATCGGTGGCAGGCCTTGGTGCGCTATTGCGATGACGGGCGAATTGAGATCGACAACAACGCTGCCGAACGCGCGCTACGTGCTGTCGCGCTAGGCAGAAAAAATTATCTGTTCGTCGGTTCCAACGCCGGCGGCGAACGAGCGGCTGCGATTTACAGCCTGGTGGGTTCAGCCAAACTCAACGACCTGAACCCGCAAGCCTATTTGACACACGTGCTGGAGCGCATCGCCGACCACCCGATCAATCGGGTCGACGAACTGCTGCCCTGGAACGTTTCTCTCGCCTCCACGGAACTCTGCGAGGCCGCCTGATCCATGGTAAAAACTGTTCGCTTGCCAAAACCCGAACCTGATTTGTTGCTACTGCACATTGAATTGAAGTGGATCGAACCTGCCATCTGGCGCCGTGTGGCGGTGCCCGAGAACATCACCTTAGGCAAATTGCACGCGGTGATCCAGATCGCAATGGGCTGGCACGATGACCATCTGCATGAGTTTGAAATAGCTGGTGAGAGTTACGGTATTCCCGACTCCGATGGATGGGGGCCTCCCGTGAACTCGGAGACCCGCAAGACTCTGATCAAAGCGTTGAACGGGAAAAGGACATTCCGCTAGGTCTATGACTTTGGCGATGGCTGGGATCACCGGATCAAAGTCGGAAAGAGAAATCCGATGCCCACTCCGTAGGACATTGAGTCGAAATCCAATCACGATGTTCTCATTGGAAGGGTCTGCAACAGATGTCGATTAAGCTCCTGGCCCACGCCGAACGCCTCTTGGACGCTTACGATAGTCAATCCTTGATGCTTGGAGGCCCAATCTTCTGCCGCTGGGATAGATGCGAAGAAATGCACATGGCAACAGAAGGACTGACGAACGTCGGCCGCCTCCTGCGGCAATACCAGTGACACTGCCACGTCGGCAGGTTCAACAGCCTGTATCTCGCTGGGTGAAACCGTAAGCGAAACGGGTGCTCCAGTTGCAGCGCAATGCGACGAGACGCGAGCTGTACGGCCGATTAACGCCGGGAGCATCAGGGTGTCCAGCGCGCACCAGGCATACAGCCGGCGGTTGTCAATTTCCAAGACATGCGACGTCTCGCGCAAGGTGAGGACATAGCCGATGATGTTCCCATCGTTGTCGTATTCGGTACTGGTGGCTTGTTCGAGCACAGCCGCCACTTGCTCAGCGGGCCAGCCAAGAGTCCTGGCAAGCGTAGTTCGCGAAATCGGGCGTCCCTTGGCAAGTTCACCCAGTAGCGCGACCAAGAACTCCGCAAAACCTTTGGGCCGGTTGGTCGGGGTGAGACGTTCGGCGATCTCGGTAATGTAGCGGGCAAATTTCATGGTGCTCTCCATTCATCCAGCGCAGCAGGACAATTGCTTTACGTCCTTGGTGAAAGTCTGCGCCGCGAGCTTCAGGCCCTCGACCATGGTTAGGTAGGGGAACAACTGGTCGGCCAGCTCCTGCACGGTCATGCGGTTGCGAATAGCCAGCACCGCCGTCTGAATCAGCTCGCCCGCTTCCGGGGCCACCGCCTGCACGCCGAGCAACCGACCAGAACCCGCTTCGGCGACCAGCTTGATGAACCCTCGCGTGTCGAAGTTGGCCAGCGCACGCGGCACGTTGTCCAGGCTCAGCGTGCGACTGTCGGTTTCGAGGCCTGCGCGCTGTGCTTCCGCTTCGCTGTAACCGACGGTGGCCACCTGCGGATCGGTGAACACCACCGCCGGCATGGCATCGAGATTAAGCGTAGCTTCGCCGCCGGTCATGTTGATCGCCGCACGGGTGCCAGCCGCCGCCGCGACGTAGACGAACTGCGGCTGGTTGGTGCAGTCGCCGGCTGCATAGATATCCACTGCGCTACTGCGCATGCCCTGATCGATCTGAATGGCGCCGCGTTCATCCAACAGTACACCCGCCGCTTCCAGGTTCAGGCTTTGGGTGTTGGGCGTGCGGCCGGTGGCGACGAACAGTTGGTCGGCGCGCAGTTCACCGTGGTTGGTGGTCAGTACGAATTCGCCGTTGGCGTGGGTCACCTGACTGGCTTGTGTCTGCTCAAGCACGTCGATGCCCTCCATGCGGAAGGCTGCGGTCAGCGCCTCGCCGATGGCCGGATCTTCGCGGAAGAACAGCGAGTTGCGCGCCAGGATGGTGACGCGGCTACCCAGCCGGGCAAAGGCTTGCGCCAGCTCCAAGGCCACCACGGATGAGCCGATCACGGCGAGCCGTTGCGGAATACTGGCGCTGGCCAGTGCCTCCTCCGAGGTCCAATAGGGGGTGTCTTGCAGCCCGCGAATCGGCGGCACGGCCGCACCGGCGCCGGTAGCGATCAGGCAGCGGTCGAACGCGACTTCGCGCCCGCCCCCCTCGACCAGTTCGACGCTGAGCGTGTGGCCGTCCTGGAAGCGAGCGGTGCCACGCAGCACGGTGATGGCTGGTGTGCTCTCCAGAATGCCTTCGTACTTGGCGTGACGCAGTTCGTCGACAAGGCCTTGCTGTTGCGCGAGCAGCCGCTCGCGCAGGACGGTCGGCGGCGTGGCGGGCATTCCGTCATCGAACGGACTCTCGCGGCGCAAATGAGCCACATGCGCGGCGCGAATCATGATTTTCGACGGCACGCAGCCGACGTTGACGCAAGTGCCGCCGATGGTGCCGCGCTCGATCAGAGTGACGCGGGCGCCGGCTTCCACCGCCTTCAAGGCGGCCGCCATTGCCGCACCGCCGCTGCCTATGACTGCAATGTGTAGCGCGTCGCCGTTTTTGCCGACCTCGGTGTCGCTGCGCAACCAGCCCAGCGCCTTATCGAGCTGGCCGGGGCGCGGTTGTAGCGAGGCGACTTCGAACGACGCTTGATACCCAAGGGCCTCGACGGCGGCTTGCATTTGTTCACGGCTGACAGCCGCGTCGGCCGTCATTTCGGCCTTCCCACCGGCGTAGGAGACGTCCGCCCGGTGCACGCCGGAGATTCCCTCCAGAGCATCTCTGACGCGGTCGGCACAGGAGGCGCAGGTCATACCGTGGATTCGCAGTGTGGTCATAGCGTTTACTTCCTCAAATGGGTCTCTTTGCGGCATTACTGTTTTGGCTGTGGTGGGCAGGCACCCGGGGCGCAACGGGGGTGGGCGGGCGACACGAGATCCCAGATCGAGCCCCCAAGCATGAGGGCCAGACCGATATAGAGCAGCCAACCGCTCCGCCAGCCATAAGCCCGCATCAAAAACACCGCAGCCAAGACCAGGACAGGGCCTATCAGGCCGAGTGCAGTTCGCTGCCACTGCCGATGTTTGAGCCAGCCAAGGGAATTGACGAGCAGCGCCAGGGCCGCAAACAAGGGCAGTAGCGTGGTGATGAACAGGCCTTCCCACTGGCTCAAAAAGCCCAGACCGATTGCAGCGCCTAAGCTAGCCAGAGCAGGAAAACACGCGGCGCAGCCTAGGGCTGAAACCAGCACACCGACGGAACTGGCTTTGTCACCGATCCGCGTGAACAGATTGAGAGGATTTCTCATTGGTATTTCCTCCTATTGCTTGATGGTAGATGGATAGCCGGCATCCTCGGTCGCCTTGGTCAGGGCCTCGGAGTTGGTCTTGGCATCGTCGAAGGTCACGATGGCTTCGCGTTTCTCGAAACTCACCTCGGTCTTGGTCACGCCCTCGACCTGGGTCAGCGCTTTCTTGACCGTGATCGGACAGGCGGCGCAGGTCATGCCCGGTACCGACAGGGTGACGGTTTGGATGGCGGCCCACACCGGGGAAACCACGGCAATGAGCGCGAGAGCGGCAAACAGCTTTTTCATGGGAGACTCCTGCCTGATCAGTAAAACAACGGGAGGATGTAGGGGAAACCGAGCGCGACCAGCACGAGTGCCATCACGAGCCAGAAAATGAACTTGTAGGTAGTTCGTACCTGCGGAATTGCGCAGGTCTCACCGGGTTTGCAGGCTTGAGCCGGGCGGAAAATGCGCCGGTAAGCGAAGAACAGCGCCAACAATGCCGCGCCGATGAAAAACGGGCGGTAGGGCTCCAGAACGGTGAGATTACCGATCCAGGCGCCGCTGAAGCCCAGGGCAATTAGCACCAGCGGGCCCAGGCAGCAGGTGGACGCAAGGATCGCCGCCAGACCTCCAGCGAGGAGTGCACCACGGCCCTTTTGTGATTCAGACATGGGTTCAACCTTTCGAATGTTTGATCGATGGGTTAAGGTTATTTCCGTAGTCAGGTACGGAGTCAAGCGGTATGAAAAACACTGCGGAAAGCCTGACCATTGGCGTCTTTGCCAAGGCAGCCGGGGTTAACGTGGAAACCATTCGGTTCTATCAACGCAAAGGGCTGTTGCCCGAACCGGACAAGCCCTACGGCAGCATTCGTCGCTACGGCGAGGCGGATATTGCACGGGTGAAATTCGTGAAGTCCGCACAACGGCTGGGCTTCAGCCTCGATGAAGTGGCCGGACTGTTGCGGCTCGATGACGGTACGCACTGCAATGATGCGCGTGTGCACGCCGAGCAGAAGCTCGAAGACGTGCGGGGGAAACTTGCGGATCTGCGGCGGATCGAGTTGGTCCTGGCGCAGTTGGTTGATGACTGTTGCGCGAGCCACGGGACGGTTAGCTGCCCGCTGATCGATTCGCTGCATGGAATAGATAGCCACGAAAACTTCGCGCCTTAGCCTACGATTTCCCGTTTCATTGCCCCCCTGTTTGTCGGCTTGAACAGGAAAAGAGCGGCGCTCAATGAGCCCCGTTGACTGGCCAAACCTACGGTCTGCTTTTAGCCACGCTCTTACCCTACAGAGCCGAGAGTCCTGATCACTTCGAATGCAAATGATTGGTCAGTTGCAACGCAAATGGGTGGTCAAGTGGGGTGCAATTTCGCAGTTTTTGAGTGTGAGCGCGTCAATCAGCGGTTAAAGGGGATTAAGGTCTGAGATGCAAGGCGGTGTAGTTCGGACGCTTACGTTTGATGGGGTTCCGAAGAAAATCATCAAGTTGCTGGTTGAGCAGTTCGATCGTGTGGTTTACATCCTGGAGAAGCAAACCCAAGTGGTGCTGTCCCCGAGGGCGCTGAGGGGAATGCTGGAGCGTTACAGGGGAGAACAGGGCTATCTCTACACCGGTGCGACGCTTCGAAACGTGCCCTGGATCTTCGCTTACATGTCGGACGCCACACCCCTGTTTGCCCAAAAGGTCAATGGAAACGATGAGCTGACTAAAGCAGTTCTCACACATGTCCCCAAGGCGAAGATTGATAGTAACGGGCGATTGGATACCGCAACCAAAGGTGCCTTCATTGATCTTAAGATGAGCTTCATCCGGCATCGAATTATCAAAGATAGCGAGGCGTCTGGTTTGATTGAGAGCATGGTGTTTGTAGTATCGCAAAGCCTTAAAGGGGAGCTTGTGGACGTTTACAAGGACGTCATCACCTTTGAATCGCGTTGGTTCGAGCGCCTCATCCAAATGCCAGTTGATCATCCCTATCGAAGGATGGACAGGGTTGAGCTTGCTAGGGAAGTACTTGGCGACCTGCTGTAAACAATACGTTAATGCCGCCGCATCTGCAGATGGCCGAGAAAAGCGGGATCCGGGAAGAACCTATGATTTGCATTGATTGCGTGACACCGCCCCCACTGAAGAGGTTGTTCGACACGCTCGGGACGGAGGCTGACTGTAAGTACTGCGGCAATCTGGGGCACACAATGGAGCCGAGTCTCCTGTTCAGCTACATCTACGACCGTGTAGCAGAGAATGTAGCCGGCAAGGATGACCTGTCCCACTACGAACTCGGCTTGCTGTATGAGTGCGGATCGGACGAGATCGCCGTTTCGGATATTGATATCGTCCTCATGGAGTGGTTCGATCTCGGCAAAGAGCCCTACTTTGAAGATCTGTGCGATGGCGTTCCACGTGAGTTCAGGGTTGATGACGCGGGGGACGAAACGCATTTCTACGGCGATGATGGTACGTTGGAGCAGAACTTCTACGAGGATCGCTGGAAGAAGTTCGTTAATGATGTCCACTACAAGCACCGTTATTTCAATTCAGGAGCCGACAAGTTCCTCGATTCCGTCTTTTCGCTGCTGGTGACCGACGGCGGCGAGCTCAAACCGGAGGTGATGCGGACCATCGCCCAGGGCGAATTGCTCTACCGCGCACGCCTCGCCCAGAACCAAAAGCAGGCGGAGGAAATCATCGCCGATCCCGCCGGCCAATTCGGCCCTACACCAAAACACCTGGCCAGCAGCCAGCGGATGACCCCGAATGGCATTTCCGCCCTGTATTGCGCATTGGAGCGAGAGACCTGCCTCAGCGAAATCCGCTCCATTACCGGCGATCACGTAGTCAGTACCGCCCTGACACCCATCGGCGAGCTGAAGCTCCTGGACCTCACAGTGCTGGATCGAGTAGAGCCCCCGGATCTTACGTTACTGGATGAGGGCTTCCGCGACTCACTGCATCGGAAGGTTTTCCTGGGCTCGTTGGTAAAGAAAATGTCCCGACCCAAGGCGCGCAATGACGAGTTGAGCTATTTGTCGACGCAGGTGGTTTTCGAGTACTTGCGGCTACGTTTCGGCAAGTACGTGGATGGGCTGGTGTTCCCCTCCGTCCAAACGGGCGAGGCAGGAACCAACGTGGTTCTCTTCCCTGAAGTCAGTCGACTCTTATACGAGCCTCCGGCCAATTCTGATCCAGCAGATGGCTCTGCCCCGAAGGCCGTGCCAGCGGAAAACCTATATGGGTCGTCGGCTAGACTTGTTGTAGTGGCTCACTCCATCCAGTTCCACAAAATCACTGCGATTGAAACCAAGGCCAAGCATTACGACCATATCTACGGATTGTTCATGAGCGAATTGAATAGCAAGCGGTTAGGCCCGATTTTCGAAATGAGGGAAGTGAAGGCGGAAGGTTGACGCTTCAGTCGACAAACAGCTTCGAACTAGTCATAGAGTCGTCGCGATCGTCTGTCAGAGCAGTCAGTTGAATCTGTTCGCATGGACGGAGAGGACAAGTCGGCCTCCTCTAGACCAGAGAAGGCTGGCCCATTCGATTCAGCTTAGCGATGCGTTGTGACGAGATGGTGACGAGTCTTGGGGTCTGGCTGAAGCGCGGGTAAGGGGCGATGCTTGGTTTGTGCCGGTCGCCGCTTGAGCATGAGGATGTTATGGCCTTTTGCCTTCGCGATGTGATATTGCTTTGCACTCAATTTGACTCGCGAAAGGAGATGCGAATGTCTGGTTCTGGCGGTAGCTATCTGGGTTCATCTACACCCACCACTTCCTGTGCGGCACTTCAGTTTGATACCCAGCTAGCTTCACCGAAAGCACAGGTGGTTGGGCAGCTGAGCGTCAACGACATCCTCGACGTTGTCTTTTCGCAGTCGGGTAACCAGCAAGTCGTCTCCGCACTTTGGAACGGCGCTGAGGCAGGAGGGATTGTCGATCCACATCTGAACCAATTGCGAAGCTGCATGAGCCAGGGTGAACAGTACCAGGCACGTGTGCTGCAACTTGGTGGAGGTCAAGTACGCCTCCGGGTTTACCACGTTTAATTTCGAGCAAGGAGAGCTCTATGATCACAATTGTAGGAGGCGTCTACCGAGAGCGGTGCATGCGCCCGGCCTGGGACGATATTTATGGCTCGGCAGGGAGAGCTGCAACTGCTATCGCCCGTTTCGGTGGACAGGTGGAATTACATGCCTGTGTAGATAGCAACACCCAGATTGTCGTTGATGCTCGCGCAGCCGCAGAAGGGTTCCAGTTCAAGGCTACAGCTGCGCAGGCAGGGGTTACTTTCGAGTACATCCATGGCCTCGCCAATCCAGATATTCGACGTGACACCCACGTTAAATTGGAGCTTCAGGTTCGCGCCGAGAAGGTGCTTCGATTCGGCATGATCGATGGAACGGCAGTGGTTGATGCTGAGTACGTGGTGTTTGACCCACAGAATGCCGACGGTACGGAGTCCTTTGGGGCCAATGGCTCTGAAGCAAAGCACTTGGCTTTGGTCTTGAACCGCCACGAGGCCAATCTGTTGGTGCCCACTTCCAGTGGGTTGACCGCACAAGAGCTCGCAATCGTGCTTGCCGAGCAGGAGAGCGCGGAGGTAGTTGTCATCAAGATGGGGCCGTTGGGTGCCTTGGTGTATGACAACGGCGCAATCTCGACGGTACCTGCATACCGCACTGAGCGGGTATGGAAGATCGGCTCAGGAGATACCTTCGCTGCCCACTTCGCATTGGGATGGATGGATAACGGCCTTTCGGCTCACGATGCAGCCTCGGTTGCCTCCGTTGCGACGGCCTTTTATTGCGAAAATCAAGGCTTCCCCGACCAGGCTTTGCTTGCTGACTTTAAGCCGTACCCACTGCAGCCATCAGCTCGGTATCGCGATGGCTACGCCCCTAAGGTGTACCTCGCAGGGCCATTCTTCACCCTCGCAGAGCTGTGGATGGTCGGGCAGGCTCGCAGAGACCTGCTGGCAATGGGGCTGGATGTATTTTCCCCATACCATGACGTAGGTCTTGGCTCTGCTGAGGACGTGGTCGAAAAGGACCTTGAAGGGGTGCGCGATTGCGACGTTCTACTTGCGATTGGTGATGGGCTTGACTCGGGCACAATCTACGAGATTGGCTACGCTCGGGCATTGAACAAACCTGTCGTTTTCTACGCAGAAAATGAGTCCGAACAGGACAAGAAAATGATGGAAGGCTCCGACTGCCGCATCACCGATGACTACGTCAGTGCGATCTATCAGACGGTCTGGGAATCGGTAGTGCTATGAAGACAGGATTATTGTTGTCTGGTGGGATGGACTCATTGACGATTGCCTGGTGGAAGCACCCGGACATCGCGTTCACCCTGAACTACGGTCAGCTTGCGGCGCAGGCCGAGATCGAGGCTTCTAGGACGATCTGCAAACAGTTGGAAATCCCTCATCATGTGATTGAGATTGACTGCCGCCAGCTGGGCTCGGGAGATATGGCAGGCAGCCAAGCCGACAGCCTGGCTCCAGCCTCGGATTGGTGGCCGTACCGGAATCAGATGCTGGTTACACTGGCGGCGATGAAGGCAATCTCGTTCGGCGTAACGCACTTGTGGTTGGGCACCGTGAAATCGGATGGCTTCCATAGGGATGGCTCGCCCGAGTTCATGTCGGCGATCAGCCATCTGCTATCCCTACAGGAGGGTGGCATGGTGGTGGAAGCTCCTGCAATTGAGCTTTCTACTGCTGAGCTTGTCCGTAAGTCTGGCATCCCTGCGAGTCTTTTGGCCTGGGCGCACAGCTGCCACAAGTCGCATGTTGCGTGTGGCAACTGCCGTGGCTGCAACAAATACATGGAGGTGTTTCAAGAGGTGGGGTATGACTTGGATCGACCTGGGTGACCCAACTCCAAGGCTGGCTCCTGAGTGGTATGAGCCTCTCGAGTGGGAAATTGGTGATGTCTGCCCGCTCCCTGCTTCCTCGGAGGCGTTAGACCGGCCGTTCGGCGAGGTTTTGGATGCGCGTGCGTCGCATCGCGAGTTCGGCGTCGTCTATGACCTGCAGCTCGGAGCCTTCCTCTGGCATGCATGCAGAACTCGAGGATCCGGTACGTCAAACCTAGGTTTTGATCTGGAGCATCGAGCGGCCCCCTCGGCTGGAGCTATCCACCCTATACATATCGTCGTTAAGCGGCCCGAAGATGATCGATGGTGGATGTATGAGCCTAGGGCCCACCAACTGGTGGAACTCCGACATTCGACCGGCAAGCTTGCAGGCCTTTATGAACTCAGTCTGCGGGTTCTGGGCGGTGATGAGGCAACACGAATTCTGTTTCTGGCCGAGCCCGGAAAAACATTGGGTAAATACCAAGATGGATGCAGCCTTGTTTGGCGTGACGCGGGGGTGCTACTCGCGGTCATGGCATTAACTGCGACAGCCCAGGGACTCAACTTCTGTCCGCTGGGTATCACCGGTGAGCCTTGGGCCAGTACCCTAGCCGATCAGGGAAAGTTGGCTGGGGTTGGCCTTGCTCTTCTTGGGTCTGCTACGAGAACCTGAATCAGGTGCGTGGTGCCCCATGCCCATGATGCTGTGCACCGTGGCGGGCGATGACATCATCTCCAACCACATCAGGGCATCGAGCTCCGATGCCCTGACTCCAAGTCCTTTACTGAAGCGGATGAACTGCTCTTCCAGCTCCAGATAGTGTCGCTCAACGGTCAAGTTGCTCTCGAAGAACCTACCCAGTAGCCCGGCACGGAGAATGTGGATGTCCAGGATTGCTACGTCGTCCGCATCCAGCCAGTTACGGGCAACCCACGATGCGGTCTTGTAACCAATGCCTGGAATATCCAGCAGCCAGTCGCGCAGCGCTTTGCCGGAGCCTAACGGAGGCCGTTCAGCAGACAGCTTCTGAAGAGCCGCGCTGAGGTAGCGAGCCTTTTGAGTGGCGAAGCGGTACCGCACTTGGCGACCATCGATAACAAGGGGCTCTTTCAGCCACTCGAGCAGGCTTTCTTCTGAAGGTGGTTGGTCGCCAAAGGCACCGCGTTCTTTGACGTGGTGAAAGGCGGCGAGCCCGACGCTAGCGGGGATGCCATGCCCCCCCAACAAGCACGCGCCAACTTCTTCTTTCAGCGTTGCCCCGAGCTTGTAGTTGATCCGATCGCCAGTGAGACGGCGTGCGTACACTTGGTACGCCCAGTAGGCAGGAGTTGGGAATGCCTCCATGGCTCCCCACGGGACGCCCGGAATAACTTCGGCGTCTGCTTTGGGCAGCTCGACATTGAAGACCGCTTGATCCATGAAAATAGCGCCTAATTGCATCAGGCGGCCTCCTCGGCAATGCCGTAGTGTTCCTGCATCCATTGCAGTAACTCGTGTCGCTCAATGGGATCTAGGCTCTCGATACGAGTACGGAGCCTGGTTTGGCGACGCTGAATGGTTTGGCGGTCTCGGAATGTTTCGCCCATGTATCGACTGTCGTGCAAACGGCTGGGAGGTTCGAAGTTCATCCACACCGTCTCCTCGCGCAGCTCTACATGGGTCTTAGCTGGAAAACTCACCTTGCGCCACCCGATGAGCTCGCGGTTGTAGAGATCACAGTCATAGCCTGAAAGCATCACATTGCAAGGTAATGCGAGCAAGCACCGCAGTAAGCGGATGTGGTCTTCTTCCGAGTAATCGCATCGATAGACCTTCGCTCGGCGGCGGGTTTCAGGGACGTAGGGCGGATCAACATAGACCAACTCCTGGCCTTCGAACGGATACCCTTCAAGGAACGCAACTGCATCGACTTGGTGGAGTTCGCAGGTATCTGGAAGCTTCGTTCGCCAAAGCTCAATGACTTTGGCGTCGAGGTCCAAGCCAATATTCCTCTGCGCAGCCTTTTTGTTGCGCATGACTGCCCCGCCACCAAGGTGGGATTCGATGTATGTCTGATGCGGTGGCATCAGATTGATCAAGCGCTGGTAGCACTTGCCTTTTCCGCCTGGATATCTCATGTCGCAAGCATCGTCAGAAATGACGATGATGTCAAGGCGAAGCGCCGAACGGCCACCATGTGTGGAGTTCGGTTAAAGGCGGAGTCATAAAATTCAGATGGGCCTTAAGCCATTTATGTGTCCAACTACGTCAATCTGCTATGATGGCATTCTGACTTTACTTCGTATGGCCTGCTCTAGAAGTTCCATCTAAAGTCAGTCAGGAAAACGCGCATGGATGGGCGGGACCAGAAGGCCTCCCAGCCGAGCCTGAGCGCAATAAGATCTGAGCAATGGACACGCCCTATTCATGAACTCCAATGTGAACTCACTGCCGGTTGAAGGCAGTGCTGAGGTTTCGATTGAAACTGACCTAACGGATCCTCGTCCGATTTTCCTTGCCATGCAGGGAGGCGGTGCAAAAGGGATCGCCCACGTAGGAGCGCTGAGCTCCATCGAAAAATTTGACTATAAGATTAGAGGAGTTTCCGGAACCTCTGCAGGATCTATGGTTGCCGCTTTGGTTGCTGCTGGCTATAAAGCCGATGAACTTGTGAATCTTGAAACCCGGGAGCATTTATTCAGCCACAGTGCAGAGACGCTGGGTTTTGAACAGCCAACCGCTATTTTCCCAGGCAATGGTTGGAAAACACTTAGGATGTGGCAGAGGATTGGGCTTGGTCTAGCTATTTTAATTAGCGCCATTATCAAAGTATTTACCTTCGGTAAAGGTTCCAAGGCAGATCGCTCCAATCACGATCCACTTGTTGGTTGTAAGGTTCTTAAAAAAAAGCTCGATCCATTAGCTGAAAAGCCTGGCAGGCTGAAGCGCTATTGGAGGTTTTTCACTCGATCTTCATGCTCATTAATAACAGGGACGTGGTTCACTCTGAAAATCAGTGTGGATGTGCTTTATGTAGCTACCCTGTCGCTTCTATTGCTTATTGCTATTGGATTTTCCGTCGAGTATGCGGTGAAGATAATGCCGGGTGCAACGGTGATATTTGTTTCTTTGCTAATTTTCTTTATTTTGATTGTAGGGCGTTGGATATACAAAACCTTGTCGGGTTTTTTTGCTGGGCTTAACAATGTTGGGAATGTCTCGCTATTGATAGATAACGCAATTTCTGAAAAGCTACGGGCGAATGGTTATCCAAACTCTGGCAATATTACTTTTAGCGATTTAAAAAAGGCGAGGTCTGAAAATAACCCTACTATTCCGCTTAAGATTGTGGCGACGAATGTCGCCCATGAGTGCTTGGAATTGTTTTGCGAGGAGCGGACTCCGGATGTAAAGATAGGCGACGCAGTAGCTGCTTCTGTATGCCTTCCTTTCGTGTTTAAACCTTGGAATCTTTCGTTTAATCGACACACTGAAACTCACGTTGTTGCAGTTGACGGGCAGTTTTTGGACGGTGGGTTGGTATCGAATTTACCAGCATGGCCATTCGATGAGGAGCGCCTACAGGATCCCGATGTAGGAACTATTGCACTGAGCATTGAGTCAGAAGAAGTTCGAGGGGCGAAACACTGGGCAGCGGCAGCTTTGGAGACCGTGATAAATGGATCAAGTATGGTTCATACACGCGCAACGGGCAGCACCCTAAAGATTCCCTTGGTGCCGAAGCTGAAAATGATGGCATTCGGCGCTTCAGCTGAGGATGTTCGCGCTGAAGTGTATGCGGCGTCGTCTGCAGTTACTGTCCGCCTCACCAAAGAACTCGGCACCCGGAATGCGTTAGGCGATGCCGCAAACCATCTCCACGGTTGGTTTGTAAATGCTGTTCAGGAAGGCGCGGGGCAATGGTGTAGAGAACCACTTAGGCCACGGGTACGCGTCGCCATTGTGGCCGAGCGGGGCGGGAACGTTGCTACGTTGTCCAATGTTTTCACTCAAGGTTATTACGAGGCTGAGGTTGATCGGGCTGTTTCGCGCCGTTCTGATTGCTGGATTTTCAAAAAGGCATTTGAAAAGCGTAGGCCACAACTATTCCCCATACCTCGACGTGGGGTGAGGGTGGATGAATACAAAGGGGAGCGGATCTGGTCTGGGGTCCGGTGGGTTGCCTGCTTCCCGGTCCGCCTCCGGGGCGAGCTTGAACCGGGGCGTCGCGAACGTCTTTGCGCGGTCGTTGTTGATTCCACGTTCCCAATCCATGGGGATATGCCGTCCGTCCAGCTCTACTTGAATTCCTTCATGACCAATGCATTTACTGAAGTGTTAGATTATTTTGACGAGCACGACTTGATGCGTGCCGTTCAGGGGGAGAACACATGGATATAGATTCGTTTGAGCCCAGCGATGAGTGGATGGATGAGTTGCAGGAACGGCTCGACAGATTGCGTGAGATCCGGGCCACTACCTCTAAGATGCATTACGTGGCAATGGACGTCGATGAACATACATCAGCTTTAAAAGATTGGGATCGGACGCAACGGCCTCAGTCTCTTGCCATTCACAAGCGTATCATGGGCGTGCTGCATGAGCGGGAAGCAGAAACTGCCTACAAACGTAGTTTGAGGCACGAGAATCTTCTCAGAGAACTAGATGAATTAGGTTACGAGCAATGGGAAAGGAGCGGAAAAAAAGCCCAGTTTGATGAACTTACAGAGAATACTCTGAGGCGTAGTCGTCTAGCTGCTTTCCATGGGGCTGAAGGGAACACCGGCGCTTGGGAAAAACAATTGCGCGAGATTCGCGAATCCTTACTGAGTTACGAGCTAAGCGACATGGGTTTAAATAATTCTGCCAAGTATAAGGGTAGAAGCGCAATAACAGACTTATGGGCAAAACAGGCCGGTTGGATGAGTATTGAGCACTTTAAGCCTAAGCATCATCGGGCAGATAGTGAGCTATGGCAGAAGGATGGTGACCATATGAGTTTGGCCGCGCTTGTTGAAGCCAAGGGAGTCCATGCAGCCATTACTCATGACGAACATACGATTAATTTTAAGCCATGTGATAAGCACAGGCGAGATGATCACGGCTAACGCCATAACCCTGTACGGCCTCGAGTTGCATGGGGTTCTGCCTCATATAAAGTAATGCAGGTTGGCTGTTCTCCATTTTTTCTGCGCATGAGGGCACAGCCGTTCCGATCTTCGGTTTCATTTGATCTACAATTTTAGTTAGGAGATATTTTCTGTTTCTTGTCCCGGGAATTTGGTTTATGAGTTTCGCATCATACTGCCCTAACTATTCCCCTCTAGGCAGAGATTACATGTGTAGAAATTTTCTACTATTGTTGCATTGAGGTCTGAATTAATAGCTACTGCGATCTGAGGTGTTGGCAACAGATGTTCTAATCCAGTGGACTCGGAGGACAGCATCTCTCTAGATACGAAAAGTTTTTTGAAGTCATTCCACTGTTACCTCCAAGTCAACTTTGGATAATCGGAATGAACGTAGATGGCTGTTCCGCTCGTCCCTTTATGTATTTGGAATAAACGAAAGGTGAGTATTAGCGATTAGCGTCCTAGCTCTAGCCCTTCAGCTAGTATCGATATTCTCTACCTGAAGGGTAGTTTGAAATTGGCCAGACCTCTAGGTTATGGTGACTTTATCCTGTAACTAATAGGTTTTGGTTGAATCAAACTAGATCTTGGAGGCATGGCAGTCACCTTGTGGCGTCACCGGCAGACGTGCTCCAAAACCGGAGTTTATCGTTTCCTCTCATCAGGGGTGCAAGCCTCGTTAATAAACGGTCACGCCTTAAAAATTGCGGCGGGCCGGGAGCGCATCTATTTTGTGAATCCATTAGGCGTTTCTCATTTTTTCTGTGATTCCTCCGCCAGGCTTGAACAGAAAAAATGATTCTCTCCCAGTGTTTGCTAGACCTCTCAAATCAGCAATTTTGTGAACCTACATCAGGCTACCCGCTAAAACAAAAAGGCCAACGCTAAGCGTTGGCCTTTTTTATTGGGTGAAACTTAAGCGTTTTACAATTGCTCCACGTGGAACATCAGCGTTTTTAACCTTGGGCAGCCGCCACACTCTCCAACCGATAGCCGTACCCGTAGATGGTCAGCAGCTGCCAACCCCGGTCGGCGGTCAGCCCCAGCTTGTTACGCAGCCGATAAATATGTGTATCCAGTGGCCGTGAGGAGACCATTTCTTCATGGCTCCAAAACCGCTCATACAGGTATTCCCGAGACAGTGGCCGAGCCAGGTTGGCGAACAAGCAACTGGCCAGGCGGTATTCACGCTCAGTGAGATTGATCGGCTTACCCGCGCGCGTCACCGTCAGTTCGGCATCATCAAAGGTCAGGTCGTTGAAACTCTGCACCTCATTAGTCGCTGGCTTTTGCAGCCCATGGCGGCGTAGCACGGCGTTGACCCGAGCCTTGAGTTCGTTTGGCCGAAACGGCTTGCTGACGTAATCATCCGCCCCGCTGTTGAGTGCGGTGACGATATCGCTCTCGGCATCGCGGCTGGTCAACATAATTACGGCGGGTGGTGAGTCCATGTGCTCGCGGGTCCAGCGCAACAATGCGATGCCTGTGATATCCGGCAGTTGCCAGTCGAGGATCAACAGGTCAAAGGTTTCGCGGCGCAGTTGGCGCAGCAGGTCTTCACCGCGTTCGAAGAAATGCAGGGACCAGGGTTGCTCTGCGGTGCTGGGGATCTGTCGCAGCGTCTGTTCAACCCGACGCAATTCAGCGGGTTCGTCGTCCAGTATTGCGACACGCATGGGTGGGTCCTTTCTACAAAAAATACGACAGCCGACGGTCTGTTCAATCGCGTAGGTAATGCACAGATGCCTGTGGTTGAATCTGAATAATTATGGCCAGACTCAATGCTCACAGGATCTATCGGTACGCTGATATCAAAGGGCCGTAAACCCGTTTAAAGTCTTGCGTACCTACCAAGCGAAAGATACCGGCTCCTACCCTTGAGGAAAAGGATCAGCCGACACATGCGCTGCCGTAGACCTGTATGTGCTGAGGTCAGATGCCGTCTGAAACTACTCGGGTGATCAGCTCCATGACCTGTTCTGCCTATCGATTATGCTGTGCCCTACCCGCGTTACTGGCTCTGGTCATCAGTACAGCCCAGGCTGCAACGCCCTATCGCCCTGCTTATATTGACGAGCCGTTCCTGTGCCGTGCGCACCCGTTGCCAGCAGTTGTGCAGCATTTGACGGGGGAAGCCTGGAAGCTCGATGCCAAAGGCGGGGCGCAGCCTCTACTGGAAGGGATGAGCATTGATGAGCAAGAAGGCGTGAAGACTTCGACATCGGCTTTCGTCAGCCTGCGCCTGGGTGATGGTTCCAGTGTGGTGCTGCCCTCCAGTTCACAGGTGCGGCTGCACTGGGTGGAAAAACAGGCGATTCCCCAGGTCATTCTGGAACAGGGCCAGGTCGAGACCTATGTGATCAAACGGGCCAGTGACTACGACCGTTTTCAGATCGTGACGCCCGTCGGCGTTCTGGGCGTGCGTGGCACGCACTTTCGCGTGCGCAATGACGGCGAGCAATCCGTGCTGGAGGTGCTGAATGGCCAGGTAGCGGTTAACCGTGCAGCAAGCAACGCCGCAGCCGAAGTGAAGGTGGACGCACGCCAAGGTCTGCTGATCAGACAACAAGGTGAACTCAAGCCCGTGGCGCTTTTGCCCGCGCCTGTATTAATCGGCCAGGACGGCCAAAAAGGTCAGTCGCCAGTCTGGAGCCTGTACCTGCGGCCATTACCCGGTGCACAGCGCTACCGCGCCCAAGTCGCGACCGACTCAGCCTTTATGAACATCAAGCAGGAAAACTTTTCCAGTGAGCCGAAAATGCGCTTCACTGGGCTCAAAGCATCGTTTTACCACGTGCGTTTGTCCGCCTACGACGCGCAGGGCCTGGAGGGAGAAACCGGGGTCTATGACATCTTCTATTACCCACCCGCCACTCAGGTACAGGCCAGCGATGGTTAACCCATGATGCTTTGGCACAAGGCCGAGAAACGCCAGCCCACTCATGCCCAGCGCTTGTTCCACGGCCTGGTGCGCGAGTGGTTGTGGATAGGTTTGCTGTTATTGCCAATGACGGCCTACCTCTCGTTGAGCCCGGGCCTGGCGCTGAACAACCCGCTGTATGACAGCCTCAGGCGCCTGGCGCCGTTGCCGGTAGACCCGCGCATCGTGCTGGTGACCATTGACGATCCTAGCCTGAAAGAGTTGGGCCGCTGGCCCTGGCCGCGCAGTTTGCACGCCGACCTGATCGACCGCCTGAGCGCCGCGCAGCCAGCGGCCATCCTCTTCGATGTGATCTTCAGTGAGCCCGGTGTGCCTGCCAACGACCAACGCCTCGCAGCCGCCGTGTGCAACGCCGGCAACGTGGTACTGCCGTTGCTGCGTGAGGAAGCGGCGAACTACAGCACGCCGGACGCGCAAATGTTGCCGCTGCTCAAGTGTGCTAAAGGTCTCGGGCATATCAATGTTGAAGCCGACAGTGACGGCGTGGTGCGCAGCCTGTTTATGCGTGAAGGCCCACCCGGTGACACCACGCCGCAGTTGGCGTGGGTGGCCTATGCATTGAGCGGCCAGGCCTCTGAGATGCCAGGAGAACCTCAGCAACCGATTAACCCGTCCTGGCACCGGGAGCACGCCATTCGGATCCCGTTCATCGCTGCCGACACCCGCTTTCCTACGGTCTCCTACGCCAGCGTTATACGCGGTGAGGTCGACCCTGAACGGCTGCGGGGTCGGCTTATTCTGGTAGGCGCCACTGCGTCCGGCATGGGCGATCGTTTCGTCACCCCACTCTCCTCGACTGTCGGCACCACGGCGGGTGTTGAGATCCAGGCCAACGTGCTCAACGGCCTGCTGCAAGGGCGCAGCATCGTTGATCTACCCGGCGCGGTGTCGGCCTTGATGGCGACTGCCTGGGTGGCATTGTTACTGGGCCTGTTGTTGTATCGCCCACGCTACGCGCTCTGGATGACCCTGGGCTGCATGGCCACCGCATTGCTCGGCGCGTGGGTGTTGCTGCGCCAGGGCCACTGGTGGTCACCGGCCGCGTGCCTGATTGGTTTGCTGCTCAGCTACCTGATATGGAATTGGCGGCGCCTCAGCGTGATCCTGGCCTACTTCGGCTGGGAGCTTGCGCGGCTGGATAACGAACCCAAAGTACTGCCCGAGCGTCGTCGTGCGCCCGCGAGCAAGGGCGATGTGCTGCAAGCGCGGATCTTTGCCCTGGAACAAGCGGTAAGCCGTACACGCGATACCCGGCGGTTTATGGCCGACGGTCTGGAGTGCCTGCCGGTGGCGACGCTGATTACCGACCCCAAAGGCAGCATCCTGCTGGCCAACCGGATTGCACGTGAGGTGTTCAGTAATGAGTTGGTCAACCAAAACCTCCTCGAACAACTCGGCGACCTGGGTTATCCGCCGCTGCACAATGGCGTGCGCCCTGCTCTCTCAGCGTTGGAACTCGTTGAGTTTCGCGATATCCATCAGCGCAGCCTGCGCATTGAGCTTGCCCCTTTGCTGCCGGCTGAAGGCGACGTCGCCCTCGGCTGGCTGATGAGCCTCACAGACTTGAGCAAAGAGCGCGAAGCGCAGCAGCACCGCGAAACCATGCTGCGCTTCCTGTCCCATGACCTGCGTGCGCCACACTCGGCGATCCTGGCGCTGCTGGATGTGCATGGCGGTGAGTCGCCGGTGTTTGCTCAGATCGAGCAACAGGTCAGGCGCGCGCTGAGCCTGACTGAATCCTTCGTACAACTGGCCAAAGCTGAGGCCGATGGCTACCAGTTTCAGCCCACGCTGTTTGCCATGCTGGTCATGGATGCTTTCGATCAAGTGGCGGTCATTGGCCAACTTAAAGGCATCCACCTGGTTCATGATCTGGACGAAGCCGATGAAGGCATGGTGTACGCCGATCAATCGCTGCTGACCCGAGCGTTGTTCAACGTGCTGGAGAATGCGATCAAGTATTCCCCTTCCGGTACTACCGTCACCTTGAGCCACGGCAGCGCGCAAGGATGGCTGGAATGCCGCATCAGCGATCAAGGACCCGGTATTGCGCCAGAGGATTTGCCCGAGCTATTCAGCCAATACCGACGCTTCGATTCGGCCCAAGGCAGTGAAGGTTTGGGGTTGGGGTTGACCATGGTCAAAGCTGTAGTGGAGCGCCATGGCGGTCGCATTCAGTGTGAAAGCGAGGTGGGTAAGGGTTCGACTTTCAGCCTGCAACTGCCGTTACTCGAGGATTGAAAAACGTACTTTTTCACGGTGCATAAAAAACCGGTCACAAGGACCGGTTTTTTTATGCGGGAAAAACTTATGCACGTTTTTCGCGATTTTATGAGCTTTGGAAATATGTAAGTAAATCAGCTTGTTATGAGGCAAAAACACCATTTCGCCAACAAACCGTACACAGGTTATCCACAGATCACTAAATCGCAGGTGTCTCGACTACAACCGGCTCTGGAGGCAGCGAACCCATGGCCCGTTGCTGCGCTTCATTCCACGCCTGTGCGCGGTCATTGAGTGCGGCGATGGCGCGTGGCCCTTCACCTTCGGCGTACATGGGCTCGCCAATGACCACAGTGATAGTGCCTTCACGCTTGGCCCAACCGGTCTTCGGCCAGAATTTGCCGGCGTTGTGCGCAATCGGCAGCACCGGCAGATGGGCGTTGACCGCCAAAGCAGTACCGCCGCGTGAGAACTTGCCCACGGTGCCAAACGGCACACGCGTACCTTCCGGGAAGATCAGCACCCAAACACCATCCTTGAGCAGCTCGTCACCCTTCTTGGCCACGTGTTTGAGCGCCGCCTTGGGGTTGTCACGGTCGATGGCGATCGGCCGCAGCATGGCCATCGCCCAGCCGAAGAACGGCACGTACAGCAGCTCACGCTTAAGCACCTGGCTCAGAGGCGAGAAGTACGCGGACAGGAAGAACGTTTCCCACGTGCTCTGGTGATTCGACAGAATCACGCAGGGCTGGTCCGGGACGTTTTCAGCGCCCTTGATCTCGAAACGGATGCCCAGGAATACCTTGGTCAGCCACAACGCACAGCGACACCAATAGACGTTGATAAAACGATAACGCGCCTTGAACGGCAGGAACGGCGCGATAAAAAAGCTCAGGGTGCACCACAGAAACGAACTGGTGCCCAGCAGCAGGTAAAAGAAGAAGGTTCTGATGGCCTGCAAAATCGACATGGCAGCATTTACCGTTGCGGGACATGGCCCGCCTGCTAAAAGCACACTCCCGAGCAATCCTTGTTCAGGAAGTCGAGGGCGGCTAGTTGTTAATAAGTTCTGCGGCAACCGCCGCCAGATCGTCAAAAATCAGAGTGCCTACCGGCAGGTTTTTCGCCTGGGTCTTTTCGCCTTTCCCGGTCTTAACCAAAACTGGCTGAGAGTCGACGGCTTTGGCCGCCTCCAGGTCACCGAGGCTGTCCCCGACGAACCATAGCCCAGCTAACGGCACCTTGTAATGTTCTGCAATGGTTTTCAACATGCCAGGCTTGGGTTTGCGGCACTCGCAGCCCTCATCCGGCCCGTGGGGGCAGTACACCACCAGCCCCACCTCACCGCCCTGCTCGGTCACTAACGCGCGCAAACGCGCGTGCATGGCGTCCAGGGTGGCGATGTCGTAATAACCGCGGGCGATGCCGGACTGGTTGGTGGCGATGGCCACCGTCCAGCCGGCTTTGCTCAACTGCGCGATGGCCTCGATCGAGCCGGGCAGTGGAATCCATTCCGCCACCGACTTGATGTAAGCGTCGGAGTCGTAATTGATCACTCCGTCCCGATCGAGAATCAGCAGTTTCAACATGGTCAGCCCAGTACAGAAATGTCAGCGATGTTGATGAACAAGCCGCGCAGGCGTGCCAGCATGGCGTAGCGGTTTTTCCGCACGCCAGCATCTTCGGCATTGATCATCACCGCTTCAAAGAACGCATCCACCGGCTCACGCAAGGTGGCCAGGCGCGCCAGTGCTTCGGCGTAATTGCGTTCGGCGAGCAGCGGCTTCACCGCGTTTTCCGCTTTGGCGATGGCCGAGTTCAGCGAGAACTCCTTGGCATCGGCAAACAGGCCAGGGTCGACTTCGGCATTGCCGAGGTTGTCGGCCTTGCTCAGCAGGTTCGACACACGCTTGTTCACGGCGGCCAGAGCCTCGGCTTCCGGCAGCTTGCGGAAGGCTTGTACGGCCTGTACGCGCTGATCGAAGTCCAACGCCGAGCCCGGTTGCAGGGCACGTACCGACAGGTAGACGGAAACGTCCACGCCTTCGTCTTCATAACGCGCACGCAGGCGGTCGAACACAAACTCCAGCACTTGCTCGGCCAACCCGGCTTGCTTGACCTTGGCGCCAAACTGGCCGACTGCAAACACCACGGCCTGGGTCAGGTCGAGGTCGAGCTTTTTGTCGATCAGGATACGCAGCACGCCCAGGGCCGCACGGCGCAGGGCATACGGGTCTTTGCTGCCGGTAGGCAACATGCCGATACCGAAGATACCGACGAGGGTGTCCAGCTTGTCAGCGATGGCCACGGCCGCACCGGTCAAGGTGCTTGGCAGCTCAGCGCCAGCGCCGCGCGGCATGTACTGCTCGTTCAGAGCCAGGGCCACATCGTCCGGCTCGCCGTCGTTGAGGGCGTAGTAGTAACCGGCAACGCCTTGCATCTCCGGGAACTCGCCGACCATTTCGGTGGCCAGGTCGCACTTGGACAGCAAGCCAGCGCGGGCTGCCCAGGCAGCGTCACCGCCAATGCGTGGGGCAATGTAGGCGGACAGCTTGGAAACGCGCACGGCCTTGTCGTAGACGCTGCCGAGTTTTTCCTGGAACACCACGTTTTGCAGGCGCAGGTTGAAGTCTTCGAGCTTCTGCTTCTTGTCTTGCTTGAAGAAGAACTCGGCGTCAGTCAGGCGCGGGCGCACGACTTTCTCGTTACCGGCGATGATCTGCTGCGGGTCTTTGCTTTCGATGTTGGCCACGGTGATAAAACGCGGCAGCAGCTTACCGTCCACATCCAGCAGGCAGAAATACTTCTGGTTGTCCTGCATGGTGGTGATCAGCGCTTCTTGCGGCACGTCGAGGAAACGCTCCTCGAACGAGCACACCAGCGGCACCGGCCATTCAACCAGCGCGGTCACTTCGTCGAGCAGGCTTGGCGGCACGATGGCGGTGCCTTCCTGCAGGCGGGCCAGCTCTTCGGTGCGCTTGCTGATCAGCTCGCGGCGCTCGTTGGCATCGGCCAGTACGTAAGCGGCACGCAGGTCGGCGGCGTAGTTGGCCGGCGAGGTGATGCGCACGGCTTCTGGATGGTGGAAGCGGTGACCACGGGAATCACGGCCAGCCTTCTGGGCGAGGATCGTGCAGTCGATGACTTGGTCACCGAGCAACATCACCAGCCACTGAGTTGGGCGCACGAACTCTTCCTTGCGAGCACCCCAGCGCATGCGCTTGGGGATAGGCAAGTCGTTCAGCGAGTCTTCAACGATGGTCGGCAACAGGCTTGCCGTTGGCTTGCCGGTGATGACCTGGCTGAAGCGCAGTTTCGGGCCGCTCTGGTCGATCTCGCTCAGCTCGACGCCGCACTTCTTGGCAAAACCAAGGGCGGCTTGAGTCGGATTGCCTTCAGCATCAAAAGCCGCCTGGCGCGGTGGGCCGTCGAGGTTGATGCTGCGGTCCGGTTGCTGGGTTTCCAGCGCGGTCAGCAACACCGCCAGGCGACGTGGCGCGGCGTAGACTTTTTTCGCGGCGAATTTCAGGCCAGCGCTGTGCAGGCCTTTTTCGATACCGGCCAGGAACGCATCGGCCAGGGTGTTCAGTGCCTTGGGTGGCAGCTCTTCGGTGCCCAGTTCAACCAGGAAATCTTGAGCACTCATTGTGCAGCCTCCAGCTTAGCCAACACTTCATCACGCAGGTCCGGGGTTGCCATCGGGAAGCCCAGCTTGGCGCGAGCCAGCAGGTAGGCTTGGGCGACGGAACGCGCCAGGGTGCGTACACGCAGGATGTATTGCTGGCGCGCGGTCACCGAGATGGCACGGCGGGCGTCCAGCAGGTTGAAGGTATGGGAAGCCTTCAACACCATTTCATAGCTCGGCAACGGCAGCGGCTGGTCGAGTTCGATCAGGCGCTTGGCTTCGCTTTCATAGAAGT
The DNA here is from genome assembly GCF_012985495.1 of Pseudomonas sp. WS 5146. Classification (NCBI taxonomy): domain Bacteria; kingdom Pseudomonadati; phylum Pseudomonadota; class Gammaproteobacteria; order Pseudomonadales; family Pseudomonadaceae; genus Pseudomonas; species Pseudomonas sp. WS 5146. The sequence continues at coordinate 176,419 of NZ_JAAQWL010000010.1, forward strand.
CGAACAGTTCGAACAGCTTGTCGACGTTGGCGTGTTCGAAGTTGTAAGTGGATTGCTCCACTTCGTTCTGGTGGAACACGTCGCCGTAGGTGACTTTGCCGAACGGGCCGTCAGCCCACACCAGGTCGTAGACCGAATCCACGCCTTGCAGGTACATGGCCAGGCGCTCGAGACCGTAGGTGATCTCGCCGGTCACCGGGTAGCACTCGATGCCGCCGGCTTGCTGGAAGTACGTGAACTGCGTCACTTCCATGCCATTGAGCCAGACTTCCCAGCCCAGGCCCCAGGCGCCCAAAGTTGGCGATTCCCAGTTGTCTTCGACGAAACGGATGTCGTGCACCAGTGGGTCCAGGCCGACATGTTTCAGCGAGCCCAGGTACAGCTCCTGGAAGTTATCCGGGTTCGGCTTCAATACCACCTGGAACTGGTAGTAGTGCTGCAGACGGTTCGGGTTTTCGCCGTAGCGGCCGTCAGTCGGGCGACGACTGGGCTGCACATAAGCGGCGTTCCAGGTTTCCGGGCCGATGGCCCGCAGGAATGTAGCGGTGTGGAAAGTGCCGGCGCCTACTTCCATATCGTAGGGCTGAAGTACCACACAACCTTGCTCGGCCCAGTATTGCTGGAGGGCGAGGATCAAGTCTTGGAAGGTACGCACGGCTGGCGTAGGCTGGCTCACGAAATTCACCTGTTACTTGGGCTGCGATTTAAAGAGCGGGAGTATACCCGATTCGGCCCTGCCACCACTCCCTGGAGCCTTATGCCACGCTGCTTTTGGTGTTCTGAAGATCCGCTGTACATGGCTTATCACGATCAGGAGTGGGGAACGCCGCTGCGCGATGCGCAGGGTTTGTTCGAGTTGCTTTTGCTCGAAGGGTTCCAGGCGGGCCTGTCCTGGATCACCGTTTTACGCAAACGCGAGCATTATCGAAAGGTCTTGTTCGGCTTTGATGCGCAGCGTTTGGCCAGGCTGACCGATGCTGAAATCGAAGCACTGATGCTCGATCCAGGCATCGTGCGTAACCGCCTAAAGCTCAACGCCACCCGCCGCAACGCCGCCGCCTGGCTGGCGCTGGAAGATCCGGTGGGGTTGCTCTGGTCCTTTGTTGGCGGCGTGCCCAAGGTCAATCACTTTACCGATCGCAGCCAAGTCCCGGCGATTACCCCCGAGGCTGAAGCCATGAGTAAAGCGTTGAAAAAAGCCGGTTTCACCTTCGTCGGCCCGACCATCTGCTACGCGTTCATGCAGGCCTCGGGCATGGTCATGGACCACACTCAGGACTGCGACCGTTACGCGGACTTGGCCAACGCCGGTTAGAATGCCCGCTTTGCGCACCACACACGATCAGGAGTGACCTGTGGAAAAGTTTAAAGGCGCCTTGCTGGTAGGCGCTCTTCGGTTGTTTGCCCTGCTGCCCTGGCGCGCTGTCCAGGCCGTCGGCACGGCGATTGGCTGGATCATGTGGAAAACCCCCAACCGCTCCCGCGACACGGTGCGGATCAACCTCTCTAAATGCTTCCCGGACATGGACCCGGCCGCCCGCGAGCGTCTGGTGGGCCAAAGCCTGATGGACATCGGCAAGTCGCTGACCGAAAGCGCTTGCGCCTGGATCTGGCCGGCACAGCGTTCCATCGACCTGGTGCGCGAAGTCGAAGGCCTGGAAGTGCTGCATGAGGCATTGGCCTCAGGCAAAGGCGTGGTTGGCATCACCAGCCACCTGGGCAACTGGGAAGTGTTGAACCACTTCTATTGCAACCAGTGCAAACCGATCATTTTCTACCGCCCGCCCAAGCTCAAGGCGGTGGATGAGTTGCTGCAAAAACAGCGGGTGCAGTTGGGTAACCGCGTGGCGGCGTCCACCAAGGAAGGCATCCTCAGTGTGATCAAGGAAGTGCGCAAAGGTGGTCAGGTGGGTATTCCGGCTGACCCGGAGCCGGCGGAATCTGCGGGCATCTTCGTGCCGTTTTTCGCCACCCAGGCGCTGACCAGCAAGTTTGTGCCGAACATGCTCGCAGGCCACAAGGCTGTTGGCGTGTTCCTGCATGCCCTGAGGCTGCCGGACGGTTCGGGTTACAAAGTGATTCTGGAAGCAGCGCCGGAAGATATGTACAGCACCGACACGGCTACCTCCTGCGCGGCGATGAGCAAGGTGGTGGAGCGTTATGTCGGTGCCTACCCGAGCCAGTACATGTGGAGCATGAAGCGCTTCAAGAAACGCCCGCCGGGTGAAGAGAGCTGGTACTGACCACGTGATCGTTCCCACGCTCCGCGTGGGAACGCCGCCTGTGACGCTCCGCGTCACGGTTTTAAGGGCAGGCGCAGAGCGCCCAGGGCTGCATTCCCACGCAGAGCGTGGGAACGATCATAAACTCGGTTTTTCAGCCATACCGAGGTGATGCTATCGCAGGCAAGCCAGCTCCCACAGGGATCAATTCAGGCCAGGCGATCGAGTTTCTTCAGGAACACCGTCATCTCTTTTTCAGCCTGTTTGTCGCCATGTGCCAGGGCTGCTTCTATGCCCTTTTCCCACGCCAGCCGTGCTGCGGCACTATCACCCAAACCCTGCTGAGCCTTGCCCAACAGCTTCCACGCCGCCGAATACTTCGGGTCGAACTCGACGCATTTCTGCAAATGCTCGGCCGCCTTGGCGTTGTCCTTCAAGTCCAGATAACCCTTGCCCAAGCCAAAGCGCAGCAATGAATTATCCACACCCTTGGCGAGCATTTTTTCCAGGGATTCGAGCATGGCTGTGCGTCCTTTAGCTACATAGCGGTTTCGATATCGTCATCGCGAGCAAGCCCGCTCCCACACTTGGAACGCGATCACAGGTGGGAGCGGGCTTGCCCGCGATGGCGGCGGCAGGCTCACTCAAATTTTTAATCAGAAAAAACTCAGCCCCACGTGAAACAGCTTCTCCACATCGCGAATATGCTTTTTATCCACAAGGAACAGAATCACATGGTCACCCGTAGCGATCATCGTGTCGTCATGGGCGATGATCACCTCTTCGTCACGAATGATCGCGCCGATGGTGGTGCCCGGCGGCAGGCCGATATCGCGGATCGCCTTGCCGATCACTTTGCTCGACTTTGAATCACCATGGGCAATCGCCTCGATGGCTTCCGCCGCGCCCCGGCGCAGGGAGTGCACGCTGACGATATCGCCACGGCGCACGTGGGCCAGCAAGGTGCCGATGGTGGCCAACTGCGGGCTGATGGCGATGTCGATGTCGCCGCCCTGGATCAGGTCGACATAGGCCGGGTTGTTGATGATGGTCATCACCTTCTTCGCCCCCAGCCGCTTGGCCAGCAACGAGGACATGATGTTGGCCTCGTCGTCGTTGGTCAGGGCCAGGAAGATATCGGCGTCGGCGATGTTTTCTTCCATCAGCAGGTCACGGTCCGAGGCGCTGCCTTGCAGGACCACGGTGCTGTCGAGGGTGTCGGACAAATGCCGGCAGCGTGTCGGGTTCATCTCGATGATCTTGACCTGGTAGCGGCTCTCGATGGCCTCGGCCAAGCGCTCGCCGATCTGCCCGCCGCCGGCAATGACGATGCGTTTGTAGCTCTCATCGAGTCGACGCATTTCGCTCATCACTGCACGAATATTCGCTTTGGCAGCGATGAAAAACACTTCGTCGTCCGCTTCGATCACCGTATCGCCCTGGGGCAGGATCGGCCGGTCGCGACGGAAAATCGCCGCCACGCGGGTTTCCACATTCGGCATGTGTTCGCGCAGCTGACGCAGTTGCTGGCCCACCAGCGGACCGCCGTAATAAGCCTTTACCGCCACCAGTTGCGCCTTGCCTTCGGCAAAGTCGATAACCTGCAAGGCGCCGGGAATTTCGATCAGGCGCTTGATGTAATGGGTCACCACCTGTTCGGGGCTGATCAGCACGTCCACCGGAATCGCATCGTTGTCGAACAGACCGGCGCGGGTCAGGTAGGCGGCTTCGCGCACGCGGGCGATCTTGGTGGGCGTATGAAACAGGGTATGGGCGACTTGGCAGGCGACCATGTTGGTCTCGTCACTGTTGGTCACCGCCACCAGCATATCGGCATCGTCGGCACCGGCCTGGCGCAGCACCGTCGGGAATGACGCGCGGCCTTGCACGGTACGGATGTCCAGGCGGTCGCCCAGGTTGCGCAGGCGCTCGCTGTCGGTGTCGACCACGGTGATGTCGTTGGCTTCGCTGGCCAAATGTTCGGCCAGTGTGCCGCCGACCTGCCCTGCACCAAGGATGATGATTTTCATCCGGTCACTCCCTTAAACCCATTAGCCGCGCGCGGCAGCAATCTTGATCAGTTTGGCGTAATAGAAGCCATCGTGTCCGCCTTCCTGCGCGAGCAGTTGGCGGCCATGGGGCTGCTTGATACCGGCCGCCGTGGCGAGGTCCAGCTCCCGCGCGCCACTGGTACGGGCGAGGAAGGCTTGGATCACCTCGGTATTTTCTGTCGGCAGCGTGGAGCACGTGGCGTAGAGCAGGATGCCGCCGACTTCCAGCGTTGGCCACATTGCATCGAGCAGTTCGCCTTGCAGCACGGCCAGGGCGGCGATGTCGTCGGGTTGGCGGGTGAGCTTGATATCCGGGTGACGGCGGATCACGCCAGTGGCGGAACATGGCGCGTCGAGCAGGATGCGCTGGAACGGCTTGCCGTCCCACCACGTGGCGGTGTCGCGGCCGTCGGCGGCGATCAGCTCGGCGCTCAGGCCCAGGCGTGCAAGGTTTTCACGCACGCGCACAAGGCGCTTGGCTTCCAGGTCGACGGCGACTACACCGGCCAGGTCTTTTTCGACTTCCAGAATGTGACACGTCTTACCGCCCGGCGCGCAGCAGGCGTCCAGTACGCGTTGGCCTGGGGCCAGGTCGAGCAGGTCGGCGGCCAATTGTGCGGCTTCGTCCTGCACGCTGATCCAGCCTTCGGCAAAGCCCGGCAGGCTGCGCACGTCGGTGGCCGCTTCCAGCACGATGCCGTCGACGCTGTACACGCACGGCGCGGCGCTGATGCCGGCACCGGTGAGCAATTGCAGGTAGGCGTCACGGCTGTGGTGGCGACGGTTGACCCGCAAAATCATCGGCGGGTGCGCATTGTTGGCGGCGCAAATGGCTTCCCATTGCTCGGGCCAGAAGGCTTTCAGGGATTTTTGCAGCCAGCGCGGGTGCGCTGTGCGCACCACCGGGTCATGTTCCAGCTCGGCCAGCAGCGCTTCGCTTTCACGCTGGGCGCGACGCAGTACGGCATTGAGCAAGGCCTTGGCCCACGGCTTCTTCAGCTTGTCGGCGCAGCCGACGGTTTCACCGATGGCGGCGTGAGCCGGCACGCGGGTGTAGAGCAACTGATAAAGGCCCACCAGCAGCAGCGCCTCTACATCGGCGTCGGCGGCCTTGAACGGCTTTTGCAGCAGCTTGGCCGCCAGGGCCGACAAGCGCGGCTGCCAGCGGGCGGTGCCAAAGGCCAGGTCCTGGGTGAAACCGCGATCACGGTCTTCAACCTTGTCCATTTGTGTAGGCAACGAACTGTTCAGCGAAGCCTTGCCGTTGAGTACGGCAGCGAGCGCCTTGGCGGCGGCCAGACGCGGGTTCATTGAGCGACCGCCCCGAGAACCGTGCCCAAGGCAAATTTCTCACGACGGCTGTTGAACAAGTCGCTGAAATTAAGCGCCTTGCCGCCGGGCAATTGCAGGCGGGTCAGGCACAGCGCCTGTTCACCGCAGGCGACCAACAGGCCGTCCTTGCTGGCGCCGATGATTTCACCCGGAGCACCTTTGCCATCCACTAAGGTGGCGGCCAGCACTTTCAACGCTTCGCCATTGAGGGTGCTGTGGCAGATCGGCCACGGGTTGAAGGCACGCACCAGGCGTTCCAGCTCAACGGCCGGGAGGTTCCAGTCGATACGCGCTTCGTCTTTATTTAGTTTGTGTGCGTAGGTGGCGAGGCTGTCGTCCTGTACTTCGCCTTCCAGCGTGCCGGCCGCCAGGCCAGCGATGGCCTGGATCACGGCGGGCGGGCCAAGTTCGGCCAAGCGGTCGTGCAGGCTGCCGCCCGTGTCTTCAGCCGTGATTGGGGTGGCAACCTTGAGCAGCATCGGGCCGGTATCCAGACCCGCCTCCATGCGCATCACGGTCACACCGCTTTCAAGGTCACCGGCTTCGACGGCGCGCTGGATCGGCGCCGCACCGCGCCAACGCGGCAGCAACGAAGCGTGGCTGTTGATGCAGCCCAGGCGCGGGATATCCAGCACCGCTTGAGGCAGGATCAAACCGTAAGCCACTACCACCAGCAAGTCGGGCTTCAACGCCGCCAGTTCCGCCTGGGCATCGGCGTTGCGCAGGGTTGGCGGTTGCAGCACAGGGATGTTGTGTTCAAGCGCCAACTGCTTGACCGGGCTTGGCATCAGTTTTTGCCCGCGACCGGCCGGGCGATCCGGCTGGGTGTACACCGCCACGATGTCATAAGGGCTGGCAAGCAGCGCCTTGAGGTGTTCGGCAGCGAATTCGGGAGTGCCGGCAAAAACAATGCGCAGTGGCTCGGTCATGGGAGTTCTCGGTTAAAAACAGTCACAAAAGAAAAAGGCTTGCCGCAGCAAGCCTTTGGAAGAAGGGCATCAAGCTTGCTGGCGATGCTTTTTTTCCAGCTTCTTCTTGATCCGGTCGCGTTTAAGCGTGGACAGGTAATCAACAAACAGCTTGCCGTTGAGGTGGTCGCATTCATGCTGAATGCACACTGCCAGCAAGCCTTCGGCGATCAGTTCGTAGGGCTTGCCGTCACGGTCCAGGGCCTTGATCTTCACGCGCAGCGGGCGTTCGACGTTCTCGTAGAACTCCGGCACTGACAGGCAGCCTTCCTGGTATTCGCCCATCTCTTCGGTCAGCGGTTCGAACTCGGGGTTGATAAACACCCGCGGCTCGCTGCGATCTTCCGACAGGTCCATGACCACGACGCGCTGATGCACGTTGACCTGGGTCGCGGCGAGGCCGATGCCCGGGGCTTCATACATTGTTTCAAACATGTCATCGACCAACTGACGAACCTTGTCGTCCACTACGGCCACCGGTTTGGCGATCGTGCGCAGGCGCGAGTCGGGAAATTCGAGGATGTTCAAAATAGCCATAAGCGTAATTGCTGCACATGTGAGGTAGAGGCAAATCGGCGTTGGGATGGACCCAGACCGCCGGTGTGAAAGGTTCGAAAGCCGCTAAGGCTCTGGCATTTCACGCGAACGCACATAATAAAGGAGATTGACCCCATGAGGAAATCGCTACTCGTCTTGCTGTTGTGGGCGCCGCTCGCCATGGCCCTGGTTTCCCAGCCCGGCCCGCGCCTGGAACAGGCGACGCAACAGGCCATCCGCCACTTCTTGCTGCACAACCGCATTTTCGATACACCCCAGGACCTGGACAACGCCCCTTACATTGTTGCCGCCGACGCGGGGCGAGTCCTGGGCGCCAACGGTGAGCGCGTGCATGCCCGCGGTGACCTGGACCCGGCCCAGCCGGACTATGGGATCTTTCGTCGCGGCAAAACCTACACCGACCCGCAAACCCAGGAGCTGCTGGGCATCAATGCCGACGACATCGGCAGCGCACGCTTTGTATTGGCGGGCGACCTCAGCACCCTGGCCGTGCAAAGGGTGACCCAGGAAGTGCGCCCAGGCGACCGCTTGCTGCGTGCCGAACCGCCCGTCGAATGGGCTAACCGGGAGCCTGCGCCTTTCATCGAAGGGCACATTATCGATATTCCCAAGGGTGTCACCCAGATCGGCGTAATGGATGCCGTGACCTTGAACAAGGGCCGCCGTGACGGTCTGGCCGAAGGCCACCTGCTCACGGTGATCAAGGCCGGCGTGAGCGTACGCGACAGCCTCTCTGGCGCCCCGGCCCAACTCCCCGATGAAGATGCTGGCACGCTGCTGGTGTTTCGCACCTACGAAAAACTCAGTTATGGCCTGGTGCTCAGAGCCTCGCGTTCACTCGCGGTCATGGATCGATTCGAGACTGCCCGACAAACGCAATAAATAGCCTGCTAAATAAGTTACCAACAGAGTTATCCACAGCTTGTTCAGATCAAGGACGATCAAATGTATCCGACAAACAGCCCTGAAATTTCCCCTGCAGAACTGGAAGCCCGACTACGCTTGCACAGGCTGCCGGAACTGGGCCCCAAGCGTTTTCGCGTATTGATTGACGCATTTGGTTCTGCCTCCAAGGCCATCAGCGCCCCGGCGAGTGCCTGGCGTTCTCTCGGGTTGCCACCCATTAGCGCCGATGCCAGGCGCAGCCCTGAAATTCGAGATGGCGCCAGTGATGCGCTCGCATGGTTGGAGCGCCCGGCCCAGCATTTACTGATGTGGGACCAGCCTGAGTACCCTGCGTTACTGGCGCAGATCGACGATGCACCGCCGTTATTATTCGTTGCCGGCGAGCCAAACATTCTCGAAAAACCGCAGTTGGCCATGGTCGGCAGTCGCCGTGCATCACGCCCTGGGATGGACACTGCCGCCGCCTTTTCGCGCAGCCTGGCAAGTGCCGGTTTTGTCATCACCAGTGGCTTGGCCTTGGGCATCGACGGTGCTGCGCACCAAGCGGCATTAGATGTCGGGGGGCAGACAATCGGCGTGCTCGGCACCGGCCTCGAAAATTTTTATCCACAACGCCACCGCCAGCTCGCCGCCGCGATGATTGCCCAGGGCAGCGCGGTGGTTTCCGAGTTTCCGCTGGACGCCGCGCCCCAGGCCGCCAACTTTCCACGGCGCAACCGGATTATCAGCGGCCTGTCGCTGGGGGTGCTGGTGGTGGAAGCCAGCATGGCCAGTGGTTCGCTGATCACCGCCAAGCTTGCCGCCGAGCAAGGGCGTGAGGTGTATGCGATTCCGGGCTCCATTCATCATCCGGGCGCCAAGGGCTGCCATCAGTTGATTCGCGACGGTGCGACGCTGGTGGAGTCCATCGAGCACATCCTGGACGGCTTGCGCGGTTGGCAGGCGTTGTCCCGCCCGGCGCCGATGCCGGTCACCCATCCGCTGGTGGCGCTGCTGCACGCGGCGCCCCTCACCAGCGAGGCCTTGGCGATTGCCAGCGGGCGGCCGTTGTCCCACACACTGGCGGCGCTTACCGAGCTTGAGCTTGAGGGCCAGGTGATCTGCGAAAGCGGGCGCTGGCTTGCGCGCGGCCCGCTTATGTAATTAGTTTTTGCAAAGAACATCGGTAAACTGCCCACAGCTTTAGTCCGGAGAGTGAGCAATGGTCAACAGGTGGCGTGTGCTGGAAGCCGCACGAGAAATTCGCGCAGGCGCGGTGATTGCCTATCCGACCGAAGCGGTCTGGGGCCTGGGCTGCGACCCGTGGAATGAAGACGCGGTGGACCGGCTGCTGGCGATCAAGAATCGCTCGGTCGACAAGGGGCTGATCCTGGTGGCGGACAATATCCGTCAGTTCGATTTTCTGTTTGAAGACTTCCCGGACACCTGGATCGACCGCATGGCCAGCACCTGGCCGGGGCCGAATACCTGGCTGGTGCCGCATCAGGGCATGTTGCCGGAATGGGTGACCGGTGTGCATGACACCGTGGCGCTGCGGGTCAGCGATCATCCGTTGGTTAGGGATTTATGCGCGCAGGTGGGGCCGTTGATCTCTACCTCAGCCAACCCGCAAGGCCGCCCGGCGGCGCGTACGCGGATTCGTGTGGAGCAGTATTTCCGTGGCCAAGTGGATTTGGTGCTGGGTGGTGCCCTGGGTGGGCGCAAGAACCCGAGCCTGATTCGTGATTTGGCGACGGGTGAGGTAGTGCGGCCGTCTTGAGACCGAGGCGCGGCCATCGCGGGCAAGCCCGGCTCCCACAGGGGAATGCATTCCAAATGAGGGAGCGGGCTTGCCCGCGATGGGGCCCTTACAAACGCGGAAGATCTTAGAGACTTATGGCAGCAAAATGGTCGACCCGGTCGTCCTGCGCCCCGACAACTCCGTCTGCGCCTTCGCCGCATCCGCCAGCGCAAACCGCTGGTTGATATCAATACGCACCTTGCCGCTCTTGATCATCGAGAACAGATCATCGGCCATCGCCTGCAAGTCTTTCGGGTTGCTGGCGTAAGTCGCCAGTGTCGGCCGAGTGACATACAACGAGCCCTTCGCCGCCAGAATCCCCAGGTTCACGCCATCCACCGCGCCCGACGCATTGCCGAAACTCACCACTAAACCCCGTGGCGCCACGCTGTCCAGCGAGGTCAGCCAGGTATCTTTGCCAACGCCGTCGTACACCACCGGGACTTTTTTGCCGTCGGTCAATTCCAGCACGCGCTGTGCGACGTTTTCCTTGCTGTAGTCGATGGTTTCCCAGGCGCCGAGGGATTTGGCCAGTGCGGCTTTTTCCGGCGAACTCACGGTGCCGATCAGCTTCACGCCCAGCGCCTTGGCCCATTGGCAGGCCAGCGAACCCACGCCACCGGCAGCGGCGTGGAACAGAATGGTTTCGCCACCCTTCAACTCGTAGGTCTGACGCAGCAGGTACTGCACGGTCAGGCCCTTGAGCATCGCGCCAGCCGCCTGTTCGAAGCTGATAGCGTCGGGCAAGTGCACCAGGTTGGCGGCAGGCAACACATGCAGTTGGCTGTACGCACCCAGTGGGCCACTGCCGTAGGCCACGCGGTCACCGACCTTGAACTGCGTGACCTCGCTGCCAACCGCATCCACCACGCCAGCGCCTTCTGCGCCAAGGCCCGACGGCAAGGCTGGCGGCGCATACAGGCCGCTGCGGAAATAGGTGTCGATGAAGTTCAGGCCGATGGCCTCGTTCCGCACACGAACCTGCTGTGGCCCAGGTTCTGCCGGGGTGTAGTCCACATACTCAAGCACTTCGGGGCCACCATGGGCGCTGAACTGGATACGTTTGGCCATCTGCACTTCTCCTGAGGTCGAATCGCGTAGCCCCCTATCCCACTCCTAAGCTTGATCTTCGTCAACTGCGGCGCGGTCGGGTGCAGTGGTATCCTGTGCGCCCATTTGCCGCCGACGCCCAATGGCCTCGCGTAGCTTTGCCCGATTCAAGGTGATGCCATGACTACCCGCACCGAGGCTGTAAAGGCCTACCTGCTTGACCTGCAAGACCGCATTTGCAGCGCCCTGGAAACCTTCGAGACGGACACTCGCTTTATCGAAGACGCCTGGACCCGGCCTGCCGGCGGCGGCGGTCGCACCCGTGTGATCGAAAACGGTTCGGTGATCGAAAAAGGCGGCGTCAACTTTTCCCACGTCTTCGGCAGCGGCCTGCCACCGTCCGCCAGCGCGCATCGCCCGGAACTGGCTGGCCGTGGCTTTGAAGCCCTCGGCGTGTCGCTGGTGATCCATCCGCACAACCCGCATGTGCCGACGTCCCACGCCAACGTGCGCTTTTTCATCGCCGAAAAAGACGGCGAAGAGCCGGTGTGGTGGTTCGGTGGCGGCTTCGACCTCACGCCCTACTACGGCAATGAAGAAGACTGCATCCACTGGCATCGCGTGGCCGAGCAGGCCTGTGCGCCGTTTGGCGCGGATGTGTATTCGCGCTACAAGGCCTGGTGCGACACCTACTTCCATATCAAGCACCGCAACGAACCGCGCGGCATCGGCGGCCTGTTCTTCGATGACTTGAACGAGTGGGGCTTTGACACCTGCTTCGCCTTCATCCGTGCCATCGGCGATGCCTACATCGACGCCTACCTGCCGATCGTGCAGCGTCGCAAGGCCATGGCTTACACCGAGCAGCAGCGCCAATTCCAGGAATTCCGTCGTGGCCGCTACGTCGAATTCAACCTGGTCTACGACCGGGGCACCCTGTTCGGCCTGCAATCGGGCGGGCGCACCGAGTCGATCCTGATGTCGCTGCCGCCGCAAGTACGCTGGAGCTACGACTGGAAGGCCGAAGCCGACAGCGAAGAAGCGCGCCTCACTGATTACTACCTGCAAGACCGCGACTGGTTGGGCCTTGCTGCGCCCAAGGCGGCTGTCTGATGGACCGTTATGTGGTGTTCGGCAACCCCATTGGCCACAGCAAGTCGCCGTTGATTCACCGCATGTTCGCCGAGCAGACCGGTGAGCAACTGGACTACAGCACCCTGCTCGCGCCGCTGGAGGATTTCACCGGCTGTGCCCGTGAGTTCTTTGCACAAGGCCGTGGCGCCAACGTCACCGTGCCGTTCAAGGAAGACGCCTACCGCCTGGCCAACAGCTTGACCGAACGCGCCCAGCGCGCAGGCGCTGTGAACACCCTGAGCAAGCTCGCCGACGGCAGCTTGTTGGGCGACAACACCGACGGCGCCGGCCTGGTGCGCGACCTCACGGTGAATGCCGGGTTGAGCCTGCAAGGCAAGCGCATCCTGCTTCTGGGCGCCGGTGGCGCCGTACGCGGGGCGTTGGAGCCGTTACTGGCTGAGCAACCTGCGTCGCTGATCATCGCCAACCGCACCGTTGAAAAAGCCGAACTGCTTGCCGAGCTGTTCGACGATTTGGGGCCGGTGTCGGCCAGCGGTTTCGATTGGCTGCGTGAGCCGGTGGACGTGATCATCAATGCCACGTCTGCCAGCCTGTCAGGCGATGTACCGCCAATTGCGGGCAGCCTGATCGAACCGGGCAAGACCTTTTGCTACGACATGATGTATGCCAAGGAGCCGACCGCGTTCTGTCGCTGGGCTACCGAGCAAGGCGCGGCGGTGGCGATGGATGGTTTGGGCATGTTGGTGGAGCAGGCCGCAGAAGCCTTCTTCCTGTGGCGCGGCGTGCGCCCGCAGTCGGCGCCGGTGTTGGCTGAGTTGCGACGGCAGTTGGCTGCGGCATAAATCTGAATGTGAACACGGTCAAAATGTGGGAGCTGGCTTGCCTGCGATGGCGGTGGATCAGATACAGTTGGGCTGGCTGATCCACCGCTATCGCAGGCAAGCCAGCTCCCACAGTTTTCACCGCATTCAGTCTTCGAAATGGATGGGGCATTTATCGGCCCCTTCCAGCTTTTTCAGTTCCTCGACGACTTGCGGCCGCGCCCGGCGCAACGTCAGGCTACGCCCCATACCCGCCAACCGCCGCGCCTCCTGGTGCAGCATCTCCACCCCGGAATAGTCGATAAAGTTAATTTGCTGCGCCTCGATCACCACCCGCTCGCCCTGCAGGCTTTGCAGCCGCACTTGCAGGTAATGGCTGGCGCCGAAGAAGATCGAACCGCCTACCCGCAACACATCCTCATCACCGTCGCGCCATTGCTGAACCCGCGGCTGTGAGGTGCGTTTGAGGTAGAAAAACAACGATGCCAGCACGCCCGCGTAAATCGCCGTTTGCAGCTCCAGCAGCAAGGTCGCGACGCCGGTCAGGCTCATCACCACAAACTCGGCGCGGCTGACGCGGAACAGCGCGCGAATGCCACGATGATCCACCAGGCCCCAGCAAATCAGCAGGATGCTTGCGGCCATGCTCGGGATCGGGATGTGCGCGATCAAGGCCGCGCCAAATAACGCAAACAATGCCACCCAGAGCGCGGAAAACACGCCCGCCAACGGCGAGCAGGCGCCTGCTTCATAGCTGAGGCCGGAGCGGGTGAAGGAGCCGGCCGACAAGTACCCGGAGAAAAAGCCGCCGACGATATTGGATAGACCCTGCGCACGGACTTCCTGATTGGCGTCGAGCAATTGCTGTGAACGCGCCGACAACGAGCGCGCAATCGACAGGCTGGTGACCAGCCCAAGCATGCCCACCGCCACGGCGCTGGGCAGCAGGCGCAGAAGTATATCCAGGTCCATCGGCAGCGGGCTGAACGGTGGCAGTTTGCCGATAAACGAACTCACCCGCGCCACATGCCCGAACATCGCCGGCCAAAGCCACGCCACCAGGCTGCCCAGTGTCAGGGCAATCAACAGTGTTGGCCAACGCGGGACCAGGTATTTGAGCAGCGCGCCCACCAACAGGGTGCCCAGGCCCAGCGTCAGTGAGGCGTGGTCCCATTCACCGGCATGGTCCACCAGTGCCAGCAAGCTATTGATCGCCGTGGCCTGGCTGGGCAAATCCAGCCCCAGCAAGTTGGGCAATTGCCCCAAGGCAATCACCACGGCAGCGCCCAGAGTGAAACCCAGCACCACCGAATGCGAGACGAAATTCACCAGCGCGCCAAAGCGCAGCATGCCCAGCAGCCACTGGAACACACCGGCGAGGAATGTGAGCAACAGGATCAGCGTGATGTAGTCCTGCGAGCCAGGCACGGCCAGCGGACTGACGCTGGCGTACAGGACGATGGAAATCGCCGCCGTCGGGCCGCAGATCAGGTGCCAGGAGGAGCCCCACAGGCAGGCGATCAAGACGGGGATGATGGCGGCATACAGGCCGTATTCGGGTGGGAGCCCGGCGATCAGCGCGTAGGCAATGGACTGCGGCAAGGCGAGCACGGCGCCGCTGAGCCCGACAATCGCGTCCCGGCCGACGCTGGCGCGGGTTTGGCGCGGCAGCCAGGCAAGGAAGGGGAAGAGAGTGTGGCGGTTGGGCCGGGGCATCGCAGACTCGGTAGAAAGGTTTAGCTCAGAGTATCAGTACACCTAAGTCTCTGTGGGAGCAGGCAAGCCAGCTCCCACAGGGATGCGCGGCGGCCCTTAGAGTTTGGCTTTTACGGCAGACAGTGCGTCTTTACCGTCGAGGGTTTTTACGCCATCCAGCCATGTGTCCAGTACCGCCGGGTTGGCTTTGATCCACGCTTTTGCCGCGTCGGCATTGCTGACTTTATTGTTGGCCACCTCGGCCATGATGCTGTTCTCCATCTCCTGGGTAAAACTCAGGTTGGTCAGCAATTTTCCTACGTTCGGGCAGGCCTGGGCATAACCCTTGCGGGTCAAGGTATACACGCTGCCGGTGTCACCAAAATATTTCTCGCCGCCTTTGAGGTAATGCATTTTCAACTGCACGTTCATCGGGTGCGGCGTCCAGCCGAGGAAGGTCACGAACTTCTGCTTTTTCACCGCCCGCGACACTTCGGCCAGCATCGCCTGCTCGCTCGACTCGATCAGCTTCCACTGGCCCAGGTCGAAGTCATTCTTCTTGATGATCTCCTGCAGCGAGATGTTCGCCGGCGCGCCGGAGCCAATGCCGTAGATCTTCTTGTCGAACTTGTCGGCAAATTTGTTCAGGTCGGCAAAATCATGCACACCGGCGTCCCACACATAGTCCGGCACGGCGAGGGTGAATTCGGTGCCGTCGAGGTTTTTCGCCAGTTGCACCACATCGCCATTGGCCACGAACTTGTCGTAGAAACCCTGCTGCGCCGGCATCCAGTTGCCCAGGAACACATCCACCTGGCCATCCTTGAGCCCGCCAAACGTGATCGGCACCGCCAGGGTGTCGACCTTGGCCTTGTAGCCCATGCCGTTCAACAGGAAACCGGTGATGGCATTGGTGGCGGCGATATCGCTCCAGCCTGGATCGGCCATTTTTACCGTTTCGCAGCTAGCGTCTGCGTACACATTGGCGCTGCCCAGCACCAACATACTCAGTACCACGGTCAACTTTTGCATGGCCTTCCCTCTGTCTATTTATTGGTTTTGGCAGGGTTGTGGATAACGTGCCTTGCGCTCCAGGTCGTCGAGGTCGATATGGTTGCGCATGTATTGCTGACTGGCGTCCACCAGTGGCTGGTGATCCCAGCTCTTCAGCTTGCCTTGGGTCAGTGCCTCGAACACCAGGCGGCGACGGCGTTGGCTGGCGAGCACCTGCTGGTGGATCGCCGGGATGTCCCATTTGGCCCGCGCCTCATTCAAAAACGCCTCGAACAGTGGCCGGTGTTCCGGTGACTGGCTGAGGTCTTCCCGTTCATGCGGGTCGTTGTGTACATCGAACAGTAGACAAGGGTCGTCTTCGCTGTAGATGAATTTACAGGCGCCGCGCCGAATCATCATCAGTGGGCTGATGGTGCCTTCGGCCATGTATTCGCCAAACACTTCGTCGTGCCCGCCCTGCCCTTGCAGGTGCGGGACCAGCGAACGGCCGTCCAGCGCCAGGCGCGGGTCCAACTCGCCGCCGGCCAGTTCCACCAGGGTGGGCAGCAGGTCGGCGGTGGACACGGCGTTGCTCACGCGGCCCGCCGCAAACTGGCCTAGCGCACTCACCAGCAGCGGCACGCGGGCGGCCATTTCGAACCAGTGCATTTTGTACCAGAGGCCTCGCTCGCCGAGCATGTCGCCGTGGTCGCCGGAGAAGATGATGATCGTGTCGTCGGCCAGGCCGGTGTCTTCCAGGGTTTGCAGGAGCTTGCCGACATTGCTGTCGATATAGCTGCACGCGCCGAAATACGCGCGGCGCGCATCGCGGATCTTGTCCACAGGCAGCGGCTTGCCCCACAGGTCGTAAACCTTGAGCAGGCGCTGGGAATGCGGGTCGAGATCGCCTTGCGCGGGGGTTGCCGGCATTGGGATGTCGTTGTCGTCGTACAGGTCCCAGAACGGCTTGGGAATGGTGTACGGGTCGTGTGGGTGCGTCATCGACACGGTGAGGCAGAACGGCTGGTTGCCGTCTTCACGGATATGGTCAAACAGATACTGCTGGGCTTTGAACACCACCTCTTCGTCGAAATCCAGCTGATTGGTGCGCACGCACGGCCCTGCTTGCAGCACCGACGACATGTTGTGGTACCAGGTGGGACGCACGTCTGGTTCATCCCAGTTCACCGCCCAGCCATAGTCGGCCGGGTAGATGTCGCTGGTCAGGCGTTCTTCATAGCCGTGCAACTGATCTGGCCCGCAGAAATGCATCTTGCCCGACAGTGCCGTGCGGTAACCGAGGCGGCGCAGGTAGTGGGCATAAGTGGGTACATCGGCGGGGAAATCGGCGGCGTTGTCGTAGGCGCCAATCTTGCTCGGCAACTGGCCGCTGACCAGGGTGAAACGCGAAGGCGCGCACAGCGGGCTATTGCAGTAGGCGGCGTCAAACACCACGCCCTGTGCAGCCAGGCGGCTCAGGTTCGGCAACTTGATCGGGGAAGGTCCGTAGAACGGCAGCATCGGCGCGGCCATTTGATCGGCCATGATGAAAAGAATGTTCTTGCGCTTCATGATCTATCGGCATTCCATAGGCGGTGTTTATGCGAATGAGCATGCAGCCCATGGAAAATGGGGTAAAGCCCATGGAAAGCAATGTCTAGGATAAGCACAGCTTATGTATGAAGCCCTCGGTGATCTGTCCCTCGACCTGCTGCGTGCCTTTGAAGCCGCGGCGCGCCATCGCAGCTTTACCGCCGCCGCGATGGAGTTGGGCACTACGCAGCCGGCCATCAGCCAGCAGATCAAGCGCCTTGAAGAGCAACTGGCGATCCGCCTGTTCGATCGCATCTACCGAGGCATCGAACTGACGGATGCGGGCGCGCTGTTGTTTGAACAGGTGCAAGGCGGTTTGCAGGCCATCAACCAAGGCCTCAGCACGATCACCCAGCAGGACCAGCACGAAGTGCTGCAAGTGGCCACCGACTTCGCCTTCGCCGCCTACTGGCTGATGCCGCGCCTGCATCGCTTTCACCAGGCCAACCCGCAGGTGGATGTGAGCCTGGTGACCAGCGAACGCAACCACGCGACTTTGCGCAGCGATATCGACGTGGCGGTGTTGTTTGGCGATGGGCGTTTCAAGCAGGGCGAGAGCTTGTGGCTGTTCAACGAGGAAGTGTTTCCGGTGTGCAGCCCGCAGTGGCTCAAGGCTCAATCCACGCCACTGACGGTGCAAAATCTGCACGATTACCCGCTGCTGCACCTGCGCCAGGAAAACAACAGCCAGTGGTTCGACTGGAGCGGCGTGTTTCGTGAGTTAGGCATCACCACGGCGCCCACGCCTGGGCAATTGCGCTTCGACAATTACACCCTGCTGATCCAGGCGGCGATTGCCGGGCAGGGCGTGGCCATCGGTTGGCGGCACTTGGTGGATAACCTGCTGGAACAGAACTGGCTGTGCCGGCCGATCAATGACACGGTGATCTCGCGCTTCGGTTATTACGTGGTGCAGCCCCAGCGCAAACGCCGGGGGCAATTGGTCGAGCGCTTTGTCGATTGGCTGGTGGCCGAGCAAGCCAGCAGCGCGCAGTCGTTGACCGGGCTGGCCCTGCCGTCGATTGCGGTCTAGGATCGGCGCATATTGGATCCGGATTTCGCCATGCAACGTATCAAGGGCTACCACGCCCACATCTACTTTGACGCCAGCACCATCGACCAGGCGCGCAAGCTCTGCGAGGACGCAGCCACGCTGTTCCCGCTGAGCATGGGTCGTGTACACGAAAAGCCGGTCGGCCCCCACCCGGACTGGAGCTGCCAGCTGGCATTCGAGCCGGAATACATCGGCGTGGTGTTGCCCTGGCTGGCGCTGCATCGCGATGGGTTGGTGGTGTTCCTGCACCCGGATACCGGTGATGACCTGAAAGATCACACCGATTACGCGATCTGGATGGGCGCGATGCGTGAGCTGAACCTGTCTATTTTTTAACCAATGCTGCACCTGATCCCATCACCCTGAGCAAAGGCGATGGGATTTTTTATTATATTCTCCCAATATATGGGACTGTTATTTATATATTGAGATATTGCCAGTCGTAGGTTTATATTCGCCCATCAGCTTTTTCAGCACCCACTCATTTCAGGTGAAGCGATGCAGGCGCAATTGATCGCGCTCGACTGGGGGACCAGCTCCCTTCGTGCTTACAAACTCGGCCCGGCTGGCTGTGTGCTCGAACAGCGCGCGTTGGCGTTCGGCATCATGCACCTGCCCAGCGAACCCCGGGTCATTGCTGGCGTGCTGTGCAGTGACGGCTTTGAGTTGGCGTTCGATGCGGCCTGCGGCGACTGGCTCGACGCGCAGCCCGGCCTGCCGGTGATTGCCTGCGGCATGGTCGGCAGTGCCCAAGGCTGGAGCGAAGCGGCCTATCGCCAAACGCCCGTCGACGTCGCCAGCCTCGGCCAGGCCTTGCACCCTGTGCGCAGCCTGCGCGGGGTGCAGGTGCATATTGTGCCGGGTGTGATCGAGCGGGTCGGCTTGCCCAATGTGATGCGTGGCGAAGAAACTCAAGTGCTGGGTGTGCTGCAAGGCCTGGGCGCCGACGTGTTGATCGGCCTGCCGGGCAGCCATTCCAAATGGGTCGAGGTGGTTGAAGGCTGCATCACCCACTTCGACACGTTCATGACCGGCGAGCTGTTTGCGGTACTCAGTAAGCACAGCATTCTCGGGCGTACCCAGCAACAGTCCGAAAAATTCCAGGTCGCGGCGTTTGATCGTGGCGTCCACGTGGCGCTGTCAAACGACGGCCAGCGCGGCGTGCTGTCGACCTTGTTCAGCGCTCGTACCCTGGGGTTGACCGGCGAACTGGCGCCAGACGAGCAGCCCGATTATCTGTCCGGCCTGCTGATCGGCCACGAACTCGCCGGCTTGCCGCAGCAGGCCAACCACAAGCCTATCGTCCTGGTCGGCGCTGCCGACCTCTGCGCCCGCTACCAACGCGCCCTTGCCCTCTGCGGCTTCGCCCACGTCAGCCTCGCGCAGGAAGCCACCGCGCGCGGCCTGTGGCAGTTGGCCGTCGCTGCTGGGCTCACTCAACCTGTACAGGAGGCCTGACATGCTCAAGCAAGCACTCGCACACAACGGTTTGATCGCAATCTTGCGCGGCGTGCGCCCGGATGAAGCGCAGGCGGTCGGCCAGGTGCTCTATGAGGCCGGTTTTCGCGTGATCGAAGTGCCACTGAATTCGCCGGACCCTTACACCAGCATCCGCACCCTGCGCGACACCTTGCCCGCCGATTGCCTGATCGGCGCGGGCACCGTGTTGACCCCGGAACAGGTCGAGCAGGTCAAAGCCGCCGGCGGCCAAGTCATCGTCATGCCCCACAGCGATGCCAAGGTATTGCGTGCCGCCAAAGCGGCGGGGCTGTTCCTGTCGCCGGGTGTGGCGACGCCGACCGAGGCCTTCGCCGCGCTGGCCGAAGGCGCGGATGTTTTGAAGCTGTTCCCGGCCGAGCAAATGGGCCCGGCGGTGATCAAGGCGTGGCTGGCGGTATTGCCGACCGGCACCTTACTGCTGCCGGTGGGCGGCGTGACCCCAGGCAACATGCAGGTGTACTTCGACGCTGGCGCCAAGGGCTTTGGCCTGGGTTCCGGGTTGTTCAAACCGGGCATGTCGGTGGACCAAGTGGCGAGCAATGCCCAGGCCTATGTCGCGGCCTGGAACGCGCTTAACTGAACTCAAGGTTTGCGCCCCTGGCGCTGCATCGATAAGAGAGATAAGAAGATGAAAATCACCAAACTGACCACCTTTATCGTCCCGCCGCGCTGGTGCTTCCTCAAGGTCGAGACCGACCAGGGCGTGACCGGTTGGGGTGAGCCTGTGGTGGAGGGCCGCGCCCACACCGTGGCCGCCGCCGTTGAAGAACTTTCCGACTATTTGATCGGCAAAGACCCACGCAATATCGAAGATATCTGGACCGTGCTCTATCGCGGCGGCTTTTACCGTGGCGGCGCGGTGCACATGAGTGCCCTCGCCGGTATCGACCAGGCGCTGTGGGACATCAAGGGCAAGGCGCTCGGCGTGTCGGTCAGCGACCTGTTGGGTGGCCAGGTGCGTGACAAGATCCGCGTGTATTCCTGGATCGGCGGCGACCGCCCCGCCGACACCGCCCGTGCCGCCAAAGAGGCCGTGGCCCGTGGCTTCACCGCCGTGAAAATGAATGGCACCGAAGAATTGCAGTTCGTCGACAGCTTCGAGAAAGTCGACCTGGCATTGGCCAACGTTGCCGCCGTGCGCGATGCGGTCGGGCCTAATGTCGGCATCGGCGTCGACTTCCATGGCCGCGTGCACAAGCCCATGGCCAAGGTGCTGATGAAAGAGCTGGACCCGTACAAGCTGATGTTTATCGAAGAGCCGGTGCTCAGCGAAAACTACGAAGCGCTCAAAGAACTGGCGCCGTTGACCAGTACGCCGATTGCCCTGGGCGAGCGGCTGTTTTCCCGTTGGGACTTCAAGCGTGTGCTCAGCGAAGGTTATGTCGACATCATCCAACCGGACGCGTCCCACGCGGGCGGCATCACCGAAACCCGCAAGATCGCCAACATGGCCGAAGCCTACGACGTGGCCCTGGCCCTGCACTGCCCGCTGGGCCCGATTGCCCTGGCGGCGTGCCTGCAATTGGACGCGGTTTGCTACAACGCGTTTATTCAGGAGCAAAGCCTGGGTATTCACTACAACGAGAGCAATGACCTGCTCGATTACGTGCGCGATCCAGGCGTGTTCGACTATGACAAAGGCTTCGTGAAGATCCCCAACGGGCCGGGCCTGGGCATTGAGATCAACGAGGAATACGTGATCGAACGCGCCGCCATCGGCCACCGCTGGCGCAACCCGATCTGGCGGCATGCCGACGGCAGCTTTGCCGAGTGGTGATTGCTTACTGAAGGAACCGGATCAACTGTGGGAGCTGGCTTGCCTGCGATAGCGGTCCGCCTGTGCCAGATCAGTTAGCTGATGCACCGCCATCGCAGGCAAGCCAGCTCCCACATTGACCGCGCCCCGTCCTCAATAAACATAAGAAGAGGCAACCCCATGCACCCTGAATCCTTCACCGGGCAGGCTTCTCTCGTCACGCCTAGCAGAAAGCGTTTCTTCATCATGGTGCTGCTGTTTATCACCGTGGTGATCAACTACCTCGACCGCAGCAACCTGTCGATTGCCGCCCCGGCGCTCACCAGCGAACTGGGGATCGACCCGGTGCATGTCGGGCTGATCTTTTCGGCGTTCGGCTGGACCTACGCCGCCATGCAGATTCCCGGCGGCTGGCTGGTGGACCGTGTGCCGCCGCGCATTCTCTACACGGCTGCCCTGCTGTTGTGGTCTATCGCCACGGTAATGCTGGGGTTTGCGGCCAGCTTTATCGCGCTGTTCGTGCTGCGCATGGCCGTCGGCGCACTGGAAGCACCGGCCTATCCGATTAACAGCCGCGTGGTCACCACTTGGTTCCCCGAGCGCGAGCGTGCCACCGCGATTGGCGTTTACACCTCCGGGCAGTTTGTCGGGCTGGCGTTCCTGACGCCGGTACTGGCCTGGCTGCAACACTCATTCGGCTGGCACATGGTGTTTGTCGCCACCGGTGGCGTCGGCATCCTGTGGGCGTTGATCTGGTACGCGGTGTACCGCGAGCCGAAGGATTTCAAAGGCGCCAACGCGGCAGAAATCGAGCTGATCCGCGAGGGCGGCGGCCTGGTGGATATGCAGGCGAAAGCGGTCAAGGCGCCGTTCAGTTGGGTCGACCTCGGGATAGTGCTGAGCAAGCGCAAGCTGTGGGGCATCTACCTGGGGCAGTTCTGTCTGAACTCGACGCTGTGGTTTTTTCTGACGTGGTTCCCGACCTACCTGGTGAAATATCGCGGCATGGACTTCATCAAGTCCGGCCTGCTGGCCTCGCTGCCATTCCTCGCTGCGTTTATCGGCGTGCTGTGTTCTGGGGTTTTTTCTGATTGGCTGATTCGCCGGGGCACGTCGGTAGGTTTTGCGCGCAAGCTGCCGATCATTGGTGGGTTGCTGATTTCCACGGCGATCATCGGCGCCAACTATGTGGACTCGACGGCCTGGGTGATTGCGTTTCTGGCGCTGGCGTTCTTTGGCAATGGCCTGGCATCGATCACCTGGTCATTGGTGTCGACCCTGGCGCCGGCGCGGTTGTTGGGGCTGACGGGTGGGGTGTTTAACTTCATCGGTAACTTGTCGGCGATTACCACGCCGATAGTGATTGGCTTTCTGGCCAGTGGGGATTCGTTTGCACCAGCGATCACCTATATCGCGGTGCTGGCGTTGCTGGGGGCGCTTTCCTATGTGTTGCTGGTGGGCAAGGTCGAGCGCATCGAGCTGTAAATCCATTGTTTGAGTGGACCGAAACCCTGTGGCGAGCGGGCTTGTTGTGGCGAGCGGGCTTGCCCCGCGTTGGGCTGCGCAGCAGCCCCAATAAGGCCACTGCGTTTTTTCCTGATGAAACCGTGTTGTCTGGTTTTGGGGGCGCTTCGCACCCCAACGCGGGGCAAGCCCGCTCGCCACAACAGCTCGCCCGCCACAAAAGCTTTGCTGGGCTAGTAGAGGGCGCCATCCAGGATTTGATAGACGATGCTGGTGCCGATGGCGATCAACACGATATCGCCGCCGGACCGGCGCCATTCATACCCTGGGTATTGCGGCAGATGGGCCAAGGCGCGGTTGTCGAGGCGTTCGCCGTAGTAGTTGCGTGGCAGCGGTTGGCCCCGCACCAGGCGCACGCCAGGAGGTGGTGGTGCGCCACGGCGGAAGTCGTTGTGGTTGTCACGGATCACCTGGCGCACGGGGCCGAAGTCCTGTGGCGGGCCACGACGGTTATCCTGCGGGCCGCTATGGTCGTCGCCGCGTTGCTCGTACTGGCCTTGCGGGCCGCCACGGCCTGGGCCATCGCCGCGTTGGTCGGGCGGCGCGGCCTGCGCCAGGGCACTTGCGCCGAGCATCAACACGCCAAGACCTGCGATCAAGCGTTTAGGCATTTTCATGGGGGCTTTCCTCAGTACTGCACGAACAAAAAAGGGATTTCGAACGAGGCTCGAAATCCCTTGGTCTTGTCAGTTTAGGTACTGGATTGCCCGGATGATTCCTCTGTATCAGGAACTTTACCCATTGCTACACGCCGCTTACGTACGGGCGTTACGGACACCTTCCGACAGCGCCGCGCAGAGGCTCAATACGCCATCAATTGCTTGCTGATCATTTTTCGCATTGGCGATGTGATCGATCAGCGCCGAACCGACCACCACACCGTCTGCCAGACGGGCGATAGCGGCGGCTTGTTCCGGTGTGCGAATACCAAAGCCGATGCTGATCGGCAGGTCGGTATGCCGACGCAGGCGCGTTACCGCTTCCTCGACGTGTTCCAGGGTGGCGGCGCCGGCACCGGTCACACCGGCCACCGACACGTAATACACAAAGCCTGAGCTGCCGTTAAGCACGGTCGGCAGGCGCACGTCATCAGTGGTCGGCGTGGTCAGGCGGATAAAGTCGATGCCTGCCGCCTGGGCCGGGTCGCACAGCTCGCCGTTATGCTCGGGCGGCATGTCGACCACGATCAGGCCGTCGACACCGGCTTCTTTGGCGTCAGCGATAAACGTGGGCACGCCGTATTTGTGGATCGGGTTGAAGTAACCCATCAGCACCAGTGGCGTGTCCTGGTTGTCTTTGCGGAACTCGCGAACCATCTGCAGGGTTTTCAGCAGGTTCTGTTTGGCTTCCAACGCACGGATGTTGGCGAGTTGAATCGCCGGGCCGTCGGCCATCGGGTCGGTGAAGGGCATGCCCAGCTCGATCACGTCGGCACCGGCGGCGGGCAAGCCCTTGAGGATCGCCAGCGAGGTGTCATAACCCGGGTCGCCGGCGGTGACGAAAGTCACCAGGGCGGCGCGGTTTTGTTCTTTCAGTTGTGCAAAACGGGTTTGCAGGCGGCTCATCAGTGTTTCTCCTGCTTTGACTGCTCTTGTTGAGAGTGTTCCATATGGTGCATCACGGTCTGCATGTCTTTGTCGCCACGGCCGGACAGGTTGACCACCATCAGGTGATCTTTCGGCAAGGTCGGTGCGCGCTTGAACACTTCAGCCAGGGCATGGGCGCTTTCCAGTGCAGGAATAATCCCTTCCAGGCGGCAGCATTTGTGGAAGGCTTCGAGGGCTTCGTCGTCGGTCACCGAGGTGTACTGAACACGGCCGATATCATGCAACCAGGCGTGTTCAGGGCCGATACCTGGGTAGTCGAGGCCGGCGGAAATCGAGTGGGCGTCGATGATCTGGCCGTCGTCGTCCTGCAACAGGAAGGTGCGGTTGCCGTGCAGCACGCCCGGTACACCGCCGTTGAGGCTGGCGGCGTGCTTGCCGGTTTCGATGCCGTGGCCGGCGGCTTCAACGCCGATGATTTCGACGCTGGTGTCATCCAGGAACGGGTGGAACAGGCCCATGGCGTTGGAACCACCGCCGATGCATGCCACCAGGCTGTCCGGCAGGCGGCCTTCCTGGGCTTGCAGCTGGTCGCGGGTTTCCTTGCCGATCACGGCCTGGAAATCGCGCACCATCGCCGGGTACGGGTGGGGGCCGGCCACGGTGCCGATCAGGTAGAAAGTGCTGTCGACGTTGGTGACCCAGTCACGCAGGGCTTCGTTCATCGCGTCTTTAAGGGTGCCGGTGCCGGCGACCACCGGGATCACTTCTGCGCCCAGCAGCTTCATACGGAACACGTTGGCCTGCTGGCGCTCGATGTCGGTGGTGCCCATGTAGATCACGCAATCGAGGCCAAAGCGCGCCGCCACGGTGGCGGTGGCCACGCCGTGCATGCCGGCGCCGGTCTCGGCGATGATGCGTTTTTTGCCCATGCGCCGCGCCAGCAGGATCTGGCCGATGCAGTTGTTAATCTTGTGCGCGCCGGTGTGGTTGAGCTCTTCACGCTTGAGGTAGATCTTGGCGCCGCCACAGAACTCGGTCAGGCGCTCGGCGAAGTACAGCGGGCTTGGGCGCCCGACGTAGTCGCGTTGGAAGTAGGCCAATTCTTCGTTAAAGGCCGGATCGATCTTGGCCGCTTCGTATTCGCGGGCCAGGTCGAGGATCAACGGCATCAGGGTTTCAGCGACGTAGCGGCCGCCGAACGCGCCAAACAGGCCGTTGGCGTCGGGGCCGTTGCGAAGGTCGGTCTGGGACTGAGTCATGGGGCGCTCCAGGAAAGAAGGTGAGGAGAGGCAATGACGGCCACTCTACCCCTGACGCGCCAGGCTGAAAACCGATAAGATCGCCACAACCTGTCAGGAAAACTCACAGATGAGCCGAGACCTACCGCCCCTCAATGCCCTGCGTGCGTTTGAGGCCACCGCCCGCTTGAACAGCGTCAGTCAGGCAGCCGAGCAACTGCATGTGACCCATGGCGCGGTCAGCCGCCAGTTGAAGGTGTTGGAAGAGCACTTGGGTGTCAGCCTGTTCGCCAAAGACGGGCGCGGCCTTAAACTCACAGATGCAGGCGTTCGGCTCAGGGATGCCAGTGCCGAAGCGTTCGAGCGTTTAAGGGATGTTTGCGCCGAACTGACCCAGGCCAGCGCCGATGCGCCTTTTGTGCTCGGCTGCTCGGGCAGCTTGCTGGCGCGCTGGCTGATTCCGCGCCTGGGCCGCTTGAACGCAGACTTGCCCGACTTGCGTCTGCACCTGTCGGCGGGTGACGGCGACCTCGACCCACGGCGCCCCGGCCTGGATGCCCTGCTGGTTTTTGCTGAGCCGCCATGGCCAGCGGACATGCAGGTGTATGAGTTGGCCAGCGAGCGCATTGGCCCGGTAATGAGCCCGCGCTTCGCCGGTTACGAACGCCTGCGCCAGGCGCCGCCCCACGCCCTGTGCGGTGAAGCCTTGTTACACACCACCTCGCGCCCGCAGGCCTGGCCCATCTGGGCGCAGCAACATGACATCGAGCCCGGCGCGTTGAAGCACGGCCAGGGTTTTGAGCATTTGTATTATTTGCTGGAGGCGGCGGTGGCGGGTTTGGGTGTGGCAATTGCGCCCGAACCGCTGGTGGCAGAGGACCTGCGAGCGGGTCGCCTGGTGGCGCCGTGGGGTTTCAGTGAAACCCCGGCGCACCTGGCGTTGTGGCTACCCAAGCGCGCCGCAGACGGGCGCGCGGGTCAGTTGGCGCAGTGGCTCAAGGCTGAGCTGTTGCGCCAGCCAGTTTAGTCACCGCGTTTGCACAGCAGGTAAGCCGCCAACAGGCCCAGCGCGCCAACGGCGACGCCGGCGGTAGTCCATGGGTGCTCTTGTGCGTAGTCGCGGGTTGCCGCGCTGGTTTCGCGGATTTTGACTTTGCTTTCTTCGTAGGCATCGCTGATCAGGTGGCGGGAATGCTTGAGGGCATTCTCGGCATTGCTTTTCAGGGCCTTCAGCGTTTTGCGCGACTCATCGGATGCATCGTCCTTGAGGCTCTCAAGGGACTTGAGCAGGCTCGAAATCTCGGCTTCCATGCTTTCCAGCGACGCTTTGCGTAAAGAAGTGTTGGCCATGTGGAACTCTCCTGAAGTGATTGAGTGGCATGTGTAGATACCGACTCCACGGTTTTCAGAAAGTGCAGTAAATCTGAACTTTCGAGTGGGATTGGTCGCCAGAAGCAGTACGAAGATTCACTGCTACGCTCACTAGAGACCTCAGGAGAAACGTTATGTCTGATCATCACACCTACAAGAAAGTCGAACTGGTCGGCTCCTCGACCACCAGCATCGAAGACGCCATCAACAACGCCATCGCTGAAGCGCACAAGAGCATCAAGCACCTGGAGTGGTTCGAAGTGACCGAAACACGCGGCCATATCAAGGACGGCAAGGCCGCGCACTTCCAGGTCACGCTCAAGGTGGGATTCCGAATTGCCAGTAGTTGATCCCGTGAGTTGAACTTGCTGACTGGCCGATTGCCATAACCTGCGCTACAACCATTGGGTGCCGACGCCATAAGCGTCGGCACGCACTTTTCGATCAGCGCAAGGAAAGTAACGGATGAAGAAGTTCCTGTTAGCGGTAGGTTTGTTGAGCATTGCGGGCACTGCCCTGGCGGCGGGCAAGCCTTGTGAAGAGCTGAAAGGTGAGCTCGCGGCGAAGCTCGACGCTAAAGGTGTTCAGCATTATTCGCTGGATGTTGTCGACAAAGGCGCGGCGGCCGATGGCAAAGTGATTGGCAGCTGCGAAGGCGGCACCAAGGAAATCGTCTACAAGCGCGGTTAATCCCGTGCAGACATGAAACGACGCACTTGTGGCGAGGGAGCTTGCTCCCGCTGAGTGCGCAGCGCTCCCTTTCTTTTGGGGCCGCTACGCAGCCCAGCGGGAGCAAGCTCCCTAGCCACAGGTGCGTCTTTTTTTTCGCCTGCGGGTAATCAGCCCTTCATCACCTGCGCCAGCAGCTCGTAGGAATGAATCCGGTCGGCATGCTCATACAGGTCGCTGGTAAAGATCAGCTCATCGGCGCCGGTTTGCTCGATCAACACTTCCAACTTCGCACGGATCTTCGCTGGGCTACCGACCATGGCCAGGCCAAGGAAGCTGCCCACCGCGTCTTTTTCATGGGGCAGCCACAGGCCGTCCATGGTTTTAACCGGCGGGCGCTGCACCAGGCTTTGCCCGCGCATCAGCGCCAGAATACGTTGGTACACCGAAGTGGCCAGGTAGTCGGCCTGCTCGTCGGTGTCGGCGGCCACCAGGGGAATGCCGAGCATCACGTAGGGCTTGTCCAGCACGGCTGAAGGCTTGAAGTGATTGCGGTATACGCGAATCGCCTCGTGCATCAAACGGGGTGCGAAATGTGAGGCGAAGGCGTAGGGCAAGCCGCGCTCACCGGCCAATTGCGCGCTGAACAGGCTCGAACCAAGCAGCCAAACGGGCACGTTGGTGCCGGTACCGGGTACGGCGATGATCCGTTGGTCGGGCGTGCGTGGCCCAAGGAAAGCCATCAGTTCGGCCACATCTTCCGGAAACTCGTCAGCACTGCCGGAGCGTTCACGGCGCAGGGCGCGGGCGGTCATCTGGTCGGAACCAGGCGCGCGGCCCAGGCCCAGGTCGATGCGGCCGGGGTACAGGCTTTCCAGGGTGCCGAACTGTTCGGCAATCACCAACGGCGCGTGGTTGGGCAGCATCACGCCGCCGGAACCGACGCGAATCGTCGAGGTGCCACCGGCCAAATAACCCAGCAACACCGAAGTGGCCGAGCTGGCGATGCCGTCCATATTGTGGTGTTCAGCCACCCAGAAACGGTTGTAGCCGAACTTTTCCACGTGCTGGGCCAGGTCCAGCGAGTTGCGCAATGACTGCGCGATGCTGCCGTTGGCGCGCACGGGCACGAGGTCGAGGGTCGAGAACTTCACGTCGGACAGCGATTTCATAAGCCTGCTTCTCCATTAGGTGCGCAGGCTTATAGACGAACCAAAACCTGCCGCTTCATGTGCATGCTCTATGCAATGAGGGCATATACCCGAGATTCAATAGCAACTGCGAAATTTCCTACTAAATCGCTAGGTTTCTCCGACAAGATGAACTTTGCCGGGCCGTCTATCCTCAGAACCCTTACTGACGCAAAACCACCGTTCGAGGAGAGAGCTATGAGTATTGTTAAAAAAGCATCCGCGCATTGGGAAGGTGATCTGAAGACGGGCCTGGGTTCCATCTCCACGGAAACTGGCGTGCTGCGCGAAGCACCCTATGGCTTCAAGGCCCGTTTCGAAGGCGGCAAGGGCACCAACCCTGAAGAGTTGATCGGCGCGGCCCACGCTGGCTGTTTCTCCATGGCATTTTCCATGATTCTGGGCGATGCCGGCCTTAAGGCTGACAGCATCGACACTCAGGCTGAAGTGACCCTGGACCAGGTGGATGGCGGTTTTGCGATTACCGCCGTGCATTTGGTCTTGAAAGCCAAGATCCCCGGCGCAAGCCAGGCGCAGTTCGAGGAACTGAGCAAAAAGGCGAAGGAAGGCTGCCCAGTGTCGAAAGTGCTGAACGCAAAAATCAGCCTGGATGCCACGCTGGTCTAACTGACACAGCAAGATCCCCTGTGGGAGCGGGCTTGTGTGGAAGCCGGGCTTACCCGCGATAGGTTCACCTCGGTTATCCAGTTGTATCGAGGCGTTGCCATCGCAGGCAAGCCAGCTCCCACACAGGCCCGCTCCCATAGTTTGTTGTGCGTTAAATCAGAACTCGCGTTTAGATCGTTCCCCCGCTCCCGCGTGGGAATGCAGCCCGTGACGCTCTGCGTCACACCTGCGCAGAACTTGAATGCTGTGGGCGGGACGCGGAGCGTCCCAGGCGGCATTCCCACGCAGAGCGTGGGAACGATCTGATCCCCTGTGGGAGCGGGCTTGTGTGGGAGCCGGGCTTGCCCGCGATAGGTTCACCTCGGTTATCCAGCTGTATCGAGGCGTTGCCATCGCAGGCAAGCCAGCTCCCACAAAGGCCCGTTCCCATAGTTTGTTGTGCGTTAAATCAGAACTCGCGTTTCCAAAATGTGGTCGAATAGCCTAGGCGCACACCCGTGCGCAGTGCATTCAGGGAGCTTCACACATGAAACGTTTTGCCTTGGCGATCATTTGCGGTGTATTGGCCACTTCGGCCGTGGCCGCGCCAAAAGATTGTGAAGAGCTCAAGCAAGAGATCGAGGTAAAGATCCAGGCCAAGGCGATTCCGTCTTACACCCTGGAAATCATCACCGCCGAAGAAGCCAAGAATCATGACAGCGCCATGATCGTCGGCTCCTGCGAAAACGGCACCAAGCGGATCATCTATCAGAAGAATAGCGACTGATCAGATGCAATTAACGCTGCGCTCCTCCGCCAACAGCTGACGCGCCGCGTTGTACAGCCGGATGTTGGGCGTAAAGGCCAGCGAGCGCCCTTCCAGCACATAGCGTTGGCCTGCCTGGAAGTTGTCGTATTGCAGGGTCATGAAGCAGGTTCGGTCATGGGTCTGGTCCAGGCCGCCAAAGCCCGTCCCGGTGTTCACTTCGAAATCAAAGCGCACCATCAGCTCATGGTTGCCCGGTGGCACCTGGAAGAAACGCCCGTCGTTGAGGTTCTTGCCGTCCAGGCGCTGGGCCATCACCAGTTTGGCGCCGGGTGTCGGCGTGGCGAAATCGATCCAGGCCTGGTGCGGGTCGACCGGCGGGATTGGGGTCGAAGCGCAGGCGCTGAGAAACAAGGCGGTGACGGGGAGCAAGAGCTGGCGCATGGCGGGCACTCAACGGTGGGTAAGAATTCAACCTGGCAGCCTGTGGCAACAGACGCTGTATCAGTATAAACACGCCACGGCATGGAAAAATTCCGTGCAGGCAGGATAGTCTGGCGGGCCAATAACCCAGGAGCGGTCGGTGCATGGTCAGGCGTTTTCTTCCAGGGTTGATGGTGCTGCTGCTCAGCGGCTGTTCCAGCGTGAGTTATTACAGCCAGTTGGCCAGCGGCCAATGGCAGTTGCTGCGGGCTCGGGAGCCGGTTGCCGAGGTCATCGCCGACCCTGCTCGCCCACAGGCGTTGCGCGACCACCTGATGCAATCGCAGCAGGCCCGCACCTTTGCCAGTGAACACCTGCACCTGCCTGACAACCAGAGTTACCGCCTGTACGCCGACATTGGCCGGCCTTATGTGGTCTGGAATGTGTTCGCCACGCAGGAGTTTTCCCTGTCACCTGAAACCCACTGCTTCCCTATCGCTGGGTGCGTGGCCTATCGCGGCTATTACAGCCAGGGCGCAGCACGCGGCGAAGCGGCGCTATTGCAGCAACAAGGCATGGATGTGTCGATGGGCGGCGTCGAAGCCTATTCCACCCTGGGCTGGTTCAACGACCCGATCATGAGTTCGATGATGCATTGGGGGGATGAGCGCCTGGCCACGCTGATCTTCCACGAGCTGGCGCACCAACGCTTTTATGTGAAGGACGACACCGAGTTCAACGAGTCCTATGCCAACTTCGTCGAGCAGGAAGGCACCCGTCAATGGCGTGCGGCGCGGGGCTTGGCGCCGCTGAGCAATGC
The DNA here is from genome assembly GCF_012985495.1 of Pseudomonas sp. WS 5146. Classification (NCBI taxonomy): domain Bacteria; kingdom Pseudomonadati; phylum Pseudomonadota; class Gammaproteobacteria; order Pseudomonadales; family Pseudomonadaceae; genus Pseudomonas; species Pseudomonas sp. WS 5146. The sequence continues at coordinate 207,947 of NZ_JAAQWL010000010.1, forward strand.
GGCGTTGCAGCAGCGCGACCAATTTATCCGGCTGGTGCTCGATACCCGCAAACGCCTGGAGGCGTTGTACGCACAGCCCTTGGCGGCGGATGTGATGCGCCAGGCCAAGGCGGCAGAGTTCGAGCGCCTGCGCAGTGAGTACCGGCACATGCGCGACAGCCAATGGGGCGGTGACAAGCGTTATGACGCGTGGATCAACCAGCCGATGAACAATGCGCGGTTATTGCCGTTCGGGCTGTATGACCAGTGGGTGCCGGCGTTTGCGGCGTTGTTTGCGCAGCAAGGCGGGGATTGGGTGAAGTTCTTTGCGGCGGTGGAGAAGCTGGGTGGGTTGCCGGTGGAGCAGCGTAAGGCGGCGTTGCGGCAGTTGGAAGGTGGTGGCCGGTAGGGCCTCATCGCAGGCAAGCCAGCTCCCACATTTGACTGCGTTCACAATTCAAACTGTGGGAGCTGGCTTGCCTGCGATAGCGGTCTCAGCCGCGCTGCAAAAACGCCTGATGCATCTGCTCCAGCGTCTCAAAATGCAAGGTCGGCGCCTCGGCATTCAGTTCTTCAAAACTGCCAAACCCATAACCCACCGCCGCCGAATCCAACCCATTGCTGCGCGCCCCGATCAAGTCATGCTTGCGATCACCAATCATCAGGGTAGTCGCCGGGTCCAAACCCTCTTCGTTCATCAGGTGCGCAATCAGCTCAACCTTGTTGGTGCGCGTGCCATCCAGTTCGCTGCCGTAGATCACTTTGAAGTGCTTGGCAAAATCAAAATGCCGGGCAATCTCACGGGCAAACACCCACGGTTTGGATGTGGCGACATACAGCTGGCGGCCCTGGCCGTTCAGCTCCTCAAGCAACGGCATCACGCCATCGAATACGCGGTTTTCATACAGGCCGGTGAGCTTGAAGCGTTCGCGATAAAAATTCACCGCTTCCCAGGCTTTGGCCTCATCGAAGTCATAGAACTGCATAAAGGCTTGCAGCAACGGCGGGCCGATAAAGTGTTCCAGCTTGGTCAGGTCCGGCTCGTCGATACCGAGCTGGCCGAGGGCGTACTGGATCGAGCGGGTGATGCCTTCACGCGGATCGGTCAGGGTGCCGTCCAGGTCGAACAGCACGGTTTGGTATTGCTGGGTCATTGATCGAATCCTTCAGCCAGGTGCAGGTCTTTGAGCTTCACGTAGTTCGCGGCGCTGTAGGTGAAGAAGGCACGCTCTTTGTCAGTCAGTGGGCGGATCTGTTTAACCGGGCTGCCCACGTACAAAAAACCACTCTCAAGTTTCTTGCCGGGCGGCACCAGGCTGCCGGCGCCGATGATCACATCGTCTTCGACCACCGCGCCGTCCATCACGATGCTGCCCATGCCGATCAGAATGCGATTGCCGACCGTGCAGCCGTGCAGCATGACTTTGTGGGCGATGGTCACATCATCGCCGATCAGCAGCGGGAAACCGTCCGGGTTGAACGGCCCGGCATGGGTGATATGCAGCACACAGCCGTCCTGCACACTGGTGCGCGCACCGATGCGGATGCGGTGCATGTCGCCGCGAATCACCGTCAATGGCCAAACCGAGCTGTCGGTGCCGATTTCGACATCGCCGATCACCACCGCCGAAATATCGACAAAAGTCCCGGCGCCCAGGGTTGGCGTGTGGTTCTGATAGGTGCGAAGGGTCACGATAGCCTCTCTCTTATAGGTTGATAGCTGCGGTGGGTGTTGATTGTAATTAAGATGGCCCCATCTTTGTCTTATCAGTTTCTTCAGCCAAGGTGCCCACCGTGAGCGCGAACAACCCACTTTTGCAGTCCTACGACCTGCCGCCGTTCTCGGCGATCCGTGCCGAGCACGTGCAGCCGGCCATTGAACAGATCCTCGCCGATAACCGCGTTGCCATCGAAGGCATCCTGCAAAGCCAGGGTAAAAACCCTACGTGGGCCGGTCTGGTTCTGGCCATGGACGAACTGAATGACCGCCTGGGCGCCGCCTGGAGCCCCGTCAGCCACCTCAACGCCGTGTGTAACAGCGCCGAACTGCGCGAAGCCTACGAGGCGTGCCTGCCGGCATTGAGCGCCTATTCCACCGAGATGGGCCAGAACCGCGAACTGTTCCAGGCCTTCGAAGCCCTGGCCAACAGCCCGGAAGCCGCCGGTTTCGATGTGGCGCAAAAAACCATTCTGGAACATTCACTGCGCGACTTCCGCCTGTCGGGTATCGATTTACCGCCAGAGCAGCAAAAACGTTACGCCGAAGTGCAGAGCAAACTGTCTGAGCTGGGCAGCAAGTTTTCGAACCAATTGCTGGACGCCACCCAGGCGTGGACCAAGCATGTCACCGACGAAGCCACCCTCGCCGGCCTGACCGACTCGGCCAAGGCGCAAATGGCCGCCGCCGCCCAGGCCAAAGGCCTCGATGGCTGGCTGATCACCCTCGAATTCCCAAGCTACTACGCGGTGATGACCTACGCCCAGGACCGCGCCCTGCGTGAAGAAGTCTATGCGGCCTACTGCACCCGTGCGTCAGACCAAGGCCCGAATGCCGGTAAGAACGATAATGGTCCGGTGATGGAGCAGATCCTCGACCTGCGTCAGGAACTGGCCAAACTGTTGGGCTACGCGTCGTTCTCCGAGCTGAGCCTGGCGACCAAAATGGCCGAGTCCAGCGACCAGGTGCTGAGCTTCCTGCGCGACTTGGCCAAGCGCAGCAAACCCTTTGCCGCCCAGGATCTGCAACAGCTCAAGGCGTACGCCGCCGAACAAGGTTGCGCCGACCTGCAAAGCTGGGACAGCGGTTTCTACGGCGAAAAACTCCGTGAGCAGCGTTACAGCGTGTCCCAGGAAGCCCTGCGCGCCTACTTCCCGATCGACAAAGTGCTGAGCGGCCTGTTCGCCATCGTGCAGCGCCTGTACGGCATCGAGATCGCCGAGCAAAAAGGCTTCGACACCTGGCACCCGGATGTTCGCCTGTTTGAAATCAAGGAAAACGGCCAGCACGTCGGCCGCTTCTTCTTCGACCTGTACGCCCGCGCCAACAAGCGTGGCGGTGCCTGGATGGACGGTGCGCGCGATCGCCGCCGTACTGTCGACGGTGTGCTGCAAAGCCCGGTGGCGAACCTGGTGTGCAACTTCACCCCGGCCGACAGCGGCAAGCCTGCCCTGCTGACCCACGATGAAGTGACCACGCTGTTCCACGAATTCGGCCACGGCCTGCACCACCTGCTGACCCGCGTTGAACACGCGGGCGTGTCCGGCATCAACGGCGTGGCCTGGGATGCGGTGGAATTGCCGAGCCAATTCATGGAGAACTGGTGCTGGGAGCCGGAAGGCCTGGCGCTGATCTCCGGCCACTATGAAAGCGGCGAGCCGCTGCCCCAGGACCTGCTGGAAAAAATGCTCGCGGCGAAGAACTTCCAGTCCGGCCTGATGATGGTGCGCCAGCTGGAATTCTCGCTGTTCGACTTCGAACTGCACGCCACCCACGGCGATGGCCGCACGGTAGCGCAGGTGCTTGACGGTGTGCGCGATGAGGTCTCGGTGATGCGTCCGCCTGCCTACAACCGCTTCCCCAACAGCTTTGCGCACATCTTCGCTGGCGGTTACGCGGCGGGTTACTACAGCTACAAGTGGGCCGAAGTGCTGTCTGCCGACGCCTTCTCCAAGTTTGAAGAAGACGGCGTGCTCAATGCCGAAACCGGTCGGGCATTCCGTGAGGCGATCCTGGCGCGCGGTGGTTCCCAGGCACCGATGGTGCTGTTCGTCGACTTCCGCGGACGTGCGCCGTCGATTGACGCACTCTTGCGCCACAGCGGCCTGAGTGAGGACGCAGCAGCATGAGTGATGGGCCTGTGGTGACCAAAAAGCAATTTATCGCCGGGGCGGTCTGCCCGGCGTGCGAAGAGTTGGACAAGTTGAAAATGTGGACCGAAGACGATGTGCCGCACCGCGAATGTGTGGCCTGCGGCTATTCGGACACGCTGAATGAACAAGGCAATTCGGTGCCCAAGGAATTGGGCACGCGGGTCAATACGTCGGCGTTGAAGGCGCCCGCGGACCCGAAGGTGCAGGCGGTGCAGTTTTTCCCTAATCCCAAGCTGAAAAAGGACTGATACCCGACGCCTGCTTCTGCTTGGGGCGGGCTTTTTGTGGGAGTCGGGCTTGCCCGCGATGCAGGCACCGTGGTGTGTCATTCGCACCGCGTTGAAGCTATCGCAGGCAAGCCAGCTCCCACAGCCAGCTCCCACAGAAAGGCGCGCTACAGTTGCCCTTTGGCCTTGTCTGTCGTGGTGATCCAGCTTTTTACCGAGCACAGTGCAAAGGCACTGGTGCTGCAGTCGCCATTGGCCAACGCGGTACGCAACTTGTCGATATCTGCCTTCATCATGTAGCGAACGCCGTCTTTAAAGCCGTTACTTGAACCAAAGCCGCCCAGCGTCATCTCGTTCAGCGCATCCTCTTTGCTCCAACCCTGAATCACCACCCGATACATCGCCGCCATCAGGCCAGTGCGATCGGAGCCGTGCTTGCAGTGCATCAGCACCGAGCCATGGGTTTCGGCTTCCTGGATGGCCCGGAGTGCCGCCAGCACGTCGGCATCGTCGACATGGTTGGTGCGATAGGTCAGCTGCACCTGTTTGATATCAGATGTCTTCAGCCAGGGCGCATCAGTTTCCGGCAGGAAGTTGATCACCGTGCCGATCTTCAGATTTTGCAGCACAGGCAGCGCAGTGCTGTCCGGCAATGCACTGCGATACAGCGTGGGCGTCATCTGGTGCAGGTTGAATTGGTCGCCCACAGGCTGTGCCCACTCAGGCGAGCGGATAGACGTAGCCTCGTCGGCCTGGGCCTGCAGTGTGGTGAACAGTGCCATGAACGCCAGGCCAAGGGCGGGCAACAATCGAATCGTGAACATGCGTGTTGAGACCGAATGGGATAGGGCTGATGGGTTACAGATTCGCCTGCGAGGGGTCAATGCCGTGTGAGGTGGCCGTCAAAGAATCGTGAATCCGCCCATCTGATCCGTTGTTTTTCGCGCTGAATCGATTTCTCTTAATGCTTAGGCTGCTATCATTTGTAACTATTGATTGCCAGTGTGTGCTATCTCTTTGGATCCAATGCCCTGGCAAACCATCACGCCGCTCCCAGAAGCGGTGGATAAACCCGTGACCACATGATGAGGTGCACCTATGTCTGATCAAGATCAGGACAACCCGCGGCGTGACTTTTTACGCAAATCCTTGACCTTGATCCCGGTGGTCACGGTTGCCAGCACTGGCCTTGGCGGCTCGATGTTGATGGCCACACCGGAGCCGGTGCAGGCCGCTCCCGCCAAAACGCCCGTCAGCGACAAAGCCTACGAGCCAAGCTACTTCACGGCTGAAGAGTGGGCGTTTATCAACGCCGCCGTCGCCCGCCTGATCCCAGCGGATGCCCAAGGCCCAGGCGCCCTGGAAGCCGGCGCGCCGGAATACATCGACCGCCAGATGAACACGCCGTATGCCGCTGGCGCGTTGTGGTTCATGCAAGGTCCGTTCAACGCCGATGCGGCGCCAGAGATGGGCTGGCAGAGCAAACTGGTGCCCAAAGACATCTATCGCCTGGGCATTGCCGCCACGGATGCGTGGTCGAAGGCGTTCAATGGTAAAGCTTTTGCTGCGCAAGACAGCGCTACCCAGGATGACATGCTGCGACGCATGGAGGCGGGCGGCAGTGAGATGACTGCCCATTTTGAGGCCGTACCGGCCAAGATGTTTTTCAACCTGTTGCTGCAAAACACCAAGGAAGGCTTCTTCTGCGACCCGATCCACGGTGGCAACAAAGGCATGGTCGGCTGGACCATGATCGGCTTCCCCGGCGCCCGCGCCGATTTCATGGACTGGGTTGAACGCAACGAGCAATACCCCTTCCCGGCTGTTTCCATTCGCGGCGAGAGGGCATAAACGTGGCGACCATCATGAAGAAAGTGGACGCGGTGATCGTGGGTTTCGGCTGGACCGGCGCGATCATGGCCAAGGAACTGACGGAAGCTGGCCTCAACGTGGTAGCGCTGGAGCGCGGCCCGATGCAGGACACCTACCCGGACGGCAACTATCCCCAGGTTATCGACGAACTGACCTACAGCGTGCGCAAAAAACTCTTTCAGGACATCTCCAAGGAGACGGTGACCATTCGTCATAGCGTGAATGATGTTGCCCTGCCCAACCGTCAGTTGGGTGCGTTCTTGCCGGGCAATGGCGTGGGTGGTGCGGGCCTGCACTGGTCGGGCGTGCATTTTCGCGTCGACCCTATCGAGTTGCGCATGCGCAGCCACTATGAAGAGCGCTACGGCAAGAACTTCATCCCCAAGGACATGACCATCCAGGACTTCGGCGTGAGCTATGAAGAGCTGGAGCCGTTTTTCGACTACGCCGAAAAAGTCTTCGGCACCTCCGGCCAAGCCTGGACCGTAAAAGGCCAGTTGGTGGGTGAAGGCCGTGGCGGCAACCCGTATGCGCCGGATCGCTCCAACCCGTTCCCGCTGGAATCGCAGAAAAACACCGTGTCTGCGCAGTTGTTTCAGAAAGCGGCTACCGACGTCGGCTACAAACCCTACAACCTGCCATCGGCCAATACGTCGGGGCCGTACACCAACCCCTACGGCGCGCAGATGGGGCCGTGCAACTTCTGCGGTTTCTGCAGTGGCTACGTGTGCTACATGTACTCCAAGGCCTCGCCGAACGTAAACATCCTGCCGGCGCTGCGTCAGGTGCCGAACTTTGAGCTGCGGGCCAATTCCCATGTGCTCAAGGTCAACCTCGACAGCACCAAGAGCAAGGCCACCGGCGTGACCTATATCGACGCCCAGGGCCGCGAGTGTGAGCAGCCGGCGGACCTGGTGATCATCGCCTCCTTCCAGTTCAACAACGTGCGCCTCATGTTGCTCTCGGGCATCGGCAAACCCTACGACCCGATTACCAATGAGGGCGTGGTGGGCCGCAACTTTGCCTACCAGAACATGGGCACCATCAAGGCCTTCTTCGACAAGGACACCCACACCAACAACTTCATCGGTGCGGGCGGCAATGGCGTGGCCATCGATGACTTCAACGCGGACAACTTCGACCACGGCCCGCACGGCTTTGTGGGCGGCTCGCCGATGTGGGTCAACCAGGCTGGCAGCCGGCCGATTGCCGGTACGTCCAACCCGCCGGGCACGCCGGCGTGGGGCAGCGCCTGGAAGCGTGCCACCGCCGACTACTACACCCACCAAGTGTCGATGGACTCCCATGGTGCGCATCAATCCTACCGGAGCAACTACCTGGATCTGGACCCGGTTTACCGCGACTCCTACGGCCTGCCGCTGCTGCGGATGACGTTCGACTGGCAGGAAAACGACATCAAGATGAACCGCTTCATGATGGAGAAAATGGGCAAGGTCGCCGCGGCGATGAACCCCAAGGCCATTGCTGTGCTGGGCAAAAAAGTCGGTGAGCAATTCAACACCGCGTCCTACCAGACCACCCACCTCAATGGCGGCGCGATCATGGGCACCGACCCGAAAACCAGTGCGTTGAACCGTTACCTGCAAAGCTGGGATGTACACAACGTGTTTGTTCCGGGCGCATCGGCTTTCCCACAAGGCTTGGGCTACAACCCTACCGGCCTGGTGGCAGCGCTGGCCTATTGGTCGGCGCGGGCGATCCGCGAGCAGTACCTGAAAAACCCCGGCCCACTGGTTCAGGCATAAGGAGCGATGACCATGAAAGCACTTGTTATCGCCAGTTTTGCCCTGTTCAGCAGCTGCTCGGTGAGCGCTGCCGAAACCGATTTGGTCAAGCAGGGCGAATACCTGGCCCGTGCCGGTGACTGCGTGGCCTGCCACACCGCGAAGGGTGGCAAACCCTTCGCCGGTGGGCTGCCGATGGAAACCCCGATCGGCGTGATCTATTCCACCAACATCACCCCGGACAAAACCGGCCTGGGCGACTACAGCTTCGAAGACTTCGACAAGGCCGTGCGCCATGGCGTCGCCAAGAACGGTAGTACGCTTTACCCGGCGATGCCGTATCCGTCCTACGCGCGTGTCAGCGACAGTGACATGCAGGCGTTGTATGCGTATTTCATGAAGGGCGTGGAGCCCGTCGCCCAGGAGAACAAGGACAGCGATATTCCCTGGCCCTTGAGCATGCGTTGGCCGTTGGCGGCGTGGCGCTGGATGTTCGCGCCGGCGGTCGAGGCGCATCAGGCGCAAGCCGCCACCGACCCGGTGGTCGCTCGCGGTGCCTATCTGGTTGAAGGCCTCGGCCACTGCGGCGCCTGCCATACACCGCGTGCCCTGACCATGCAGGAAAAAGCCCTCAGCGCTACAGACGGCAACGCCTTCCTGTCTGGCAGTGCGCCGCTGGAAGGCTGGGTCGCGAAAAGCCTGCGCGGCGACCACAAGGACGGCCTCGGCAGCTGGAGCGAAGAGCAACTGGTGCAGTTCCTCAAGACTGGCCGCAGTGACCGCAGCGCGGTGTTTGGTGGCATGAGTGACGTGGTCGTACACAGCATGCAGTACATGTCCCAGGACGACCTCACCGCGATTGCGCGATACCTCAAGAGCCTGCCGGCGGTGGACCCGAAGGACCAGCCGCATCAGTACGACAAGCAGGTGGCCGAGGCGCTGTGGAAAGGTGACGACAGCAAGCCGGGCGCGTCGGTGTATATCGACAACTGCGCGGCGTGCCACCGTACCGACGGCCATGGTTACACGCGGGTGTTCCCGGCGCTGGCGGGTAACCCTGTGTTGCAGACGGCGGACGCCACCTCGTTGATCAACATCGTGTTGAACGGCGGCACCTTGCCAGCCACCAACACGGCGCCGTCGACTTTCACCATGCCGGCGTTCGCGTGGCGCCTGTCGGACCAGGAAGTCGCGGATGTGGTCAGTTTCGTCCGTGGCAGCTGGGGCAATAAAGGCGCGCCAGTCAAAGCCAGTGACGTGGCAGATCTGCGCAAGAGCGATATGCGCACCACATCGGGTGACGATTTGGGGCAGGTAACGCAAAAGCACTGATCCTGCCCTGGCCGCCAAACGGCACTGGTCAGAAACCTCGCGCCTCGATACTGTATATAAAAACAGTATCGAGGCGTTTTCATGACTACTGCGCTGCCGCCCCGTGGCCGGGGCACGGCCACTAACCTACACAACCGCTTTGCGCCGACCGTCAGCGTGGCCGAAGACGACGGCTGGTTCCAGGAAGTGCCGCCGACCCAGGGCACCGAAGTGCGTATCGAAACGGCCAAGAGCATCATCACCCGCAACAACTCGCCGGATTTGCCGTTCGACCGCTCCATCAACCCCTATCGCGGTTGCGAGCATGGCTGCATCTACTGCTATGCGCGGCCCAGCCATGCCTATTGGGACATGTCGCCAGGGCTGGATTTCGAAACCAAACTGATTGCCAAGACCAACGCCGCCGACGTGCTGGAGCAACAGCTGTCGAAGCCAGGTTATGTGTGTGCGCCGATCAACCTGGGCTCCAATACCGACCCGTACCAGCCTATCGAACGCGACTACACAATCACCCGGCAAACCCTCGAAGTGCTGCTGCGCTATCGGCACCCGGTAACCATCATCACCAAGGGGTCGCTGATCTTGCGCGACCTCGACCTGCTCACCGAGTTGGCGCGTCAGCGGCTGGTGGCGGTAATGATCAGCCTCACCAGCCTGGACGACGAACTCAAGCGTATCCTGGAGCCGCGCACGGCGGCGCCCAAGGCGCGGTTACGGGCGATTCGGGTGATGCGCGAGGCGGGTATCCCGGTGGGCGTGCTGTGCTCGCCAATGATCCCGATGATCAACGACAGCGAGCTGGAAAGCCTGCTGACCGAAGCCCACGCTGCCGGTGCGCAGAGCGCCGCCTACATGATGTTGCGCTTGCCCTTGGAAGTGGCGCCACTGTTCGAGGAGTGGCTGGCGGCGCATTACCCGCAGCGCGCGGCCCATGTGATGAGCCTGGTGCGCCAGGTGCGCGGTGGTGAGGTGTACGACAGCCGCTTCGGTGTGCGCATGCGTGGCGAGGGGCCGTTTGCTGATTTGTTGGCGCAGCGTTTCAACAAAGCGATCAAGCGGCTGGGCCTGAATCGACGGGAAGGGTTTAATCTGGATTGCACGGCGTTTTGCCCGCCGGGCAGACAGATGGCATTGTTGTAAACTGAACAGAACGAAGGCGCCATTGCTGTGGAAATAGTCGCGTTTTGATATCACTGAAACCCTCGTTCTAGAGCGGTTCATTCAGTTTGAGTTAAGTTTCGCCGGTTACCTTGTTCAGCGAGTGACTGGTGAGTCGACGCCTTGGTTTGTTTAGTTTTTCAACTTTTCCGATAGCCAGACGTCGAACTGACCTGAACACTCCCCTGCATTAATAAAGAGGATGAATCATGAGTGACAAGGATAAACAGCCGTTGGCTGCGTCGGCTTCAGCCACTCAGGTGGCGGAGTCTGCCGATGCAGCGTTAAAGCACATCGTTGACGGCTTTTTGCATTTCCATCACGACGTCTTCCCGCAGCAGGAAGAACTCTTCAAGAAACTCGCCACGGCCCAGAGCCCACGGGCGATGTTTATTACGTGCGCCGATTCGCGCATCGTCCCCGAGCTGATCACCCAAAGTTCCCCCGGCGATTTGTTCGTGACGCGTAACGTCGGCAACGTGGTGCCGCCCTACGGCCAGATGAACGGCGGGGTTTCCACCGCCATCGAGTACGCGGTACTCGCCCTGGGCGTACAGCACATCATCGTGTGCGGGCACTCCGATTGCGGCGCCATGCGCGCGGTACTCAACCCCGACAGCCTGGAAAAGATGCCGACGGTACGGGCCTGGTTGCGTCACGCCGAAGTCGCCAAGTCCATGGTCGAAGACAATTGCGACTGCGCCAACGAAGGCGAGAGCATGAAGGTGCTGACCGAAGAAAACGTCATCGCCCAATTGCAGCATTTGCGTACCCACCCTTCCGTGGCTTCGCGCATGGCCAATGGTCATTTGTTTATCCATGGTTGGATCTACAACATCGAGACCAGCGAAATCCGCGCTTACGATGCGGACCAGGCGGCATTCAGACCGCTGAACGGTACCGAGCCGATTCCTTGCGCGACGCCTAGAGCGCGCTTCTAAAACACTTCCCTGCCGGGTCAAGCGGTGGCTGCCATGGACGCAGCCAGGCTTTACCGCGCCCGGCGAATCCCTCGGGAGAGCCATCATGCGTGCTGCTCAATTGAAAGCTGTATTGCCACGGGAGCTGCTGGCCTCGGTGGTTGTGTTTCTGGTCGCCCTGCCCTTGTGCATGGGCATCGCGATTGCGTCCGGCATGCCGCCGGCCAAGGGGCTGATCACCGGGATAATCGGTGGCCTGGTAGTGGGTTGGCTGGCGGGTTCGCCACTGCAGGTCAGTGGCCCGGCGGCGGGGCTGGCGGTGTTGGTGTTCGAGTTGGTGCGCCAGCACGGGATGATGATGCTCGGGCCGATTCTGTTGCTGGCGGGTTTCCTGCAACTGGTGGCCGGGCGTTTGCGCCTGGGCTGTTGGTTCCGGGTCACGGCGCCGGCGGTGGTGTACGGCATGTTGGCGGGTATCGGCGTATTGATTGTGCTGTCGCAGGTGCATGTGATGCTCGACGGCGCGCCTAAACCTTCGGGGTTGGATAACCTGGCGGGCTTCCCGGCGGCCATGACCGAAGCGATCCCGACGCTGGGCGGCGGTCTTGGTTGGCAGGCTGGTTTGCTGGGCCTGTCGACCATGCTGGTGATGTACTGCTGGGATAAATTCCGGCCGCAAACATTGCGCTTCGTACCGGGCGCGTTGTTGGGTGTGGGCCTGGCGACGGTGACAAGCCTGGTGCTGGCGTTGCAGGTCAAGCGCGTGGAGGTGCCGGAAAACCTCGCCGACGCCATCGACTGGCTGCGCCCCAGCGACCTGCTGAACCTGGCCGATCCGCAACTGCTGATCGCCGCCTTCGCCGTGGCGTTTATTGCCAGCGCCGAAACCCTGCTTTCTGCGGCAGCGGTCGATCGAATGCACAGCGGCCAGCGCTCCGATTTCGACAAGGAATTGTCAGCTCAAGGCGTGGGCAACATGCTCTGTGGTTTGGTTGGCGCCTTGCCGATGACCGGCGTGATCGTGCGCAGCTCGGCCAACGTGCAGGCTGGCGCTACCACGCGGCTGTCGGCGATGTTCCATGGTGTGTGGCTGCTGGGCTTTGTGTTGCTGCTGTCGAGTGTGCTGCAAAGTATTCCGGTGGCGAGTTTGGCGGGCGTGCTGGTGTACACCGGGATCAAGCTGGTGGACGTCAAAGCGTTTCGCGCGCTGGGCCGCTATGGGCGGATGCCGATGTTTACCTACGCCGCCACGGCACTCGCAATCATCTTCACCGACCTGTTGACTGGCGTGTTGGTGGGCTTCGGGCTCACGTTGCTGAAGCTCGCGTTTAAAGCTTCGCGATTGAAAGTCAGCCTGATCGATTTGCCCCAGGACGGTGAGATGGAGCTGCGATTGACCGGTGCCGCGACCTTCCTGAAAGTGCCTGCGCTGACTCAGGTGCTGTCGACGGTGCCTGCGGGGACCACCTTGCATGTGCCGCTGAGCAACCTGAGCTACATCGACCATTCGTGTCTGGAGCTGCTGGAGGAATGGGGCCGGGCCAATGCGGCCAAGGGCTCGACGCTGGTGATCGAGGCGCGGGGGTTGAAGCGCAGGCTCGAAGGCCGGGTGCGGACGACGGTGGGGATAGGTTCGGCGCCCGTCTGAACACCACAAAAATTGTGGGAGCCGGGCTTGCCCGGCTCCCACAGTGGTTCTATGTTCACTCGGAAAATCAGGCTGGCTGATCCAGCGATAACTCAACGCCCAGCTGCCGCGACAGGCACGGCCAGCGCTTCCACGCCGCTTCCGTTTGCGGGCTTTTCAGCTGTTCGCGATACGCCTCGACCGACTCCAGCGCAAAGCTCTCCTCGTTGAGCATTTCATCTACCGCCAAGTGCACGGCTTCATCCAACTGATTGGCAAATGTTTCACCAATCAGTTGATGGGCAATCAAGTTAGCCACAGTGGTATCCGCCGGAATCAATGGCTGGCCGAAATGCTTGATATACAGGTCGTTGACCTCTTCAACCAAGCGGTGAGCCAGGTAGGCCTCATCCAGCAAGCCGTCCAGGCCTTCATGGCCGGCCAGGATCGCAGGCGGCTGCAGGAAGAAATGCTCGGCGATTTTCAACACCGGTTTGATCTGGCTTTCGATACCGGCTTCGCGGGCCACATCGTTGGCGGCTTCGAGCAAGTCCGGAACCAGTTCGATGTAGGCGGTGACAAAGCGGGTCATGACAATGTTGCGATCACCGTCAGCCAGGGAGATGGCCGAATGCAGGTGCGGCAATTGTTTTTCCAGTTGCTGGGCAAGCTGGCCCGTAGTGGCTTCGTGTTGATGGGCACGGAAAATCTGCTCGCGCAATGCGGCGGTGTTCATGAAGGCTCCAGTGAAACAGGCGTAGGAAAAGGGAGAGGATAAGGTAGCTCGTTTATACGAGCGCCTAAGACGCATTTGTCATAATTATTTCATGGTTATGCGTGTGCGTTATATCGAAATGCCATCGTTCGTCGGATAAACGTTTGCGCGCCCGGTTTTATTGGGGCCGCCCGTCTGTTTTTGCTCATTTGCCCCTACACATTGCGGGGTCGCCCCGGCTGTCTATACTCGGATTTGTACGCAATTAGCTGATGACGCCCAACTGCATGACGCAGGCAAGGCTTGGCGGTTGTAAGCAGTATGGAAGCCGCTCCCTTCGCCGCAGGTGCAAACCGGCGGGATAACAAGAAACATAAAGGGGAACCCGCAATGACGCGACATCCACACGTTTGGATGGGCCTACTGTTGTGGTCAGTATTCGGCCAGGCGCACGCCGCCTGGACAACGAATATGGCGCCAGGGGCCACTGAAGTCAGTCACGCCGTGTTTGACCTGCACATGACCATTTTCTGGATCTGTGTGGTGATCGGCATCGTCGTGTTTGGCGCGATGTTCTGGTCGATGATCCTGCACCGCCGGTCTACGGGCCAGGTGGCGGCCAAGTTCCACGAGAGCACCACCGTGGAAATTCTCTGGACCGTAGTGCCCTTGCTGATCCTGGTGGCCATGGCCATTCCGGCGACCAAAACCCTGATCAATATCTACGACAGCAGTGAGTCGGATATCGATATCCAGGTCACCGGCTATCAGTGGAAGTGGCACTACAAATACCTGGGCCAGGACGTGGAGTTCTTCAGCAACCTGGCCACGCCCGCCGAGCAGATCCATAACCAGGCCACCAAGGGCGAGCACTACTTGCTCGAAGTCGACCAGCCGCTGGTGCTGCCGGTGGGCGCCAAGGTGCGCTTTCTGGTGACGGCCGCCGATGTGATCCACTCCTGGTGGGTGCCGGCCTTTGCGGTCAAGCGCGATGCGATCCCCGGCTTCGTCAACGAGGCCTGGACCCGGGTCGAGAAGCCCGGCATCTACCGTGGCCAGTGCGCCGAGCTGTGCGGTAAGGATCACGGCTTCATGCCGATTGTGGTCGAGGTCAAATCCAAGGCCGACTACGACACCTGGCTGGGCGAGCGCAAGGCAGAGGCCGCCAAGCTCAAGGAGCTGACGTCCAAAGAGTGGACGCTGGACGAGCTGGTGGCCCGTGGCGACAAGGTTTACCACACCACCTGCGTGGCCTGTCACCAGGCCGAAGGCCAGGGCTTGCCGCCGATGTTCCCGGCGCTCAAAGGCTCGCCAATTGCCACCGGCGCCAAAGAAGACCACCTGCACCGCGTGTACTTCGGCAAACCCGGCACCGCCATGGCGGCGTTCGGCAAACAGCTGTCGGAAGTCGATATCGCCGCCGTGGTCACCTACGAGCGCAACGCCTGGGGCAACAACAAAGGCGACATGGTCACGCCCAAAGACGTGCTGGCTCTGAAACAGGCGGAAAGCAAATGACGGCCTCAACTGCGTATGCCCTGAACCGCACAGCCCATTCCTTTGCAGGAGAACGGCCATGAGCACTGTGATCGACCATGGTCATGCCGACCATGCCCACGGCCCCGCCAAAGGCTTGATGCGCTGGGTGCTGACCACCAACCACAAAGACATCGGCACCATGTACCTGTGGTTCGCCTTCACCATGTTTCTGCTCGGCGGTTCGTTCGCCATGGTGATCCGCGCCGAGTTGTTCCAGCCAGGCCTGCAAATCGTGCAGCCGGCGTTCTTCAACCAGATGACCACCATGCACGGCCTGATCATGGTGTTTGGCGCGGTGATGCCGGCGTTTGTCGGCCTGGCCAACTGGATGATCCCGCTGATGATCGGCGCGCCGGACATGGCCTTGCCGCGCATGAACAACTTCAGTTTCTGGCTGCTGCCGGCAGCGTTCCTGCTGCTGGTCTCGACGCTGTTCACGCCGGGCGGCGGGCCGAATTTCGGCTGGACCTTCTACGCCCCACTCTCCACCACCTACGCGCCGGAAAGCGTGACGTTCTTCATCTTTGCCATTCACCTGATGGGCATCAGCTCGATCATGGGCGCGATCAACGTGGTCGCCACCATTCTCAACCTGCGCGCGCCTGGCATGACCTTGATGAAAATGCCGCTGTTCGTATGGACCTGGCTGATTACCGCCTTCCTGCTGATCGCGGTGATGCCGGTGCTGGCCGGTTGCGTGACCATGATGTTGATGGACATCCACTTCGGCACCAGCTTTTTCAGTGCGGCCGGTGGCGGTGACCCGGTGCTGTTCCAGCATGTGTTCTGGTTCTTCGGCCACCCCGAGGTGTACATCATGATCCTGCCGGCGTTTGGCGCCGTCAGCTCGATCATCCCGACCTTCTCGCGCAAGCCGCTGTTCGGCTACACCTCGATGGTCTACGCCACGGCGAGCATCGCGTTTCTGTCGTTTATCGTGTGGGCGCACCACATGTTCGTGGTGGGTATTCCGCTGGTGGGCGAGCTGTTCTTCATGTACGCCACGCTGCTGATCGCGGTGCCCACGGGCGTGAAGGTGTTCAACTGGGTGAGCACCATGTGGCAAGGCTCGCTGACTTTCGAGACACCGATGTTGTTTGCCGTGGCTTTTGTGATTCTGTTCACCATTGGCGGTTTCTCCGGGCTGATGCTGGCAATTGCCCCGGCGGACTTCCAGTACCACGACACCTACTTTGTGGTGGCGCACTTCCATTACGTATTGGTGCCCGGGGCGATCTTCGGCATCTTCGCCTCGGCCTACTACTGGCTGCCGAAATGGACCGGCCACATGTACGACGAAACCCTGGGCAAGCTGCACTTCTGGCTGTCCTTTGTGGGCATGAACATGGCGTTCTTCCCGATGCACTTTGTCGGCCTGGCGGGCATGCCGCGCCGGGTGCCGGACTACAACCTGCAGTTCGCCGACTTCAACATGGTCTCCTCGATTGGCGCGTTCATGTTTGGCGCCACGCAGATCTTCTTCCTGTTTATCGTGATCAAGTGCATCCGTGGCGGCCCGCCGGCGCCGGCCAAGCCGTGGGATGGCGCTGAAGGCCTGGAATGGAGCATCCCCTCGCCTGCGCCGTATCACACGTTTACGACGCCGCCGGAGGTCAAGTGAACGCCTTGATGCAGGTCGACTCGGTCTCCTGTGGGAGCTGGCTTGCCTGCGATAGCGGTGTGTCAGGCACAGAATGTATTGCCTGCCTGGGCCTCATCGCAGGCAAGCCAGCTCCCACAGAAAAACCAGAAGCGGGTGAGCGCCATGCTTGAATCCGTTCCCATCAAGCGCCTGGTCACCCGCCTGCTGATCCTGGTAGTGGCCATGTTCGCCTTCGGCTTCGCCCTGGTGCCGATCTACGACGTGATGTGCAAGGCATTCGGTATCAACGGCAAGACTGCCGGGCAGTACGAAGGCGAGCAGGTGGTGGACCCTACGCGCCAGGTGCGCGTGCAGTTCATGTCCACCAATGCCATCGACATGGTCTGGGAATTCCACTCCAAAGCCGATGAGGTCGTGGTCAACCCTGGCGCTGTCACCGAGATGCTGTTCGTGGCCTACAACCCCACAGATAAACCCATGACTGCCCAGGCCGTGCCGAGTATTTCCCCGGCCGAAGCGGCGATGTATTTCCACAAGACCGAGTGTTTTTGCTTCACCCAGCAAGTGCTGCAGCCAGGTCAGCGCATAGAAATGCCCGTGCGCTTTATCGTCGATCGCGCCATGCCCAAGGATGTGAAGCATTTGACCCTGGCATACACGCTGTTTGACATCACTGCGCGCCAACCGCCGGTGGCCGTCCATACCGGCGGCTAGCTACTGTTTGCCCCCTCAATCAGGAGAGCGAATACATGTCGTCTCATGATACGTACTACGTACCAGCGCAAAGCAAATGGCCAATAATTGCTACGTTTGGCATGTTGATCACGGTGTACGGTCTGGCCGTGTGGTTCAACGACCTCAAGGCGGCGCGCCCGGAATCCCACGGCCCGTGGATCTTTTTCGTCGGCGGGCTGTTGCTGGCCTACATGCTGTTCGGCTGGTTCGGCGCGGTGATCAAGGAAAGCCGCGCCGGTTTGTACAGCCCGCAGATGGACCGCTCGTTCCGCTGGGGCATGACCTGGTTCATCTTTTCCGAGGTGATGTTCTTTATCGCGTTCTTCGGCGCACTGTTTTACGTGCGGCATATGTCCGCGCCGTGGCTGGCGGGCGAAGGCTCCAAGGGCGTCGCGCATATGCTGTGGCCGAACTTCGAATTTGCCTGGCCGTTGCTCAACAACCCTGACCCGAAAATGTACCCGCCGCCCGAAGGCACCATCAGCCCGTGGGGCTTGCCGCTGGTGAATACGATCTTGCTGGTCAGCTCCAGCGTGACCATCACCATTGCCCACCACGCGTTGCGCAAGGGCCATCGCGGCGCGCTGAAAATCTGGCTGGCGCTCACGGTGCTGCTGGGTTGGGCTTTTTTGGGCTTTCAGGCCGAGGAGTACATGCACGCTTACAAAGAGCTGGGCCTGACCCTTGGCTCGGGCGTGTACGGCGCGACCTTCTTCATGCTCACCGGCTTTCACGGCGCCCACGTGACCATCGGCACCATCATTCTGTTCGTGATGCTGATGCGCATCCTCAAGGGGCACTTCAATGCCGAGCACCAGTTCGGTTTTGAGGCGGCCAGTTGGTATTGGCACTTTGTGGATGTGGTGTGGATCGGCCTGTTTTTCTTCGTTTATGTGCTGTGAGGCGTTTTACCACGGTGCATGAGAGACCAACTGGCCGCTGAAAAAGCCCCAGGCGATCAAGCCTACGGTGATCGCGGCCAGTACAACACGCACGGTCAAGGCAGTGACGAGGCGGTTGGAGTTGCCCTCGTCCTTGACCAGAAAGAACAAGCCACTGAACAGGCTCACGACAGTCGCGATCAGCATCAGGGCAATGGCTGCTTTGAGCATGGTCAGGTTCCATTCGGATGGGCGGGCAATGAAAAGGCGGGCAATGAAAACAAGTATAGCCAGCGCCATAAAAGACTTTCGCCCAGGGCTCGCTCCCACGCTGGTGGTGCTTGTGCTGCTGCCGCTGATGGTGGGCCTGGGGTTCTGGCAACTGGCTCGCGGGCATGAAAAACAGCTGTTGGTGGACAGCTATGCCGAACGGCGTGTGGCTGAGCCGGTCAGCAGTGTGCAGCTCGAGGGCATGGCTGACCCGGCCTTTCGCCGGGTGCGCCTGCGCGGCCAGTTCGATGCTGAGCACAGCGTGCTGCTCGACAACCGCATGCGCGACGGCAAGGCCGGTGTTGAACTCTTGCAGCCCTTTCACGACCAGGCCAGCGGCGAATGGCTGCTACTCAATCGCGGCTGGCTGCCGTGGCCGGACCGGCGCACGCCGCCCGTGTTCACCACGCCTGAACAACCTCTGAATCTGGATGCCTGGGTGTACATCGCGCCCGGCGAAACCTTCCAACTGCACGCCGACCCCGCCACCACGCAATGGCCGCGCTTGCTGACTGCGTTGCATCCCGCCGCGCTCTGGGCGGAGTTGGGCCGCAGCGGTTTCGCCTATGAGCTACGCGCCGAACCTGGCCCCGGCACCTACGACACGACCTGGCCGGTGGTCGCCATGGGCCCGGAAAAACACTTGGGCTACGCCGTGCAGTGGTTCGCCATGGCACTGGCGTTGCTGGCGCTTTACCTCTACCTCGGATGGCATAACAAAAAGGAGAAACCCCATGGGAGCGGCCATGAATCCACCCAGCACGTCTGAGGCGCCCGACCGGCGCAAAGGCCGCTGGCAGCTTATTTTGATCCTGATGATGGTGATCGGCCCGATGGCGCTGGCCACCTTTATGTACAAGTTGCAGTTCTGGGTGCCCGACAGCCGCAGTTACCACGGCGAGATGATCGGCAACGGCCAGACCCGCGCCGACATTGGCGTGCAGGCCGACGAAGACCGTTGGCAACTGTTGGTCACTGCGCCCACCGCGTGTGCTGCCGAGTGCCAGCAACTGGTGTACCTGGCGCGCCAGCTGCAAATCAGCCTGGGCCGCGATGCCTCCCGCGCCAGCCATGCCCTGGCCAGCGCGCAGCCGGTGAGCACGGATTACGACGCCAAGCTCAAGGCCGAATACCCACAACTGCAGCGCTACCCGCTGGACCTGACCACCTTCAGTAAAAACGCGGCTGCGCCGGGTGAGGCGCAACTGTGGATCGTCGACCCGCACGGCAACCTGGTGCTGCGCTACGACGCCAAGGTCAAGGGCAAGGACCTGCTCAACGACCTGCGCTTGCTGCTGAAACTGTCGAACATCGGATAAGGGCATCGTCATGGCCAAACCTGGATTTCGCCTCGCGTTGTTTGCCACCTTGCTGGCGCTGCTGGTCGTGCTGCTCGGCGCCTACACGCGCCTGACCCACGCTGGCCTCGGCTGCCCGGACTGGCCGGGCTGCTACGGGTTTATCAGCGTGCCGCAAAGCGAAGCCCAGCTGGCGCATGCCGAGCTGCATTTTCCCGATACGCCGGTAGAAGCCGACAAGGGCTGGGCCGAGATGACCCATCGCTACTTCGCCGGCACCTTGGGCTTGCTGATCGTGCTGCTGGCGGCGCGCTCGTGGAGCCACCGGCGTGATCCGGGGCAGCCAGTGAAACTGCCGCTGTTTGTGTTGGCGGTGTTGTTTGCCCAGGCGGCGTTCGGTATGTGGACGGTGACGCTGAAGTTGTGGCCGCAAGTGGTCACGGGGCATTTGCTTGGCGGCTTTGCAACCTTGAGCCTGCTGTTTCTGCTCACCTTGCGACTGTCCGGCGTGTTGCCCGCTTTGATCGTGCCCAAGCGCCTGCAATATTGGGCCACGGCGGGCCTGGTGCTGGTGATCGGGCAGATCGCGCTGGGCGGTTGGGTCAGTTCAAACTACGCGGCGGTGGCCTGTGTCGACCTGCCGACGTGTCATGGCGAGTGGTGGCCGGCGGCGGACTTTGCCAACGGGTTTCACCTCACCCAGCATATCGGCCCCAATTACCTCGGCGGCCAGCTCGACAGTGAGGCGCGCACGGCCATCCACCTGACCCATCGCATCGGCGCGGTGCTGGTGACGCTGGTGCTGCTGGGGCTGGCCTGGCAATTGCGCGCCGTGGGCATGACGCGGCTGTCGGGCCTGCTGCTGATCGCCCTCGCGGCGCAAATCTGCCTGGGCGTGAGCAATGTGGCGTTCGGCTTGCCGCTGCCGGTGGCGGTCGGGCACAACGCCGGTGGGGCGGGGTTATTGCTGACGCTGGTGCTGGTCAACTACCACGCCCGTACCAGCCTGGTCCGGGTGCGCAATCAGTTGCCGTTTGGCTGGCGTTTTATCCCGCGCAAACACGTATCGGGCCTCATCACCCTTAAAGGAGAGATGCCATGGCGACCTTGATCGGCGCGCGTCACGATCGGGCGATCTGGCGGGATTACCTGGAGCTGACCAAGCCGAAAGTGGTGGTGCTGATGCTCATCACCTCCTTGGTGGGCATGTTCCTCGCGACCCGCGCCGGGGTGCCGTGGACGGTGCTGGTGTTCGGCAATTTGGGCATTGCCCTGTGCGCCGGAGGTGCGGCGGCGGTCAACCATGTGGTGGATCGGCGCATCGATGCGGTGATGGCGCGCACGCATAAACGGCCGTTGGCAGAAGGGCGCGTGTCGCCCGTGGCGGCATTGGCGTTTGCATTGTTTCTGGCTGTTGCAGGTTTGGCCTTGTTGCTGGCGTTCACCAACCCTTTGGCGGCCTGGCTCACGTTGGCCTCATTGCTGGGTTACGCGGTGATCTACACCGGTTTTCTCAAGCGTGCCACGCCACAAAATATCGTGATCGGCGGCCTGGCCGGTGCGGCGCCGCCGCTGCTCGGCTGGGTCGCGGTTACCGGGCATGTCAGCGCCGAGCCGCTGCTGCTGGTGCTGATCATCTTCGCCTGGACCCCGCCGCACTTCTGGGCCCTGGCCATTCACCGCAAAGAGGAATACGCCAAGGCCGATATCCCGATGCTGCCGGTCACCCACGGCGAGCACTACACCAAGGTGCATATCCTGCTCTACACCTTCGCCCTGCTGGCGGTGAGCTTCATGCCCTATGTGATCCATATGAGCGGCCTGCTGTACCTGGCGTGTGCGCTGGTATTGGGCGGGCGCTTTCTGCAATGGGCCTGGGTGCTGTACCGTGGCAGCAAGCCGCACGCGGCGATCAACACGTTCAAGTACTCTATCTGGTACTTGCTGCTGCTGTTTATCGCGCTGCTCGTCGACCACTACCTATTGTTGAACCTATGACTCGAACTCAAAAAACCGTCTTCATCCTGGTGGCCATCGTCGCGTTGATCATGGGCCTGACCGTTAACAAAGTGCTCAGCGGCAAAGGCCAGGGCGACCCTACCGCGCTGATCGACGCCGGCATTATCCTGCTGCCGCAAAGCCGCCAGCTGCCGCCGGTGACCATGACCAATCAGGACGGCCAGCCGGTGGTGGTCAACGAGCTGAAAGGCAAATGGAGCCTGCTGTTCTTCGGTTACACCTTCTGCCCCGACATCTGCCCGACCACCCTCGCGCAACTGCGCCAGATCAAGAGCGAGCTGCCTAAAGATGCGGTGGATAAGTTGCAGGTGATCCTGGTCAGCGTTGACCCGAACCGCGACACGCCGACCCAGCTCAAGCAGTACCTGGGCTACTTCGACCCGCAATTCGAAGGCCTGACCGGCGCGAATGTAGCGGATGTGCAGAAGGTCTCGAATGCGGTGAGCATTCCGTTTATTCCGGCCGATACCAGCAAACCCAACTACACCGTGGACCACAGCGGCAACCTGGCGCTGATCGGCCCGGACGGCACGCAGCGTGGGTTTATTCGTGCGCCGTTGAATAATCAAAAGCTGGTGGCGCAGTTGCCGGGTTTGCTACAGCGCAAGTAGGCCAATCACCAAGCTAACCAACAACACAAATAACCTGTGGGAGCTGGCTTGCCTGCGATAGCGGTGGGCCTGCTTGCATCTCAGTTGCTGACCCACCGCCATCGCAGGCAAGCCAGCTCCCACAGTGGTTTTGTGCAAGGTTTGAACAGGGTGTCGTCGGAGATTTCCCACGTGTTGTCGCGCTGTGCGTGAACTTGTTGGACGGTCTTGGGGTGGCTAGTCTTTGGCCTGTCGCTGCAAATTCAGTGACAGGGCGTAGGAACCCTTTTATGTACCCTTGGCGTCATAGCGCCACCGTCTGATTGCGGCGTTTTTTTTGTGCCCGTACTATCAGTCGCGGCGGCTATGCGCGGGCACGTTTCGACGTGGCTGAGATCCCTGGGTACTCGGTTCCTACCCCGCGTATGGCTGCCACCCATGCCCGTAGGAAGGCTGTTGGCAGCTCCTGTTCATACCCGGAGTTGTCCCAATGCAATCACTTACCCCTGATCCACAGATCACACCCAAAGTCTTCACCCGCCACCATCACCAGCTGCACGCTGTGTTGATAGACAACCAGCCATGGTTCAGCGCCTGCGACATCGGCCACCTGATGGGCCTGCACCTGAACCCTGCGTTACTGCGCAAGCTCGATCCCGACCAACAACTCACCCTGCCGCTGATCACTCATGGCCACTGTGCGCCGACGTTGATGGTCAGTGAGTCTGGCGTTTATGCGCTGCTTATCTACCACTACTACCCGGAGAATCGGTGCCTGCGCCAATGGTTGACCCATGAGGTGGTGCCAGCCCTGCGCTGACAGCAAAAACCACACAAAGCTGGTGGCAGAGTTGCCGGTTTTGCTCCAGCGCAAATGATCGTTCCCACGCTCTGCGTGGGAATGCCTCCTGTGACGCTCTGCGTCGCGGCCTCAGAAGCGGGACGCAGAGCGTCCCGGGCTGCATTCCCACGCGGAGCGTGGGAACGATCACTACACAAAACAAATGTGGGAGCTGGCTTGCCTGCGATAGCGGCAGGCCAGTCAACATCTTCGGTGACTGACACTCTGCTATCGCGGGCAAGCCAGCTCCCACATTAGGTTTACGGTGTAGCTCTGGATCAGAACGCCGGCAGAATCGCGCCTTTGTACTTCTCAAGAATGAACGCTTTCACTTCTGGCGTGTGCAGGGCTGCAACCAGCTTCTTCACCGCGTCCGAATCCTTGTTGTCGTCGCGGGTCACCAGGATGTTCACGTAAGGCGAGTCATTGCCTTCGATCACCAGCGCATCCTTGGATGGATCCAGCTTGGCTTCCAGGGCGTAGTTGGTGTTGATCAGCGCCAGGTCGACCTGGGTCAGCACGCGCGGTAGGGTGGCGGCTTCCAGTTCGCGGAATTTCAGGTTTTTTGGGTTGCCGCTGATGTCCTTGATGGTCGACAGGATGTTGGTCGGGTCCTTCAGGGTTATCAGGTTGTGCTTGGCCAGCAGCAACAGGGCGCGACCGCCGTTGGTGGCGTCGTTCGGGATCACGACGTTGGCGCCGCTTGGCAGGTCTTCCAGCTTTTTGTACTTGCTGGAGTAGGCGCCCAGTGGCTCCAGGTGTACCGCGGCAACGCTTACCAGGTGAGTGCCCTTGGTTTTGTTGAACTCATCCAGGTACGGCTGGTGCTGGAAGAAGTTGGCGTCCAGGCGTTTTTCAGCCACCTGTACGTTCGGCTGCACGTAGTCGGTGAAGACTTTGACCTGCAAATTAACGCCTTCTTTGGCGAGTGCAGGCTTCACGAATTCGAGGATTTCCGCGTGGGGCACCGGCGATGCAGCGACTGTAATAGTCTCGGCAGCATGGGCAGAAAACGCGGCAACGGCGGCGAAAGCAACCAGTAGTTTTTTCATCCAACAAGCTCCTTGTTCGGGCATGTGCCGGCGGGGGCCGGCAATGGCCGTTATTTTCGAGAGTAGTGTGTCACCAGCTTATCGCCGATGGTTTGCAGAATCTGTACCAGCACAATCAACATCACCACGGTGACGACCATCACGTCGTCCTGGAAACGTTGGTAACCATAGCGGATCGCCAGGTCGCCCAGCCCGCCAGCACCCACGACGCCTGCCATGGCGGTGTAACCCACCAGAGCAATAGCGGTGACGGTGATGGCCGCAATGATGCCGGGTTTAGCCTCTGGCAGCAGTGCCTTGGTGATGATCTGCCGAGTGGTGGCGCCCATGGCTTGAGTCGCCTCGATGATGCCGCGATCCACCTCGCGCAATGCGGTTTCCACCAGGCGCGCGAAGAACGTCGAAGCGCCCACCACCAAAGGTGGAATCGCGCCGGCCACACCGAGCGAAGTGCCGGTGATAAAGATCGTCGTAGGGATCATCACAATCAGCAGAATGATAAACGGCAGAGAGCGTATGGCGTTGACGATAAATGCCAGCACGCCATAGGTGGCTTTCTGCTCGAGCAACTGACGTGGGCTGAACAGAAACAGCAGAACGCCCAGCGGCAAGCCAACCAGTACGGTGAACACCAGCGAGGTGCTGAGCATCAGCATGGTGTCGCCGGTGGCAACCCAGATGTCGGCCCAGTCAACTTTGTCGAAGTAATGCAGTAACACGTCCATTAACGCAGGACCTCCATATGCACATCGGCTGCGGTAAAGCGGGCGAAGGCCGCTTCCATGTCACCGCCGGTGATGGCCAGGGTCAGTTGCCCGTAGGGGGTATCTTTGATGTGGTCGATGCGACCGGCAAGGATGCTGTAGTCCACTCCCGTTTCGCGGGCGACGGTCCCCAGCAATGGCGCGTAGGTCGCTTCGCCCTGGAACGTCAGGCGCACGATGCGGCCCGGTACATGGGCAAACACATCACGCTGCTCGCCTTCATCGACTTGCTCGGCTTCTTGCACAAAGCGCTTGGTGGTCGGGTGCTTGGGGTGCAGGAACACCTCGGCCACCGAGCCTTGCTCGACGATCACGCCGGCGTCCATCACGGCGACCTGGTCGCACACGCGGCGGATCACGTCCATTTCATGGGTGATCAGCACGATGGTCAGCTTCAACTCGCGGTTGATCTCGGCCAACAATTTGAGCACCGAGGCGGTGGTCTGCGGGTCGAGGGCGCTGGTGGCTTCGTCGCACAGCAGAATTTTTGGCTTGGTCGCCAGGGCGCGGGCGATGCCGACGCGCTGCTTCTGGCCGCCGGACAACTGCGCCGGGTACTTCTTGGCATGGTCCGACAGGCCCACGCGGGCGAGCAGTTCAGCCACGCGCAGGTCGATGTCTTTACGCGACAACTCGCCGGCCAGGGTCAGTGGCAGCGCCACGTTGTCGGCAACGGTCTTGGACGCCAGCAGGTTGAAGTGCTGGAAGATCATCCCGACTTGCTGGCGAAAACGGCGCAGGCCGTTGGCGTCCAGGGCGGTGACTTCCTCACCGTCGACGTTGATCTGACCGCCGCTGGGTTGTTCCAGGCGATTGATCAGGCGCAGCAGGGTACTTTTGCCCGCACCGGAGTGGCCAATCAGGCCGAACACCTGGCCGTTTTCGACGCGCAGGCTGGTGGGGTGCAGGGCGGGGATTTCCTTACCGGCGACGCGGTAGGTTTTATGGACGTTATGAAACTCGATCACGTAGCGAACCTTGTGGGGCGCATTGAAAAGGGATCAGCGGTTAGCCGGGCGCGCATTTTAGCCTGTCCGTATAGCGTTTCTTAGCATTTATTTCGCATTCAACCAGCGATTTGGCAATAACGCGATCAAAGGTCATAAAAAAGGAACGGCCCAAAACCCCATCAGTCACTACTTAAGCAACTCAATTTCCCAGGTGCCGTGCCTGGGGGTTTGCTCAAACGAGCCGGGGACCGCTCTGGCCACTTTGAATAAGGAGTTTTGACTGATGAGTACCAAGAAGCCAGCCACCCCGCCTAAGAGTGAGCTTGCGGGCACCGATACCCTGGACCGTGGCAACACCAACGCCAAGCTGCAGGCCCTGGAAGAGTTTCGCTCCGATGCGACCGGCCAGGCGCTGCGCACCAACCAAGGCGTAAAGATTTCCGATAACCAGAACACCCTCAAAGTCGGCGCCCGTGGCCCCTCGCTGCTGGAAGACTTCATCATGCGTGAAAAAATCACGCACTTTGACCATGAGCGTATCCCGGAGCGCATCGTGCATGCCCGTGGCACTGGCGCCCATGGTTATTTCCAGACCTATAAGAACCATTCTGCGCTGAGCAAGGCCGGGTTCCTGCGTAACCCGGAGCATAAAACCCCGGTGTTCGTGCGCTTCTCCACCGTGCAAGGCCCGCGTGGTTCGGGCGATACCGTGCGTGACGTACGCGGCTTTGCCGTGAAGTTCTTCACCGACGAAGGCAACTTCGACCTGGTGGGCAACAACATGCCGATCTTCTTCATCCAGGATGCGATCAAGTTTCCGGACTTTGTGCATGCGGTAAAACCTGAGCCCCATAACGAAATTCCTACCGGTGGCTCGGCCCACGACACGTTCTGGGATTTCGTCTCGCTGCAGCCGGAATCGGCGCATATGGTGCTGTGGGCCATGTCTGACCGTGCCATTCCAAAAAGCCTGCGTTCCATGCAGGGTTTTGGTATTCACACCTTCCGGTTGATCAATACCGAAGGCAAGTCCAGCTTTGTGAAATTCCATTGGCACCCGAAAGTCGGCACCTGCTCGCTGGTGTGGGACGAAGCGCAAAAGCTTGCCGGTAAAGACACCGACCACCACCGTCGCGACCTGTGGGAAGCGATCGAGGGCGGCGACTACCCTGAGTGGGAGTTGGGCGTGCAAATCGTTGCCGAAGAGGACGAACACAAGTTCGACTTCGACCTGCTTGACCCGACCAAGATCATTCCCGAAGAGCTGGTGCCGATAACGCCGCTGGGCAAAATGGTGCTTAACCGCAACCCGGACAACTTCTTTGCCGAGGTCGAGCAGGTCGCCTTTTGCCCAGGCCATATCGTGCCGGGTATCGACTTCACCAACGACCCGCTGCTGCAAGGCCGTCTGTTTTCCTACACCGATACGCAGATCAGCCGACTCGGTGGCCCGAATTTTCATGAGCTGCC
The DNA here is from genome assembly GCF_012985495.1 of Pseudomonas sp. WS 5146. Taxonomy (NCBI): domain Bacteria; kingdom Pseudomonadati; phylum Pseudomonadota; class Gammaproteobacteria; order Pseudomonadales; family Pseudomonadaceae; genus Pseudomonas; species Pseudomonas sp. WS 5146. The sequence goes on from NZ_JAAQWL010000010.1 coordinate 235,404, forward strand.
GATTAACCGGCCGGTCACGCCTTTCCATAACGGCCAGCGTGATGCCCAGCACCGCACCGTGATCGATAAGGGCCGTGCGTCCTACGAGCCGAACTCGATTGATGGCGGTTGGCCCAAAGAAACGCCAGCGGCGGCTCAGGATGGCGGGTTCGAGACTTATTACGAGCGCGTTGACGCCAACAAGGTACGTGAGCGCAGTGAGTCGTTTGGTGACCACTTCTCGCAAGCCACGCTGTTTTTCCACAGCATGAGCCACCACGAGAAAGAGCACATCATCGCGGCCTACAGCTTCGAGTTGGGCAAGGTGGAGCGTGAGTTTATCCGCGCGCGTCAGGTCAACGAGATTCTGGCCAATATCGACCTGGAGTTGGCCAAGCGCGTTGCGCAGAACCTCGGCCTGCCGGCGCCGACCAAAGGCACGGTACCGCCGCGCAAGACGTCGCTGAAAGAGTCGCCGGCGTTGAGCCAGGTGAACCTGCTGTCGGGCGACATCAAAACACGCAAAGTCGCAATTCTTGCGGCTAACGGTGTGGATGGCGCAGCGATTGCGGCGTTGAAGAAAGCGCTGGCCGCCGAAGGTGCGCATGCCAAGGTGCTGGGGCCGACGTCGGCACCGGTGAAGACTGCGGATGGCAAGAGCCTGCCGGTGGATGCGTCGATGGAAGGCATGCCGTCGGTTGCGTTTGATGCGGTGTTCGTACCGGGCGGTAAAGAGTCGATCAAGGCCTTGAGTGGCGACGGCGTGGCGTTGCACTTCCTGTTGGAGGCGTACAAGCATCTGAAGGCGATTGCGCTTGCCAGTGATGCCAAGCCGTTGCTGGAGCAGCTTAAGCTGGAGGCGGATGCGGGGTTGATCGTGGGAGCGGATGCCAAGGCGTTCAAGGCGTTCTTTGCGGCGATTGCGCAGCATCGGGTGTGGGCGCGGGAGCCTAAGGCCAAGGCGATTCCGGCTTAAGCTTTTGGGTGTTTGTTAGACCGCTATCGCAGGCAAGCCAGCTCCCACATTTGACTGTATTCACAGTTCAAAAGGTGGGAGCTGGCTTGCCTGCGATGGCTTTACTCGGTTTTGCGCGGAATCAACACAACCTGCGCCGGGATGTGTTTCACAATCTGCCGGTGAATCTTCAGGTCATACGCCGAATCAATGCGTTTCACCCGTTTGGTCAGCAGTGTGGCCAGCCATGGGTAATCCTGGGTGCGCGGCGCCTGAATGGTCACATCGCACTGGTAATTCACCACATCGGTGGCGATCGCATCCAACTGATGGCGAAGTTCTTCAATATCGGTGAGGTTCAACGCAACCGTGGTGCTTTGAGCCGCCGGGTCGATGACCTTGGCGGGTGGCTTGGCCTCGGCAGCTTTCAAGGCGGCTTCGGCTTTATCCAGCTCGGCTTTGCGGGCGTGGCTGATGGCGCTGTTGACGCCGCCAGTAAGCGCCGGAGCCTTGGGCATCAAGGCGCGTGCGCGGCTTAACGCCGTAGCGGCGGCATTTACATCACCTTTTTGCAATACGACCTGGCTGCGTTGCAAGTAGGCTTCGGCCAATTGGCGCTGGTAGGTTTCCAGGGCTGGGTCGTTGGGCGACTGGGCCTGTAATGCGGCCAGCTCGTCTTCGGCGGTGGCCAGTTCACTGCTGGCCAGGTTTTGCTCCAGCTGCGCGATGGCCGCAGCACGCGGGTCCTGCGCCTCGGGGGCGGCAGGCGGTGTGCTTTGGCAGGCGCCCAGCAGCAGGGAAAATGCGGCAAGGAGCAGATAACGGGAGTTGAACGGCTTCATTCCTGCGACTCTCTATTTGCGCAAAAAGCGAGCAAGTCTACACCCCTCGACGGGGCAGGACAAAACTCAGCAGAAACAGGGCGGCGGCCGTGACCACAATCGACGGCCCGGCCGGCGTGTCCTTGAACCAGGACAGCGCCAGGCCCCCGCACACGGCGAGCATGCCCAGCAGGCTGGCGCCGATCGCCATCTGCTCCGGTGAGCGGGCATGGCGCTGGGCGGCGGCTGCGGGAATGATCAGCAGCGACGTGATCAACAATACGCCGACAATCTTCATTGCGACAGCAATCACCACGGCGATCAACAGCATCAGGGTCATGCGCAGCGCCGGTACGGGCAAACCTTCGACGGTGGCCAGCTCTTCGTGCACGGTAATTGCCAGCAACGGGCGCCACAAGGCCACCAGCAGCACCAGCACAGCGGCGCTGCCGCCGAGGATCCAGGCAAGGTCAGTGGGGCTGATCGCCAGCAAATCGCCGAACAGGTAGGCCATCAGGTCGATGCGTACTTCATGCATGAAGCTCAGCACCACCAGGCCCAGCGACAGCGTGCTTGGCGCCAGAATGCCCAGCAGCGTGTCCGAGGCCAGCGGCTGGCGCTGTTGCAGGGTTACCAGCAGCACCGCCAGTAATAGGCAGCCCACAGTGACGGCGATGGTCGGGCTCACATCCAGCAGAAAGCCCATGGCCACGCCCAGCAGCGCGGCATGCGACAACGTGTCGCCAAAGTAGGCCATGCGCCGCCAGACCACGAACGAGCCCAATGGGCCCGCCACCAGTGCCAAAGCCAAGCCTGCCAGCAGGGCGTAGAGCAGAAAATCAGCCATGCTTGCAGCTATCTCCATGAACGTGGGGTTGAGGCGTAGCGGGATCGTCGACCACAGCGCCATGCAAATCATGGGCGTGATCGTGATGGTGGTGATAGATCGCCAGGCTCTGCGCGTTTTTGCCGAACAGCTCGACGAATGCCGGGTCGCCGCTCACCTGTTCCGGGTGGCCGGAGCAGCATACGTGGCGGTTGAGGCACACCACTTGATCCGTGGTGCTCATCACCAGGTGCAAGTCGTGGGAGACCATCAGCACGCCGCAGCCATGGCGGTCACGCAGGCGGGTGATCAGGCTGTACAGCTCGGCCTGGCCGGCAACATCCACGCCTTGCACGGGTTCATCAAGTACCAGCAGCTCGGGTTCGCGCAACAAGGCGCGCGCCAGCAGTACGCGTTGCATCTCGCCGCCGGAGATGCTCTGCACCGGGCTGTCGATAACCTGTTCGGCACCGACTTCCTTAAGCGCCGCTTGTGCGCGTGCGCGGTCGACGCCAGGCACCAGACGCAGGAAGCGCAGTACCGACAGCGGCAGCGTTGGATCGACGTGTAATTTTTGCGGCATGTAACCGACGCGCAGCTTGGGCTTGCGCCACACGCTGCCGCTGTCGGGCTTGAGCAGGCCAAGCACGGCGCGCACCAGCGTGGTCTTGCCGGCGCCATTGGGGCCGATCAGCGTCACGATCTGCCCCGGCTCCACGCTCAACGCGATGTTATCCAGTACGTTTTGCCCGGCGAACGTGACCCCAACCTGCTCCAGGCGGATTAACGCGTTGCTCATCAAGCCCCCTGGCAACCGGAGCAGAGCCCGACCACTTCGACCGTTTGCCCTTCGACCTTGAAGCCCACGTCGGCGGAGCTTTTGATGATGGCGTCGCTGATGCTTTTTTGTTCAAGCTCGATGGCGGCGTGGCATTCGCGGCAGATCAGGAATTGGCCCTGGTGCGCGTGTTCCGGGTGGCTGCAGCCGACAAAGGCGTTGAGCGATGCGATGCGATGCACCAGGCCGTTTTCCAGCAGGAAGTCCAGCGCGCGGTACACCGTCGGCGGCGCGGCGCGGCGGCCGTCCTGCTCGCTGAGCACGCCAAGAATGTCGTAGGCGCCCAGGGGCTTGTGACTTTGCCACACCAGCTCCAGCACCCGACGACGCAGGGCGGTCAGGCGCAAGCCTTTCTGTGCGCACAGGGTATCGGCCTCCGACAGCGCGGTGTGCACGCAGTGAGAGTGGTCGTGGGGACGGCTGGCAAGCGGTGTTTTAGGCATGAGCGGCGACAGACATTTGATAGAGACGTTATTATGTTACCTGTTCCTACGCCATTGAGTGGTCATCGTGTCCCGACTTTTTCCCGTTTTTGTCGTATTTGTCACCAGTTTGTTCATCACCGGGGCCGCTCAGGCTGAGGTCAAGGTGCTGACCAGCATCAAACCGTTGCAGTTGATCGCCGCCGCTGTGCAGGACGGCGTGGCGATTCCAGAGGTGCTGTTGCCGCCTGGCGCATCGCCGCATAACTATGCCTTGCGCCCATCCGACGTACGGCGCGTGCAGTCGGTAGACCTGCTGTATTGGATCGGCCCGGACATGGAGAGCTTCCTGCCACGCGTGCTCAAGGGGCGTAGCCTGCCGACTGTGGCCGTTCAGGACTTGCCTGGGATGAAGTTGCGTCGGTTCGCCGAAGATAGCCACTCGCATGCCGATGATGCCGACGAACACGACCACGATCACCGCCCTGGCAGCCTGGATGCTCACTTGTGGTTATCGACGGTCAATGCCCGCGTGATCGCTGCGCGCATGGCGTCTGACCTCAGCACTGCCGACCCGGCCAACGCTGCGCGTTATCAGAGCAATGTGAAGGCGTTCGATGAGCGTCTGGATGCTTTGGATGCACGCTTGAAGGCGCGCCTGTCCACCGTCGGCGACAAGCCGTACTTCGTGTTCCACGAGGCATTTGATTACTTCGAAGACGCTTACGGGCTCAAGCACACGGGCGTGTTCAGCGTGGCCGCCGAAGTGCAGCCGGGCGCTCAGCATGTTGCCGCGATGCGTACGCGTTTGCAGGAAGTGGGTAAGACGTGCGTGTTCAGCGAGCCGCCGTTGCGTCCGCGTTTGGCCGAGACTTTGGTGGCGGGCTTGCCGGTGAAGTTGGCAGAGCTGGATGCGTTGGGTGGCTATACCCCGGCGACGGCGCAGGGTTATGAGCAGGTACTGGAAAAGCTGGGGAATGACTTGGCCGGGTGCCTGGAGTCACTCTAACCGCAAATACATAACCCATGTGGGAGCGGGCTTGCTCGCGAATGCGGTGGATCAGTAATAGATGTATTTACTGACACTGCGCATTCGCGAGCAAGCCCGCTCCCACATTTTAAAGTGCGAACGGCAGGTGGACGGTAACCTGCTGGCGCTGCGCCAGCCGATGCTCGAACTCCGCCGGGTCATGGATCAACACATCCTGCCCGGCAAACGATTCCGCGGCGATCAGGCGTGACAGCCAGAAACGCACGCACGCAACGCGCAGCAGGGTCGGCCACAGCTCGGCCTCCTTGGCGGTAAACGGCCGCAGCCCCGCGTAGGCGCCCAGCAACGCGCGGGCGCGTTGCCCATCAATCACGCCATCGGCGTCGGAGCACCAGTCATTCAAGGCGATTGCCACGTCGTACAGCATCGGGCCTGAGCAGGCGTTGTAGAAGTCGATCAAACCGGTGAGGTGCGTGCCTTCGAACATCGCGTTGTCGCGGAACAGGTCGGCGTGTACGTTGGCGCGCGGCAGGGCGAGGATGTCGGCCTTGTGGGCTTCGATTTCGCTCAAGGACGCTTGCAGCAGACGCTGCTGGGCTTCGTTCAGGTGTGAAATAAGCTGCGCGCCTTCAGTGAGCATCCACTCCAGGCCGCGATCGGTCTTGCGCTCCAGCACTTTGTCGCCTTGCGTCGCCAGGTGCAGGTGGCCGAGCAGGTCGCCGACCTGGGCGCAATGCTGCGCGTTGGCGTCCTTTATGTGCTTGCCGGCCAGGCGCGGCTGCAACAGCGCCGGTTTGCCTTTGAGTTCGCGAAGCGCCATGCCATCGGTGGTACGCAGTGCGTAAGGCACCGGCAGGTCGGCGTCGTGGAGCACGTCTAGCAGTTCGATGAAGAACGGCATTTCCGCCACTGGGCCGCGCTCAACCAGAGTCAGGACGAATTCGCCCTGTTCCAGGCTGATGAAAAAGTTGGTGTTTTCGCTACCGGCGGCAATCCCCTGGAAATCAAGCAGGCGGCCGAGCCCGTAAGGGGCGAGAAAGGTTTCCAGCTCGGGCCGAGCCAGGGGGGTGAACACAGACATGTTTAAGCTGCCAGTACGGGCGCCGCAGTGCGCGGCGCCAATTTAAGTTAAGAAATCATTTCCATTCGAAGATCTTCCATGACGGGATCAGCATATCCGGCTGGTCAGAGCGGATGAAGTTCGCATCGGTTCCGTCCGCGCGCACCAGGAAATACGGTGGAAAGCCTTTTTGCGTCACCTTAATTGCGTACAGGAAGCCATTCTGGCGGTATTCCTGAATGGTCTTGTCGCCTTCCGTGCGAATGGTAACTTCCGGGTCGCCCGACGGCGCAGTATCCGCCGCCATGGCCACTATCGGGGTGAGTGCAATCAAGCCGGTCAACAACAGGCGATTTACTGTACGCATGATAACCTTGTCCCTTTGTCGTCATTGGTCCGGCTATTCTAGCGCCTGACCCGCCGAAAAGGTTGATCCTGCTCATGAGCCAAGCCCCCCTCGTCCTGGTGGACGGTTCTTCTTATCTGTACCGCGCCTTCCACGCGCTGCCACCGCTGACCACCTCCAAAGGCCTGCCGACCGGTGCGGTCAAGGGCGTGTTGAACATGCTCAAAAGCCTGCGCAAGCAGTACCCAAACAGCCCGTTCGCGGTGGTGTTCGACGCCAAGGGTGGGACCTTTCGCGATGAGATGTACGCCGAATACAAGGCTAACCGCCCCAGCATGCCCGATGACATGCGCCTGCAAATCGAGCCACTGCACCAGAGTGTGATCGCCCTGGGCTTCCCGTTGCTGTGCGTTGAAGGCGTCGAAGCCGATGATGTGATCGGCACCCTGGCCCGCAGCAGCGCGGCGGCTGACCGCCCGGTAGTGATTTCTACCGGCGACAAGGACATGGCGCAGCTGGTGGACGGGCACATTACCTTGGTCAACACCATGACCGGTAGCTCGATGGACATCGAGGGCGTGAAGGAGAAATTCGGTGTCGCTCCGGAGCAGATCATCGATTATCTGGCGCTGATGGGCGATTCGTCCGACAACATCCCAGGCGTGCCGGGGATTGGTCCGAAGACGGCTTCCGGCTTGCTGGTGGGTGTGAATGGCGGCATCAAAGAGCTGTATGAGCAGTTGGATATCGTGCCAACCTTGCCGATCCGCGGGGCCAAGACCCTGCCGGCCAAGTTGGAAGAGCATAAGGAGATGGCATTCCTGTCCTATCAACTGGCGACGATCAAGGTCGACGTGCCGCTGGATGTGGGCCTGGATGATTTGCACCTGATCGAACCGGACCGCGAAAAGCTGCTGGAGCTGTACACGCTGCTGGAGTTCAAGAGCTGGTTTGATGAAATTCAGCGCGATGCCAAGCGCGTTGAGCTCAAGGCTGCCCCTGTTGTTGAGGAGGCCATCGAAGTGGTGGCACCCGCAGAAGCGTCTTACACCACCATCCTCGACCAGGCGACATTCGACGCCTGGCTGAAAAAACTCAACGCGGCAAAATTGTTCGCGTTCGACACCGAAACCACCGGGATCGATGCGCAACAGGCGCAATTGGTCGGGGTTTCCTTTGCCGTGCAGCCCCATGAAGCAGCTTACATCCCGCTGACCCATTCCTACATCGGCGCGCCGCAGCAACTGGACCGTGACACGGTACTGCTGGCCTTGAAGCCATTGCTGGAGGACGCGACCAAGCTCAAGGTCGGCCAGCACGCCAAGTTTGATATGAACATCCTGGCCAACTGTGCCATCGGCGGCGACCAGGCCAACGGTATTACCGTGCGCGGCATCGCTTTCGACACCATGCTCGAATCCTATGTGCTGAACTCCACCGCGACCCGGCACGACATGGACAGCCTGGCCAAGAAGTACCTGGACTACGACACTGTCAGCTTCCAGGACATCGCCGGCAAGGGCGCCAAGCAGCTGACGTTCGACCAGATCCCGCTTGAGCAAGCCGGCCCTTATGCGGCCGAAGATGCCGACGTGACGCTGCGCCTGCACCAGGCTTTGCATGCGCAGCTTGAAGCCATTCCAAGCCTTGCCAGTGTGCTGACGGACATTGAAATACCCTTGGTGCCGGTGCTGGCGCGTATCGAGCGTCAAGGCGCACTGGTGGATAAGGCGCTGCTGGGCATCCAGAGTATCGAGCTGGGCAACAAGATGGTTGAGCTGGAGCGCCAGGCGTTTGAGATCGCCGGTGAAGAGTTCAACCTGGGCTCGCCCAAGCAACTCGGGGCGATTCTTTACGAGAAGCTCGGTTTGCCGGTATTGAAAAAGACCGGCAAAGGCCAGGCGTCCACGGCTGAAGAAGTATTGGCCAAGCTGGCCGAAGATGACTTCCTGTTGCCCAAGGTACTGATGCAGTACCGCAGCATGAGCAAGCTCAAAAGCACCTACACCGACCGCCTGCCGGAGCAGATCAACCCGCGTACCGGGCGTATTCACACGTCTTATCATCAGGCGGTGGCGGCGACCGGGCGTTTGTCGTCCAGTGATCCGAACCTGCAGAACATCCCGGTGCGCACCGCCGAAGGGCGGCGCATTCGCCAGGCGTTTGTCGCGCCTAAAGGCTACAAGTTGCTGGCGGCGGACTATTCGCAGATCGAACTGCGGATCATGGCGCATTTGTCCAAGGACGAGGGGCTGATGAATGCCTTCCGTAATGACCTGGACGTGCACACCGCCACCGCCGCCGAAGTGTTCAAGGTTGAGCTGACAGAGGTCACGTCCAACCAGCGCCGCAGTGCCAAGGCGATCAACTTTGGCCTGATCTACGGCATGGGCGCGCAGAAGCTCGGCAAGGACATTGGCGTGGATACCAAGACCGCCAAGGCCTACATTGATGTGTACTTTGCACGCTACCCAGGCGTGCGTGAATACATGGAGCGCACCCGCGCCCAGGCGGCCGACCAGGGTTATGTCGAAACCTTCTTTGGGCGTCGGCTGTATCTGCCGGACATCAACTCCAACAAGCCTCAGGAGCGCGCGGCCGCAGAACGCACAGCGATTAACGCGCCGATGCAGGGTACGGCGGCGGACATTATCAAGAAAGCCATGGTGCTGGTGGACAACTGGCTGACCGAGTCGGGCCTGGATGCCAAAGTGATCCTGCAGGTGCACGATGAATTGGTGCTTGAGGTGCGTGAGGATCTGGTGGCGCAAGTCAGCGAGAAGATCCGCGAGCATATGAGCGCGGCGGCCAAGCTTGACGTGCCTTTGGTGGTAGACGTGGGCGTGGGCGATAACTGGGACGAAGCACACTGACAGCGCGGCTCTGCCATTGCCGAGGGTGATGGCAGAGCGCTTTAGATCAAAAGGCGTCGCAGGTTATTTCCAATAGTTTTTTTGACCTGCCGGAACTTAACCCGTGAACTGCTACTCAGAGTTACTGAATGGGTGGTGAAGCCCTTCAATGCTCCTATGTTGTGTTAAGTGTTGGCAGATATCTGGACCCCGCCCTAGCGGTCCGGAACTTGGACCCCGAACTTCCCCTCCCCATACGAAGTCCGGGGTTTTTTTTGCCTGCGCAAAAGTTATTCGGCGATTTCCGCGCCCTTGTCTGCTAATTCCATCCAGCCGGCCAGCACGGTGTAAGCGTCTTCCAGGCCCATGCGCTTGGGCGCCGAGAACAACTGGATGGTGATCGCGTCGCCCCAACCTTTACGGATTTCGGACTGCACTTTGAGCAAGGTGTTCTTGGCTGCGCCGTAGGTCAGCTTGTCGGCCTTGGTCAGCAGGATATGCATCGGCATGCCGCTGGCGACGGCCCAATCGAGCATCAGCAGGTCGAAATCGGTCATTGGATGACGGATGTCCATCATCAGAATCAAGCCCTTCAAACTCTCGCGGCCACCCAGGTAAGCCTCAAGGTGACGCTGCCAGTGCAGCTTCAACGGGATGGGTACTTTTGCATAACCGTAGCCCGGCAGGTCGACCAGACGCCGATCATCGTCTAGCTTGAAGAAATTGAGCAGCTGCGTGCGGCCCGGGGTTTTCGAGGTGCGCGCCAGGCTGGCGTGGGTCAGGGTGTTCAGCGCGCTGGACTTACCGGCGTTGGAACGGCCGGCAAAGGCGACTTCAAAGCCCTCGTCATCGGGGCATTGGTCCACTTTGGCGGCGCTGAGCATGAACGTGGACTGTTGGCACAGGCCGAGGATGGGATTCTTGAGTTGCATGAGATTTCCGATGTGGGCGGTGCCGAGAAAGGGTGCGGCAAGCGGTGTCGTTTCCGTTTCAGTAGCGCCAGTATATAATGCCGCAGATTTTGTGTGTGCTTTGTCCCAGCGAAGGATGAAGTTCACGGGAGCGAAAGACCTTCATTGCGCATTAGAACGCAAAACGCTCTCAAACCCTGAAAAGGTCGATGTATGACCCGATGGTTATGCGCTTTTGGTGTCCTGATCGCGCTTTTAGGCGCTCAGGCTACACAGGATCCAGAGGCGCTGTACAACCGAGTTTGCATGGCTACGCTGATGCAACACGTGACTCAGGGTTTCAAGGCAATGCCGCCGCGTGGTTTGTGCATGGACTGCAGTACTGAGGATTACCAGGCCATCAACGCGTTGATGGTGAGTAAACCCGGTAGATAACTCTTAAACCCTTAGCCGTAGTTGGATTAGCTGATGAACAAACTGATCGTGAGTCTGCTGTTGACCTTGGGCATCACTGGCGCTGCCGTCGCTGCAGAGGGCCCCCTTAAAGGTGATGCCACTGCCGGTCAAGCGAAAGCCGCCGTATGTGGTGCTTGCCATGGACCGGATGGCAACAGCCCGGCGCCGAACTTCCCCAAACTGGCAGGCCAGGGTGAGCGTTACCTGACCAAGCAGATGCACGACATCAAGGACGGCAAGCGCACGGTGCTGGAAATGACCGGCTTGCTGACTAATCTCAGCGATCAGGACCTGGCGGACATCGCGGCGTATTTTGCCAGCCAGAAAGGCAGTGTGGGAGCTGCTGATCCGAAGCTCGTTGATAAAGGCCAGGCGTTGTTTCAAGGCGGCAAACTCGCTGAAGACCAACCTATCGGTGGCATGCCTGCCTGTAAGGCTTGTCACATCGCAGGTGGCAGTGGGCTGGCCGAGGCGGGTTTTCCCCACCTGAGTGGTCAGCACGCCCAATACACAGCCAAGCAGTTGAAGGACTTCCGCGAGAAGGTTCGCTCCATCGATGGCGATGCCAGCAACAAAATGATGACTGACATTGCGGCGAAACTTTCGGATAAAGATATCGAAGCGCTGTCCAGCTATATTCAGGGCCTGCACTGATTGGACCTGCGACGTTAACGCTCGATTAATCCATCGATGCAAGCATAAAAAGGGTGGCTTAGGCCGCCCTTTTTTGTGGCCGGTGCCGTTACACTAACGAACTCATGCCCGCGTAGACCTGTCACAACTAAAGGTCGCGTGAGGCGACTTTATTTGTCCAGGAGTAAAGCATGCGTAATCTGATCCTCAGCGCCGCTCTCGTCACTGTCAGCCTTTTCGGCATGACCGCGCAAGCTGCCGACGTGCCGCTTGAAGCCGGTAAAACCTACGTTGAATTGGCCAACCCGGTTCCGGTCTCGGAGCCAGGCAAGATCGAAGTGGTGGAGCTGTTCTGGTATGGCTGCCCGCATTGCTACGCCTTTGAGCCGACTATCAATCCTTGGGCCGAAAAACTTCCGTCCGACGTTAACTTCCGACGCATCCCGGCCATGTTCGGCGGCCCATGGGATGCCCACGGCCAACTGTTCCTGACCCTGGAAGCCATGGGTGTCGAGCACAAGGTTCACAACGCTGTATTTAATGCGATTCAAAAAGAAGGCAAGCGCCTGACCAAGCCTGACGAAATGGCTGACTTTGTTGCCACCCAAGGCGTCGACAAGGACAAGTTCCTGGCCACCTTCAACTCCTTCGCTATCCAGGGCCAAATCAAACAGGCCAAGGAACTCGCCCAGAAGTACGGCGTACAAGGCGTACCGACCATGATCGTCAACGGCAAATACCGTTTCGACCTGGGCACTACCGGTGGTCCTGAGCAAACCCTCAATGTTGCCGACCAACTGATCGCTAAAGAGCGCGCAGCCAAGTAAGGGGGCCATCATGCGCGGCTGGGGTACTGAACGTAGCGTTGGCCTGCATGAACCGCGGGTCAACGAACACCACCTGGAGTCCACGGGCTTGCCGGCAGACAGTCGTCTGCGGCTGCTCAGCTTCAATATTCAGGTGGGCAACAGTACCGAGAAGTATCGGCACTACCTCACCCGTGGCTGGCAGCATCTGCTGCCGCACAAAGGGCGTACCGGTAATCTGCAGAAAATCGGCGACCTGCTCAACGACTTCGATCTGGTCGCCTTGCAGGAAGCCGACGGCGGCAGCATGCGCTCCGGTTATGTCAATCAGGTGGAGCATCTCGCCCATCTCGGTGCTTTCCCTTATTGGTATCAGCAACTCAACCGCAACCTCGGGCGCCTGGCACAGCACAGCAATGGCGTGCTCAGCCGCTTGAAGCCGACAGCCATCGAAGATCACCCGTTGCCCGGCCCAAAAGGGCGCGGCGCGATTCTTGTGCGTTTCGGCGAAGGCCCGGAAGCCTTGGTGGTGGTGATGATGCACCTGGCGCTTGGAGCGCGTACACGCAACCTCCAGTTGGCCTACGTGCGTGATCTGATCGGCAACTACAAACACCAGGTGCTGATGGGTGACATGAACACCCATGCCACCGACCTGTTGCAGAATTCCCCGTTGCGCGACCTCGGGTTACTGGCGCCGCAAGTCGAAGCCACGTTTCCCAGCTGGCGCCCGCAACGCTGTCTCGACCATATCCTGCTCAGCCCCAGCCTTACACTGGAAAGTGTGCAGGTGCTGGCGCAGCCCATTTCCGATCACCTGCCCGTCGCGGTAGAGATTCGTCTGCCGGGTTCGCTCACGGCTGATGCATTACCCGCGTTGAGCCCAGGCCCTCGCGGACCCCTTGCATGAGCGACGACGCCCAGCGCTGGAAAGAGAAATACCTTAAAAGCGTTGAGCAGCAAGATAAGCTCGAACGCCGCTGGGCTGCCCGCCTCGACCTGTTGCGCCGAGGCCTGGTGCGCAGCACGCTGGCGGCGGAAGGCACCGACCGTGCGGTTGATCAATGCATGAAAGAAATGCGCGATGTGGTGCGTACCGACGACATGGACGCTGCCCTCGCCGCCTTGCTGCCACGCCTGGAAAAAGCCGTGCTCGACTCGGAGCAGCGCCGCGAAACCCGGGTCGACCAGATCAGCACTGCGCTGACTGCCTTGGTTGCGCAGTTGCAGAAACTGCCTCTGCCGCGTGAAGTCGCCCGCCCGCTGAAAACCTTCGCCAAACAGCTTGATGGCCGAGTCGGCCAGGCGCGTGAGATCCCGCTGCTGCTCAGCGAATTGAGCAGCCTGCAAGGGCAGGCGCTAAATAACCTGGAGCCTGAAGGCGAAGCTGCGCGCCCTGGACCTGGCCTGCTGCAACGCCTGTTTGGTGCAAAGGATGTGTCGAATGAGGCGCCGCTGGTTGAATCTGCCCCGCTCTATGCACCGCAACCGCCGGCGTCGAAACCTGCTGCTGCCAAAGCCGCGCCCGAGCCACTGGAGCCCGTGCAATCCGAAGAGCTGACCCAAGCCTTGCGCGCTTTTGCGCCATTGCCGGTAACGCCGGCCGCCGCGCAGCCTGAACCCGCTGAGCCGGTCAAAGTGGCTGAAGTCGCCCGCGAAGCCTTTGCCTTTGAGGCACCGGCGCCGGAGCAAGCCCCCGTCGGGCCTGACGAAGTCTCTGAGCCAGAGATGCCCGAGCCAGCACTAGAGGAAGCCGCGCCCGAAAGCGCCCTTGCTGCATTTATCGAAGAGCCGCAGGTTGAGGTCGACACGCCAGATCAAACGCTCATCGGCAGCCTGTCGCTTCCGCCCGTGCTGGAACCCTGCGAGCCCGATCCCGATGCGCTGCAACCGGACGGCACCTACGCCCTGCCCGACTCCCCCGAGCCGTCCTACAGCTCGGTCGCCAAGCATATCGAAGACACCTTGCTTGGCTTGCTGGAGGATCTGTCCTTACCCGAGCGCCACCGGCCCCAGGCCGAAGCCATGCGCGAGCGCTTGGCCCACGGCTTGAACTGGTACGAATTGCTGCCGATCCTCGATGACCTGGCGGTGCTGATGCTGGCGATTACCGACAGTGGCCAGCATGAGTTCGAGGCCTACCTCAAGCAGCTTAATGAACGCCTCGAAGCCTTCCAGGGCCATCTGCAGGTGGCCAGTGAGGGGCACGCCGACAGCCGCTCGGCCGCACGGGAGCTGGATACGCAGATCCGTGAACAGGTCGACGGCCTGCAAAGCAGCGTGCAGGAAGCTGCTGACCTGGACAGCCTCAAGCATGTGCTGGAAAGCCACCTTGAAGGCTTGCTCGGCACCATGGACGAACACCGGCAGCAGCGTGACCAGCGCGAGCAGGAAGTCGCGGCGCGGCTCAAAAGCCTGGCCGGGCGGGTGGCGAACATGGAGCAGGAAGCCCAAGGTTATCGCGAGCATTTGGAAGTGCAGCGCCAGAAGGCCTTGATCGACCCGCTCACCGGCCTGCCCAACCGTGCGGCCTGGAGCGAGCGCCTGGATCATGAAGTGAATAGCTGGCATCAGCGCGGCAACAGCCTGTCACTGGCCATGCTCGACCTGGACCACTTTAAGCGCATCAACGATGGCTACGGCCACTTGGCCGGCGACAAGGTGCTGAAGATCATCGCCAATGTGTTGCGCAAGCGCCTGCGCTCCGGCGATTTTATCGCGCGATTTGGGGGTGAAGAGTTTGTATTGTTGATGCCTGACTCAGGTTTGGCAGATGCTTTGGACGTGGGTGAGGTGCTGCGTTCGGCCATCGAGGCATGCCCGTTCCACTTCAAAGGCGAGCCGGTGACCATCACGGTGTCCATGGGCGTGGCGCAGTTCCTGCCGGGAGAACGCAGTGACCTGGCGCTAAAGCGTGCCGATGAGGCGTTGTATCGGGCCAAGGCCGCTGGACGCAACCGGGTGCAGGCGGCGTAAAAGATGTTCCATTTTGTGATTTGACCGTCGAGCCCCGAACCATCCGTTACACTGTTGCATTATCGTCTTCTGCGTACTGTCTTCCGCCATGAAATCCTTTTGCATTGCCTTTGTGCTTCTTTTGCTCGCCGGCTGCGCCAGCGGCCCGCGGCTGAACACCAGCCACCCTTCTTTGAACCACGACAACCGCGTGCAGTTCGTCATTGTCCATTACACCTCCGCCAGCCTTGAACGCTCCCTGGCGCTGCTCACGCACGGCCAGGTCAGCAGCCATTACCTCATTGGCGATGATGCTTCAGGCACCATCTACAAGCTGGTAGACGAGAGCCAGCGCGCCTGGCACGCCGGTGAAAGCGAATGGGCGGGCCGCACCTGGCTCAACTCCAGCTCCATTGGTATCGAGATCGTGAACCCAGGTTATACAGACGCGCCGACCGGCCGCCTGTGGTACCCGTACTCCGAGGCCCAGGTGCAGTCGTTGGTGGTGTTGCTCAAGGACATCAGCAAGCGCAACGGCATCGACCCCAAAAACATTATCGGCCATAGCGACATTGCGCCATTGCGCAAGCTCGACCCAGGCCCGTTGTTTCCGTGGAAGCGCCTGGCGGCTGAAGGTTTGGGCGTGTGGCCGGATGCACAGGCGGTGGCTCGATTCCAGCAACAGTATGCCGTTAGCCTGCCGAGTATTACGTGGTTCCAGGAAGAACTGGCGCGCCTGGGCTACCAGACGCCGCAGACGGGTGAACTGGATGTGGCCACGCGACATGTGATCGCGGCGTTCCAGATGCACTTCCGGCCATCACGGTTCGACGGCACGCCGGATGCGGAAAGTGCAGCTATCCTGAGCGCATTGAACCGCCGCTAAAGGTGTAACCCCATTCAAATGTGGGAGCGGGCTTACCCGCGATGACGGAGTGTCAGTCAACAAAGTTTTGGCTGAGCCACCGCAATCGCGGGCAAGCCCGCTCCCACATTTTTTTGTATCCAGGCTACAACGGCAGTGCCATATAGAACTGCGTACCCTGCCCCGGCCGCGAATACACGCCCATGCGACCGCCGTGCAACTGTACGATCTCCTTGCACAACGCCAGCCCCAGGCCAGCGCCGCCTTTCTTGCGGCCTACTTGTACGAAAGGTTCAAAGATGCGCCCCTGTTGGCCATAGGCAATACCCTCGCCGTTATCTTCAACGCTGATAATCACCCGTTCGCCGTGGCGGCGTGCCTGCAAGCGAATCTGGCCACCATTGGCCGTATGTCGCAAAGCATTGCCTAGAAGGTTATCGAGTACACGCTCGAGTTGAACCTGGTCGGCGTACAGCCTGGGCAATTCCGATTGAGCTTCCACCAGCAGTTCGATGTGTTGTGCGTTCGCGGGCTCCGTGAACCGGGCTCGTGCGTGCTCGAGCAAATCAGTGACATCGCATGGCCCGAGCGTGAGTTTTTGCAGGCCGTTCTGGTAGCGCGAGAAGTTGAGCAGGTCGTTGATCAACTGCATCAGGCGCTGCATTTCTTCATTGACCGTATCCAGCAGGTCGGCCTCACGGGACTCGGCGGGAAACTTCGCCCGTTCGCGAAACAGCCCGAAGGCCATGTGCATGCCCGTCACCGGCGTGCGTAATTCGTGGGAGGCGCGCAATACGAACTCGCTGCGCACACGTTCGAACGCGCGTTGTTCGGTGACGTCATGCAGCACCATCACCGCACCTAGAATATGCCCTTGGGTATGGCTGACCGGCGTCAGGCTGTAGGTCAGCAGGCGCAGTTCGCCTTCGACTTCCACTTCCAGATCGTCCGGCGCGCGCTCCAGGTTGCCGCCGCGCAGCACCAGTTGCAGCTGCTCATCCATTTCAGGGCGACCCAAGGCTTCACCCAAGCCTTGGCCGAGGCGCTCTTCGTCCCAGCCCAACTGGCGCTGTGCCACGGGGTTAAGGTGTTCCAGACGGCCTTGGCGGTCAATCATCAGCAAGCCGTCGTCGATGCTGTCGAGCACTGCTTGCAGGCGTTGCTGGCCGGCCAGCAATTCATCGATATTGGTCGCCTGATGCTGACGCAGTGCTTCGGCCATGATGCCGAAACGACGGGTCAGCTGATTCATTTCTGCCGCCGATGAGATCGGCAGCGTCACTTCGAAATCGCCTTGCCCGATCTTGTCGGCGGCCTTGGCCAAGGCTTCAATTGGCCCACCAAAGCGCCGTGCGATGCCATGGGCGGTGACGAAGCCGATGATCAACACCGCCAGGCCGACCAGCCCCAGCAAGCCGGCGATTAACAAGGCGCGATTGCGCGACTTGTGCTCGCTGTCGTTGATATTTTCCAGGGCGCCTTTGTGTTCAGCGATCAGTCCGTTACGCAGTGCATTGAAGGTTTCGGTGAGTTTTTCGTTTTTATTGTTGGCCAGTGAGCTTTGCTGAGCTTCGTCAAACGCCTTGAGGAAATTCAGGTAGTCGATGCGTGCCTGGCTGAAACCACTGGTTCTGCCGTCCTGCTGCTCATGGGCGATGCCCTGGTCCAGCAGGGCAAAATAGTTCTGCTTGGACGTCTGCAGGGCAGCGGGGTCGGGCTGCTCCTCCAGCATCAGGATCAACTGGTCGCCCAAGGTCTGGCGCAGCTTGAGGCCCAGGTCCAGGGTGATAAAGTTGCTGCGGATCAGCGACTCCTGGCTCTTGGCCATTTGCATGACGCTGACCAGTCCCAGGACCAGTCCCAACAGGGCGACGGTTATCAGCGCTGAGATACTCAGAAACAACCGAGTGCGCAGTTTCATCGCAAGCTTCATAAGGTGCAGCTCACAGGTTGTACTGTTTACGTTTGCGGTACAGGGTCGACGCGTCGATGCCCAGCGTGCGGGCCGCTTGATCCAAGGTGTCGCTGGTAGCGAGAACGGCGCCGATATGGGCTTTCTCCAGTTCGTCCAGGCTCAGTGCTGCGCCAATACGCGGGGCATTGTTGGTCGGCTGTTCGGCCATCCCGAGGTGGCTGATTTCAACCTTTTCCTGCGGGCAAATGATGCTGGCCCGCTCCACCACGTTACGCAGTTCGCGGATATTGCCCGGCCAGCGGTAGTTAAGCAGCGCTTCACGGGCGGCATCGCTGAAACCGCGTGCAGGTCGGGCATACTCCTTGACGAAGCGCGCCAGGAAACGGTCGGCCAGAGTCAGGATGTCTTCACTGCGCTCGCGCAGGGGCGGCAGGTGCAGGGTGATGACGTTGAGGCGGTAGAGCAAGTCTTCCCGGAAACGGCCGTCGCGCACCATGTCTTCCAGGTTCAGGTTGGTGGCCGCGAGGATGCGCACATCAGCACGTCGAGTGACCGGGTCGCCTACGCGCTCATATTCCTTGTCTTGAATGAATCGCAGCAGTTTTGGCTGCAACGTCAGGGGAAAGTCGCCGATCTCGTCGAGAAACAGCGTGCCGCCGTCGGCTTGGTTAACGCGGCCCAGCGTGCTCTCACTGGCGCCGGTAAACGCGCCACGGCTATGGCCGAACAACTCGCTTTCCATTAGCTCGGCTGTCAGTGACGGACAGTTAATGGTCACGCAGGATTTTTTCGAGCGTTTGCTCCACCCGTGAATGGCCCGGGCCAGCTCGCCTTTACCGGTGCCGGACTCACCGAGGATCAAAATATTGGCATCGGTGCCAGCCACCTGACGCGCAGTTTCCAGTACCACCATCATCGCCGGGCTGTGGGAATCGAGGCCGTCCTTGGGTTGGCGCACTGCGCCTTCCAGTGCTTCCAGGCGTGCGGAGAGCTGGCGCACTTCCAACTGCTTGGCGGTGGCCAGGCGCAGTTGATCGGGGCTGCACGGCTTGACCAGGTAGTCGGCGGCGCCGGCCTGGATCGCGTCAACGGCGGTGTCTACAGCCGAATGCGCGGTCACAATCACCACGCGCATCCATGGCGCCTGGATGCGCATCTGGGCCAACACATCCAGGCCATTGTCTTCACCCAGGCGCAGGTCCAGGAAGCACAGGTCGAATACCTGACGCTGCATCAAGGCATCGGCTTGGGCGGCGCTGTTGGCAGTGGCTACGCTGTAGCCTTCATCTTCCAGGCAGTAACGGAAGGTGCGGAGGATCGCGGATTCGTCATCCACTAAAAGAATGCGGCCTTGAAGTTCCTTGGCTGATTCCATCTGTCCCGCGCTCCTTAACTATAAATGATGGTGTTTAGTCCCGGATTAATCGGGCAAGTTGCATGGTTTATTCTGATTCATAAAAGGCATCTTCGCGCAGGTATCTTCACGTTCCCCTACAAAGGCGCCGATTGATGGCGTTTTCTTGCCTTCTTGCCAATTCGGCAACGCCCGCGGTTGTTTCGATCCATTGACCCGACCACTGACCATCGTGCATTTCGCACGGCCTGCAAAGGGGCATCGTGCAGGATGCTGTTCGCTACTGTATTGGTGTATCTATAACTAATTGATTTTATTGAGTTTTATTTTGTAAAAAAACTGGCATGCACTCTGCAATAGCTCTCCCAACGAATAATCAAAATGCGGGAGAAATGCAGCATGACTCGCCAAAGCCTCAGCCAACTACGTGTATCGCCACTGCGCTTGCAGCAAGGTCTGTTCGCCAGCCTGGCTTTGATGGTCACGTTGATTGCCGGCCAGCAGATGCAGCATTGGCAGCAAAGTCAGCAGCAAACCGCGCAATTCGAACGTCCGTCGATGACCCAAACCCATTTCCGTTCCGTTGGCAGCGCCAGCGCTACTACTGAAGTAACCGCCCCGCAATTGAGAGTGGCAGGCCAGGATTCAACCCTGGGTGAATTGCCAACCCAAGAGCGCTGGGTGTTCTAAGCAAGAAAAGGTCGCTTGTGTTGAGCGGCTGCACGGCACTACCGCTGTTACCCCTATAAAAGCTTAAGGAGAATCACCATGTTGAGTTGGGCAATCACATTTCTGATCATCGCCATTGTGGCTGCAGTCCTGGGCTTCGGTGGTATCGCGGGCACCGCCACGGGTATCGCAAAAATTCTGTTTGTGGTCTTCCTGGTGATGTTCATCGCTTCGTTCTTCTTTGGTCGTCGCGGCCGAGGCTGAATATGACCATTTTGTCCTTTAAAGCCATGGCTGCCGCCCTGCTCTTGGGCGGCAGCGGGCTGGTGATGGCCGCCAATGACGGCCAATCCCGAGCCAACGAATTGCTTAGTGCGGATAAGCAGTACCGCGAAACCTGGCAAAGCGTGGTGAAGAAAGAACAGCGCTTGCCGGAATGGGTGATGAACCTGTCCGGTACGGCCGAGCAAATGAATGCCGTTGAAGAAGATGGCGACAAGTATTTGGTGGGGCCGCTCTGTGAGACTGCAGATACGTGCCTGAACAAGCGCCTGATCGTTGCCTTTAGCCTCGACAAGGAAGATGCCTACGCCATGTTGGTGGAAGTCCCGGCCGGTTTGCCGGCAGACAAATCCCCGACACGGCACGCCGATTACCGTTTTATCGGTAAGCCGAACGAAGGCATGCAAAAGCTGCTGATGGAGCAGCTTAAGAAAGATCCGAATTGGTACTAGGTTCCGTCTGATGCGTCTGTCGTCTGCGGAGCCGGCGTCCATAGAAAGAAGCCCCTCGCTTCTTTCTGTCTGCATAGCCCGCCAAGGGTGATGCATGACCAGGGGGCCGGGTTGCTCTGATCAATCGAGATCGGCGTGACCTACGGGTACAGGGAGTGCCTGCGCAAGGGCCGGGTCAGGTGAAAAGCTGCGACGCAAGTTCACAAGCCCTCACGCTTGCTGAACTTGCGACGGGCTTGTCACTATCATGCTCCGCTTCTTATACGGCTCATAGCCGACAATTTCTCTTTTGCGCGCGCCTAACCATTACTTGGTGTTTCGTGGCGACCATCTATCGAGAAAATTT
This sequence comes from Pseudomonas sp. WS 5146, assembly GCF_012985495.1. Lineage (NCBI taxonomy): Bacteria > Pseudomonadati > Pseudomonadota > Gammaproteobacteria > Pseudomonadales > Pseudomonadaceae > Pseudomonas > Pseudomonas sp. WS 5146. Next base: position 256,138 of record NZ_JAAQWL010000010.1, read on the forward strand.
TGGCTGCGCCATAGGACATTTCTGGCGCCAGGTCAGTGAATTCCCAGGCATTTTCGCCAACCTGTATAAGTCGTCCAACATCTCTGAGCGAGCCGGTATTGGCCGGTTAACGGCATATTCACGGGCTTTAATGGCGGATTTGAACTGACCGTTCGGACAGCTAATTTCAAAAAAAGTCATGCCGATTCGGCATAGGGTAGGCGTTTACGGCATTAGACGTCGAACCCTTGCATGGGAATAGTTGCGCCTTTTTTCGCCTGCCAGTAAGCCATTTCGGCCATGCTGCGGTGACCTTCCATGGAGGCAAATGCGCACACTTTTTCGCTTCCGAGCGTTGCGAGTGGCGCATTTGCCTTAAGTCCACTTGAAGTAAGGGTAATGACATGAAGAAGGCAAAGCTAAGCCTCGCCTGGCAGATCCTCATCGGTTTGGTACTGGGGATCGCAATCGGTGCAGTGCTCAACCATTTCAGTGCTGAAAAAGCCTGGTGGATCAGCAATGTGTTGCAGCCAGCGGGCGATATCTTTATCCGCCTGATCAAGATGATCGTGATCCCGATTGTGATTTCCTCGCTGATTGTTGGCATCGCCGGCGTAGGGGATGCGAAGAAGCTGGGGCGGATCGGCGTCAAAACCATTCTTTACTTCGAAGTGGTCACCACCATCGCCATTGTGGTCGGCCTGTTGCTTGCCAACCTGTTCCACCCGGGCGCCGGCATCGACATGAGTACCCTGGGTACCGTCGACATTTCCAAATACACCGCCACCGCCGCCGAAGTGCAGCATGAGCATGCGTTCATCGAAACCATCCTCAACCTGATCCCATCGAATATTTTCGCTGCCGTTGCCCGTGGTGACATGCTGCCGATCATCTTCTTCTCGGTGCTGTTCGGCCTGGGCTTGTCGAGCCTCAAGCCTGAGCTGCGCGAACCGCTGGTGACCATGTTCCAGGGCGTGTCCGAGAGCATGTTCAAAGTGACCCACATGATCATGAAGTACGCCCCAATCGGTGTATTTGCCTTGATCGCGGTAACCGTCGCCAACTTCGGTTTCGCCTCCTTGCTGCCGCTGGCCAAGCTGGTGATCCTGGTTTACGTCGCCATCCTGTTCTTCGCCTTTGCGGTACTGGGCCTGATCGCCCGCCTGTTCGGCTTCTCGATTCTCAAGCTGATGCGCATCTTCAAGGATGAGTTGGTACTGGCCTACTCCACCGCCAGCTCCGAAACCGTGTTGCCGCGTGTGATCGAGAAGATGGAAGCCTACGGTGCGCCGAAGGCCATCTGCAGCTTCGTAGTGCCAACTGGCTACTCGTTCAACCTTGACGGTTCGACCCTGTACCAGAGTATCGCGGCCATCTTTATCGCCCAGCTGTATGGCATCGACCTGTCGATCGGCCAGCAACTGATGCTGGTGCTGACCCTGATGGTCACCTCCAAAGGTATCGCCGGCGTGCCGGGTGTGTCCTTCGTGGTGCTGCTGGCTACCCTGGGCAGCGTGGGCATTCCGCTGGAAGGCCTGGCCTTCATCGCCGGCGTCGACCGAGTGATGGACATGGCGCGTACCGCACTTAATGTGATCGGCAACGCCCTGGCTGTTCTGGTCATCTCCCGTTGGGAAGGCATGTACGACGATGCCAAGGGCGAGCGCTACTGGAACTCGCTGCCGCACTGGCGCAGCAAAGAAGCCGCACCGACCGCACAAGCTACCCGCGGCTGATCGCACCGCTGCTTTGAAACAAACCCCGGAAAATTCCGGGGTTTGTCGTTTCTGCCAGCCCCGCTATCATTCGCCCCATCTTTCGGGGGATTCAACTGATGCTCAATGGCCTGTGGCTTGGCTTCTTTGTCGTGGCAATGGTGTCAGCACTGGCGCAATGGCTGGTTGGCGGTAATGCCGGGATTTTTGCGGCGATGGTCGAAAGCATTTTCGCCATGGCCAAACTGTCGGTGGACGTGATGGTGCTGCTGTTCGGCACCCTGACCTTATGGCTGGGCTTTTTGCGCATCGCCGAAAAAGCGGGCATCGTCGATTGGCTGGCCAAGGCGCTCGGCCCGCTGTTTCGCCGTTTGATGCCGGAAGTGCCCGCTGGCCACCCGGCCATCGGCTTGATCACCCTCAACTTCGCCGCCAATGGCCTGGGCCTGGACAACGCCGCCACACCGATTGGCCTGAAAGCCATGAAGGCGTTGCAGGAACTCAACCCCATCCCCAACACCGCGAGCAACGCGCAGATTCTGTTCCTGGTGCTTAACGCGTCCTCGCTGACGCTGTTGCCGGTGACGATCTTCATGTACCGCGCCCAGCAAGGCGCCGCCGACCCGACGCTGGTGTTCCTGCCGATCCTGCTGGCCACCAGCGCCTCAACGCTGGTGGGCCTGTTGTCGGTGGCTGTCATGCAGCGCCTGCGCTTGTGGGACCCGGTGGTGCTGGCGTATCTGATTCCCGGCGCGCTGATGCTGGGCGGCTTTATGGCGTTGCTGGCGACACTGTCCGCCACGGCGCTGGCGGGCCTGTCGTCGATCCTCGGCAACCTGACGCTGTTTGGCTTGATCATGCTGTTTCTGGTGATCGGTGCGTTGCGCAAGGTGAAGGTGTATGAGGCATTTGTCGAAGGTGCCAAAGAGGGCTTCGATGTTGCCAAGAACCTGCTGCCGTATCTGGTGGCGATGCTTTGTGCAGTGGGCGTATTGCGCGCCTCCGGGGCGTTGGACTTTGGCCTGGAGGGGATTCGCCATGTGGTGGCCTGGACGGGCATGGACACGCGCTTTGTCGATGCATTGCCGACGGCGATGGTCAAGCCGTTCTCCGGCAGCGCAGCGCGGGCGCTGTTGATCGAGACCATGCAGGCCAAGGGCGTGGACAGCTTCCCGGCGTTGGTCGCGGCGACGATTCAGGGCAGTACCGAGACCACCTTTTATGTGTTGGCGGTGTACTTTGGTTCGGTGGGCATCCAGCGCGCGCGGCATGCGGTTGGATGTGCGTTGCTGGCGGAGTTTGCCGGCGTGGTGGCGGCAATTTCGGTGTGCTACTGGTTTTTTGGTTAAGGCTTAGATCGCTATCGCAGGCAAGCCAGCTCCCACATTTTGATTTGTGAACACCGTCAAATGTGGGAGCTGGCTTGCCTGCGAAGAGGCACTCAGCGTTTCGCAGCAGCATTGCCCTGCTGCACCACCCAATCCACCACCTGCTTATTCAACTGATCCCCCGCCTGCCCAAACGCCGCCACTACCGCGGGCACTTTTGTATCGCCGACCGGCTGCTTCACCTCAAACCGCCGACTGGCAATAATCCGCTGATCACTGCCACGCACCAGACGCGCATCCAGGCGGATCACCACCTCCACCGCACTGCCATGGTACTCACTCTGAAACGCCTGCAACTGCCCGCCCAGCTCGTAATCGGCCTGCAGGTTGGTCTCGTCGGTACTCAGCAGCGTCACCCGCCCATCGCGCTGGAAACCGTCCATAAACCGATTTCGCAGCAACACCGGCGTCGGGTCGCTCCAGCGTGAGTTCGCGTAGCTGCTGATCAGGTCGCCGTTTGGCACTACGGCGATGCGCGGGCTGTCGAGAAACTCGCTGCTCTGCGGCTTGGACACCCGCAGCGACCAGCTCACCGGCGCGCCTTGGGTGCTGGTTGGCGCCGACGCCAGGCGGTAAACGTCAGACGGATCCGGCTTGGGCAGGATCGAGCAGGCGCTGATCAGCACCAAGGCCAGCGGGGCGATTATTTGGTAAGCACGCTTCATGGCGTGAACTCCTTGTTCTTGTCGCTGCCCAGCAGGTAACCGCTGGGGTTGGCTTCGAGGCGGCGGGAGATGGCGCGCAGCGAACCGAGGGTTTCGCGCAGTTCGCGCACGGCCGGTGCCAGTTCGTTGAGGCCCTGCATGCCGCTGTTCACCGAGTCTTTGTTGTTGGTCAGCAAGGTGTTGATGGTCGTGGTGCTTTGTTCCAGCGACTTCATGGCCTGCTCGGCACTGCCGAAGGCTTGCTTGCCTTGGTCATTGAGCAAGCCGTTGGCATTGCGCATCAACGTGGTGGTTTGCTCCAGCGCGGCGCTCGCCTGCTTGCTCACCTGCATCAACTGTTGCATCACCACCTTGATATCACCGCGTTGGTCGGCAATGGCGCCGGTGGTTTGTTGCAGGTTATCCAGGGTGTTGCTCAGGCGCTCGACGTTCTCCCGCGAGAACATGTGGTTGGCGTTGTGCAGCAGCAGGTTGATGCTGGTCATCAGGTCGTTGCTGTTATTGAGCAGGCGCGCAATGGGGGACGGCGAGGCGATGATTTCCGGCAGGTTGCCGTCCTTGCCCTTGAGCTCCGGGCTTTGCGGCGTACCACCGCTGAGCTGGATGATCGAGGTGCCGGTGATGCCGGTCAGTGCCAGCTTGGCCTGGGTGTCTTCCTTGATCGGTGTCTGCCCGGCCAGGCGGATGCGCGCCAGTACCCGGCGCGGGTCTTTCGGGTCCAGGCGCAGGCTGGTGACATCGCCCACCTTGATCCCGCTGTATTGCACCGAACTGCCCTGGGACAGGCCGCTGACCGCCTCGTTGAACACCACCTCGTAGTCCTGGAAGGCGCTATCGACGCTGGACTTGGCCAGCCACAGGCCGAACAGCATGGCGCCGACCACCACGATCACGCTGAACAGACCGATCATCACATGATGGGCTCGGGTTTCCATGTCATACCTCGTTAAGCGATTGAGCGGCATCCAATGCCGCGCGGCCACGGGGGCCGTGGAAATATTCGTGAATCCAGGCGTCGTCCGTTTCCGAGACGACATCGATGGCATCGGCCACCAGCACTTTCTTCTGCGCCAGCACCGCCACACGGTCGGTGATGGTGTAGAGCGTGTCGAGGTCGTGGGTGACCAGGAACACGCTCAAGCCCAGCGCATCGCGCAGGGTGAGGATCAGTTGGTCGAATTGCGCCGCGCCAATCGGGTCGAGGCCGGCGGTGGGTTCGTCCAGGAACAGAATGTCCGGGTCCAGGGCCAGGGCGCGTGCCAGGGCCGCGCGCTTGATCATGCCGCCGGACAGTGACGCCGGGTATTTATCCGCCGCCGACAAAGGCAGCCCCGCCAGGGCTAGCTTGACTGCCGCCAAGTGTTCGGCGTCGCGACGGCTGAGGCCGGCGTGTTCGATCAACGGCAGGGCGACGTTTTCGGTGACCGTCAGCGAGGAAAACAGCGCACCCTTCTGGAACAGCACGCCAAAGCGCCGTTCCACCAGCGAGCGTTCATGTTCCGACAAATTGGGCAGGTTCTTGCCGAATACCCGCACCTCACCTTCGCTGGGCCGCCGCAGGCCGACGATGCTGCGAAGCAGTACCGACTTGCCGCTGCCGGAGCCGCCGACCACCGCGAGGATCTCGCCTTTGTACAAATCCAGATCGAGGTTCTCGTGCACGCTCTGGCTGCCAAAGCGATTGCACAGACCGCGCACTTCGATCACCGCCTCAGTGGGCGCACGGTGTAGACGACTCACCAGCCCATCTCCATAAAGAACATCGCGGCGACTGCATCCAGCACAATCACCACGAAAATAGACTGCACCACGCTGGAGGTGGTGTGCGCGCCGACCGATTCGGCGCTGCCGCTGACCTTGAAGCCTTCGAGGCAGCCAATCGCCGCGATCAGGAAGGCGAAAATCGGCGCTTTCACCATCCCCACCAAAAAGTGCTGCACGCCAATGTCCGATTGCAGCAGCGAGAGAAACATCGCCGGTGAAATATCCAGGGCGACGGCACACACCACGCCGCCGCCGACAATCCCCGAGAGCATCGCCAAAAATGTCAGCATCGGCAGCGACACCAGCAGCGCCATTACCCGTGGCAGCACCAACAGTTCCATCGGGTCCAGGCCCAGGGTGCGGATCGCGTCGATTTCTTCGTTAGCCTTCATCGAGCCGATTTGCGCGGTAAAGGCGCTGGCCGTTCGGCCTGCGATCAGGATGGCGGTAAGCAATACGCCGAATTCTCGCAGGAAAGAAAACGCCACCAGGTCCACGGTAAAAATCGTCGCACCGAAGCTTTTGAGCACGGTGGCGCCGAGGAACGCCACCACGGCGCCCACCAGAAAGGTCAGCAACGCGACGATGGGCGCAGCGTCGAGGCCGGTTTGTTCGATATGCGCAACCATCGGTGTGATGCGCCAGCGCTTGGGGCGCAAAACGCCACGGGCGAAGGTTTCGAGGATCAGGCCGATAAAGCCCAGCAGTTTCATGCCGTCCTGCCATACCGTGTCGACAGCTCGACCGATACGCGCCAGCACTTGGATACCGGCGGCTTCTTCCGGCTCTTTGTCGGGTACGCAGAAATCGTTCAGGGAGCGGTAGACGGTTTTGAGCAGTGCCCGGTCGGCGGTAGACAAGCTGCAATCGGTCTGCTCGGCGGAATGCTCGATGCGCTCCGGGCCCAGCAACTCGACCAGCAGCGAGGCACCCGCGGTATCCAGGGCGCCGAGGCCATTGAGGTCGATGCGTGCACCGGCGTCGTATTGGCCGTCGAGCTTGTCGCTCAGCTTTTTAAGATTGGCGTAGTGGGCAAGCGTCCAGTCCCCCGTAATCCTGAGCAACGGGGGAACGCTGGAGGTGTCGAGGTGGGCTGCGCCGGCCGTGGTACGAGTGGTCATAAGCTCCGAGCTTGTTTGGCTATCCACAATTGCTACGTAATAGCACGATACGGCCTACTTTGGGTTGTCCGTTTGTGCTGGGTCAGTGACTTTAAAACGCAGCACGCCGATGACTTGCCCATCCTCCGTCAACACCTGCACCTGCCAGCGCCCGACCGCGTCGGCCGGGAAATTCTGCTTGTGGGTCCAGGCGCGATAGCCTTCCTTGCGTCCGCCATGGATATCCAGGGCGATGCGGTCGACCTCTTGGCCGTTGAATTTCCACACATGGTAAATCCGCTCATCCAGCCCGCGTGGCGCGTTGATCGCGGTGTAAGCGTACAGCCCGCCGCTGCGCAGTTGCGCGGCGGTGACTTCCTTGAGGTCATCGCCCGGTGTGCGGTCTTGCAACTGGGTGCTGATCGCCACTTCGGTCATCCACAATGTGGCCGGCGGCACCCAACTGCGCAGGAACCAACCGGCGCAGCCGATGGCGGCCGTCACCCCGAGCAGCATCGCCCAGCCTTTGACGCTGCGCAGCGGCAGGCTCGCGGCCAGGCTCGGGATCGACAGCGCCATGGCCACGCCGAGCGCCAATTTGTAACTCTCGGCGGTAGTCAGGTGCATGATGATGGGCAGTGCGGTGAGCAGTGCCGCGAACAAGGTCAGGGTGTGCAGCGCCAGGAACAGCGAGCGCTTGGGTGCCAGCCACTTGTAGTACAGCGGGTCGGTGATCGACACCAGCGCCGCCGCGCCGAGCAGGCCGGTGAATACGGATTGGCCGCTGTTCCAGGCGGTGGTGACGAAAAAGAACGGCAATACGAAGAACAGGCTTTCCTGGTGGATCATCTGGGTCGCGTAGCGCAGCAGCGGCTCGGGGATTTCGCGCTTGAAGACTTTGGCGAACAGCTGGGTAAAGCTGTTTTCCAGCATCAGCCACAGCCAGCTCACCAGCATGATCACCGCGATCCAGCTGGCCATGCCCTGCTGGCGGTCCACCAGGATGAAGCTGCACACACCGGATATGAAACCGCCGAGTGCGATCACCCCTGGATAGCGCTTGATCAGTTCGATAATGCGCTGGATAAGGGGCGGTAGATTTGGCATTGGCGATTCACAATTGGTGTAGGAAAAATCCCAGACAGAATAACGTCTTAGCCCTGTGTTCGGTGCCTCATTACGTGATCCGTTTGCGATAAAGGCGCACGCCGATCAACACACTGGCGATCAGCACGAGTACACCGGCACCGATCCAGCTCAGGGCGTCATAGCTCAGCAAGGGTTTTTCGATGCGCCAGTAGCCCTTCTGGTTAAACACCTCGCGCATGGCCTGGTTGGTTTGCGCCAGGTTGACGGCCTTGATGCGCTTGGCCGGGTCGCTGATATGGCCATCGGCATAGTCGCCGGCAGCGCTCCAGTAATAGTCGGCTAGCGCGCTGTTACCCTGCACCGCCCAGGCTTGGCGCGCGATGGCAGCTTGCTGCAGGCGGGCGAATACCGCTGGGTCGAGGCCGTCCTTGAGCAGTTGTGCCGTGAGGTTCTGCAACACCTGTTCAGCCTCAGGGAGTTTGTCGCGCTCAAGGTCGGCATTCAGGCTGAGGAAGCCGACGCCGCCGAGCACTTCGCGCTCACTCCATGGGCCGTAGGACAAACCGTGCTTGAGGCGCAGCTGACGGTACAGCGCCCAGTCGAGGTAGTCCTTGAGCAAATCGTAGGTTTCATCGTGTTGGTCGTCCAAAACCGGTTCGGGGAACAGCCAGTGCAGTTTGGCGCTGTCACCAACCCAGCCGTGGATAAGGTCGCGATGGCTGGCGGCGGTGTGCTGGATTTCCGGCAGCGGCCGGTGCTCGGTGGGTTCGACCGGATCAAGTTGACCGTAAGTGCGCTCCAGGTACGCCGGAAGCAGTTTGTCGAGGTCGCCGACGATAATCAGGGTCATGTTGTTGGGCGCGTACCAATGTGTGCGCAGGGTTTGCAATTGATCACGGGTCAGTTGGCTGACTTCGGCACGTTCGGCGCATTTGAGCCCCAGTTCGACGGCCAATTGGTTGCTGGCGGTGTGACCCAGGTCCTGGCGGTCGAGCAAGCGTTGCAGGTGCGAGTAATGGCCGCCGTCTTCGCGCTCGACCACTTTTTTGGCGGCATTGATGTTCGCGTCGGTCAGTTCGGTGCGGGTGAGGATCGCCAGTAACAGGTCCAGCACCTTGCGCTGGTTTTGCGCGGGTGCCTCGATCACAAAGGTGGTATCGGCATTGCTGGTGTAGGCGTTCCATTCGCCGCCGAGGGCTTGCATGCGGTCCTCAAGGTCGCCTTCACCACCGCCGTCGATGCCGCTGAACAGCAAGTGTTCGAGCAGGTGCGGCAGTTCTTTTTCGTCGCAGGGAAAGTCATCCAGGCCTACGCCGACCACCAGGCGGATCGCCACGTGCCCACGCTCGGTGCCTGGCTTGAGCAGCAATTGCAGGCCGTTGGGCAAGCTGTAGCCTTCGACTTGCAGGCGGTCGAAGGCAAAGGTGTGTGCCGAGCCCATGAGCAGGCAGGCAAGTAACAGGCGACGCATAACAAGCTTCCTGGCGGGTGAGGTCCATTGTTAACTGACTTCACGGGCCATCGTACGTTCAGGGCGAATGAGTGATGTCGGCAATATCTTCGGCAGAGAGTGCGCCGGTGTCTGAGGTTTCCAACACTACATAAGCACTGCTGCAAAACAACGAGTTCAGGCGTTTCATGTCGGCAATCAGCTCCAGGTGCAGGGAACTGGTCTCCATGCTCTGTACGATTTTACGCTGCAGACGGCTGACGTGGGCGTGGGCCAGGCGGCGCTCCTGGGCGCGGAAACGGCGCTTTTCACGCAGCAGTTGGCGGGCGCTTTCGGGGTCGGCGCTGAGAAACACCGACAGGCCCAAGCGCAGGTTGGCAATCAACTGGCTGTGCAGGCCGGTGAGTTCTTCCAGGCCGACTTCGGAGAACTGTCGGCGCTGTGAGGTTTTCTGCTGCTGGACTTTGCGCAGCATACGTTCGATCAGGTCGCCGGCCAGCTTGAGGTTGATCGACAGCTCGATGATCTCGGCCCAGCGGCGGCTGTCCTGTTCACTGAGGTCTTCGCGGGGCATTTGCGCCAGGTAAAGCTTGATCGCGCTGTAGAGGGCCTCGACGTCATCGCTGAGGCTGCGCATTTCCTGGGTAATGGCGGTTTGCTTGCCACGCAGTACTTCGAGCATGGCGGTGAGCATGTTGTCGATCAGGTCGCCCAGGCGCAGGGTCTCGCGGGCGGCGTTGGCCAGTGCCAGGCTTGGGGTGGCGAGCGAGGCCAGGTCCAGGTGACGTGGCCTGGCTTTGCCGTTGGTCTCCTGTTGTTCCGGCAGCAACCAGGCGCACAGGCGCGCCATTGGCCCGATGGTGGGCAGCAGGATCAGGCAGCGCGTGGTGTTGTAGAGCACATGGAAGGTGATGACCATGCCTTGGGCGCTGTAGTCCAAACCATCCATCCAGCGTACGAGCGGGTCGAGCACCGGAATAATCAGCAACAGGCCGATCAGTTTGTACAACAAGCTGCCCAGTGCGACCTGGCGGCCGGCAGCGTTCTGCATGTTGGTGCTGAGGAAGGCCAGCACACCACTGCCGATGTTGGCGCCGATCACCAGGCCGATGGCCACGTGCAAGCCGATCACACCGGCACCGGCGAGGGTGGCGGTCAGCAGCACGGCGGCCAGGCTGGAGTAGGAAATCATCGCAAACAGGGCGCCGACCAGGGCATCCAGCAAAATGTCGCCGGTCAGCGAGGCGAAGATGACTTTGACGCCTTGGGCATGGGTAATTGGCCCGGCGGCTTCGACGATCAGTTGCAGGGCCAGAATGATCAGGCCCAGGCCGATACCGACGCGGCCCATCTGCCCCGCCCGCGTCTGTTTACGCGAGAGGAAGAAAATCACCCCAAGAAAAATCAGCAGTGGCGACAGCCAGGACAGGTCGAAAGTCAGTACCCGCGCCATCAACGCCGTGCCGACGTCGGCACCGAGCATGGTCGCCAGCGCCGGCATAAGGCCCATCAAGCCCTGGCCGACAAACGACGTCACCAGCATCGCCGTGGCGTTGCTGCTCTGCACCATGGCCGTCACCAGGATACCGGCGATAAACGCCAGCCAGCGCTTGGACATGTTCTGCCCGATGACTTGGCGCAAGTTGGAACCGTAGACCCGCAAGATGCCGGTACGGACGATGTGCGTGCCCCAGATAAGCAGGGTCACGGCGGAAAGCAGATTGAGCAAGGTCAGCATGCTCGGCCCCCCGTGTGGGTGTGCTCCAGAAAGAGCAAATGAGAATTGCCGCGTGCCGTTCTACGTCTTGTACTTAAGCTGTAGTTGGCGAATGGGCTCTGCGCCAGCATCGCATAGCTAAAGTGGGGATTGAAACAAAACTGTCATGAAGATCGTTCCCACGCTCTGCGTGGGAATGCATCCCGTGACGCTCTGCGTCGCTTTGAGGGCGGACGCGGAGCGTCCTGAGGCGGCATTCCCACGCGGAGCGTGGGAACGATCAACAACGATCAACAGCAGCGGGTCAGGTTTATTGACCCGGAATGTCCTTGCGCAGTTTCACAGGATCCTGCTGTTTCTTCTTTTTCGCGATAGCGGTACGCATCTTGATGTTTACCGCTTCTACTGCCAGCGAGAACGCCATGGCGAAGTAGACGTAGCCTTTTGGCACATGCACGTCGAAGGATTCGGCAATCAGCACCGTACCCACCACCAGCAGGAACGACAGCGCCAGCATCTTCAGCGACGGGTGCTTGTCGATGAATTCGCTGATGGTGCCCGCAGCCAGCATCATCACCAGTACGGCTACCACGATCGCAGCGACCATGACCGGCACATGGGAAACCATGCCGACCGCAGTGATCACCGAGTCCAGGGAGAACACGATGTCGATGATCGCGATCTGGATGATGGTGTAGATGAACTTGCCACCCTTGCCGCCCGGCTCGTCGTGGGTTTCGTCTTCACCTTCGAGGGCGTGGTACATCTCTTGGGAGCTTTTCCACAGCAGGAACAGGCCACCGAAGAACAGGATCAGGTCGCGACCGGAGATGCCCTGGCCGAAGACCACGAACAGGTCGGCGGTGAGTTGCATGACCCAGGTGATCGACAGCAGCAACAGGATTCGCGTGACCATGGCCAGGGCCAGGCCGAAGATCCGGGTGCGCGCCTGCATATGCTTGGGCATGCGGCTGACCAGGATCGAAATCATGATGATGTTATCGATGCCCAGGACGATCTCGAGGGCCGTCAGGGTGAAGAAGGCAATCCAGATTTCCGGATTGGTCAGCCATTCCATGTGTATTCCTTTGAGCAAATGTGAAACCGCGCAAGCTGCAGCGCCGCGCGGTCAGGTCGTTACGATTATAGAGTGCTGAACAGCGGAAAAATCCCCATCAGCAAAGCGGCGAACATTATGCACAGGCACACCAGCACTGCCCACTTGAGGGTAAAGCGTTGGTGATCGCCAAATTCGATCCCGGCCAGGGCCACCAGCAGGTAAGTCGATGGTACCAGCGGGCTAAGCAAATGTACGGGTTGGCCAACGATGGACGCACGGGCCATTTCCACGGCGGTGATACCGTAATGGCTGGCCGCTTCGGCGAGTACTGGCAGTACGCCGTAGTAGAACGCGTCGTTGGACATGAAGAACGTAAACGGCATGCTTACCAGCGCGGTGATCACTGCGAGGTACGGGCCCAGCGCTTCCGGGATAACCGCCAGCAAGCTCTTGGACATGGCATCAACCATGCCGGTACCGGACAGAATGCCGGTGAAGATGCCCGCGGCGAAGATGAGCCCGACGACTGCCAGCACGCTGCCGGCGTGGGCGGCGACGCGGTCTTTCTGCTGTTGCAGGCACGGGTAGTTGACGATCATCGCGATACTGAACGCCACCATGAACAGCACTGGCAGCGGCAACAGGCCGGCAATCAGGGTGCACATCAGTGCGAAGGTCAGTGCGCCGTTGAACCAGATCAGCTTGGGGCGACGGGCGTCAGGGAATTGCGACACGCTGATCTCGCTGTGATCGATCTCGTCGCCCTGCAGGTGCAGTTCACCCAGGCGGGCACGTTCGCGTTTGCCGTACATATAGGCAATCACCAGGATCGCCACGACGCCGACAGCCATGGCCGGGATCATCGGTACGAAGATGTCCGACGGGTCTACATGCAAAGCACTCGCGGCGCGGGCAGTCGGGCCGCCCCACGGCGTCATGTTCATCACGCCGCCGGCGAGGATGATCAGGCCGGCCATGATCCGCGGGCTCATGCCGATGCGCTGGTACAGCGGCAGCATGGCGGCCACGCAGATCATGTAAGTGGTGGCGCCGTCACCGTCCAGGGACACCACCAGGGCCAGTACGGCGGTGCCGACCGAGACTTTCAGCGGGTCGCCCTTGACCATCTTGAGGATCTTGCGCACGGCCGGGTCGAACAGGCCGGAGTCGATCATCAGGGCAAAGTAGAGAATGGCGAACATCAGCATTACGCCGGTCGGCGCAAGCTTGGTGATGCCCGCAAGCATCATCGGGCCGATCTCGGGGGCAAAACCACCAAACAGGGCGAACAGGATTGGCACAATGATCAAGGCAATCAGCGCGGACAGGCGCTTGGTCATGATCAGGTACATGAACGTGATGACCATGGCGAAGCCAAGGAAAGTCAGCATAGGAATACTCCGGGCGTAGCGCGGCTAGGGAATGGCGAACCGGGTTGGGGTCAGCGCAGTACGAAAGGCACGTAGCGTACGAGTGGAGTTGGAGCGAACAGGCGGGTAGTAGCGGACATCAGGAATCACCATTGTTGTTGTTTACAGCCGGTCTGTTGCCGGCAGTGGGGGCGATCCTAGACGGGGAAGCTTTCAGCCAGCTTTCGCTGTGTAAGTCAGATGATGGAAGGTTTGTAGGAGTTTTCTTTAAGGTGACTCAGGGCAGCTCCAAACCGCCTGAGGCTTTGTGCAAGGCGCGCAGGTGCTCGCCCATCTGCTTGAGGTTGGCTTCGCAGGCGGCAATCTCGTCGGCGCGTGAAGGGTCCAGCAGCGCCCTCACCTCTTTATCCAGATCGCCGGTCAACGATTGCAGTTGCTTCTGGCGCTCGGCGCTTTCCGATTCCAGGCGTTTGGCTTCCGAAGGTTGCGGCAGGCCGTAGCCGCCGCTGTCGAGCAATTCCGCCGGGCGGCTTAGAAAACCGCTGTTGGCGAGGATCTGTTGCAGTGTGTTGTTGGCTTTTTCCATGCCGCCGTTTTTCAGCTCACGGGCATTGAGGTAGCGCTGCTTGACTTCGTCCTGGGCCAGCATCAGTTGTTTGCGATAGCTGGCTTGTTCCAGCAGCAGCAGCGCGGCGCTGGTGCGCAGGTCGGCCTGGATGAACCACTGGCGGCGTTCTGCGGCACTGAGGGCGAGCCAGTCTTCGACTTGGGTCTGCTTGATCGGCAGGTGTTTGCGCAGCACGTCGAACATCGCCTGGTAGCGCTCGCGGAACGAGTCGAAGTGATAACCCAGGCGCAAGGCTTCGCGTTTGTCGTCTAGCACACTGGTATCAGCCAGGCCGCGGGCACTGAGCACCTCGAGCAAGCCGTTGGGGGTGATGTTGTCCAGGCCGGTCAGTTGCGGGTTGGCGCTGCCGCTGCGTAGCAGCTTGAGGCTCTCCACCGCGCAGTTGTTGGAGATAAAAAAGTAATTGCCGTCGTAGCTCCAGTGCATCTCGGCGGCATGTTCGACGGTGTCGTTGATCTCTTGGCGGGTGAGCTTGAGCGGCACCGAGGCCAGGCCGCGCAGTTCAGTCTTGGTGTATTCGTCGATCACCTGGGCCAACGGCAGCACAAACAGCCGTGACGGGTACTTGCCCACCAGCCCATCCCAGCTCGAGAGCTGTACGTCACCGACGAAAGCGCGGTAAGACAACACCAAGTGCTGGTCCAGGTCCAATCGGCAATCCGGACCACGCGGGCGGCCGGGTGCGCAGATCACCAGGCGCAACATGCTGTGGCCCCAGCGGCTCACCAGATTTTGGTTGGCCTCGGCCAGCAAGTAGTCGATTTCATACACGCGCTCCGGGTCGATCTGGCCCAACGGCGTTTTGGCGAAGTCGTTACCGGCGTTCAGGAACGCGTAGGTCTTGGCGCAGGTGTCTTGTTCGGGCGGTGCCCAGCCGAAGTGTTCCTTGTAATAGCGAAACAGCGCGGGGCGACGGCAGGCATAGCTCGGGTCAAGTAGGAAATACTCCATATTGACCGCCACGAACTCCAGCGGGCTGGTGGTTTCGTAGATATCGGGGCTGCGGGCGACCTGGTGGTTGTGTTGCTCGCGCTCGCCGCGACGGCCCACGTATTGGGGCCAGCCGGCAATGTCCAGCAGGCGCGGGTCGTCACTCAGGGTGAAACGACGGTCGTTCTGGCCACGGCATTGATCGGGCAGGCCGATCAGGCCGGTGATGTTGTTCTGGCGGCTACAGCGTTGGATCAGGCGGCGCTCGTCTGTGGACCACAAGCGCGCACGGTCATAGATGTGGGTCAGCTCATGCAGCACGGTGGCGAGCATTTCGCGGCGCACAGTGCCATGGGGGCGATTGGTTTTCTGGGTGGCGGCGCTGCCGTCGGTGAGGCTGGCGAGCAGGTTGCTGTTGAGGTCCAGTTCGGACACCAGAGAAGCCTGGCCATAGGCGTTTTCAGGCATTTTGTCGGTCCAGCCGACATCAATACGCCGGTCCAACTGCTCGATAAAGCGCGGCGGCAGAGCGCGCATCGCTTCGTCGAGCAACGCCTGGCTGGCCTGCTGTTCGGCCGGGCTCAAGCCATCGGTCTTGAGCCGCAGTTGCAGGCTGGCCTGGGCTGCGCCTGCACAGAGCAGCACAGTCCCGGCCAGTAGCCAGGCGAACAGGCGCCTCACAGAGCGAGGATAGCTTCGGCGAGGGTCTGGTCACTGGCGTCGCGGGCTTCCGGTACGCGGGTGCGCAGGGTATCGAAGGCTGCTTCCAATTGTGCGCCGCGGATTTCGCCGTTGGAGGCGACGAAGCTGGCAGCGTCATCGTGGGCTTCGCGCACGATTTTGGAGTCGCGGATGGAAGTGGTGGTGTCCGAAGTGAAATCAATGGTGCGCGCCGAGGCACGCACGATGATGTTACTGGTGGCTTTCAGGGTTTGCGCGTGGGCGACATCGGCCAACAACAGCAGGCCCAGAGCGGCGGCGATCAGCGGGCTACGCATGGAATGACTCCGAAATACAAAGATAGAAATATACGATGATTATTGGACGAGAATTGCCTGCGCCAGTTCAAGGTCGCTGACATGAAGTTTTGGCTGGGTTCGGCGCAGATACTCCAGCGCAGATTCCAGACGAGCTCCCCGCCATTGGCCGTCAGTGGCGATAAAAGCGGCAGCGTCATCCTGGGCGGCCAGTATCAATTTTCTGTCAAAGGGCGCTGACGTCACCTTGCTGGTGGCGTAGGCACTGATGACGGTGCTCTGGGTGGACACATCAAAGGCCGAAGCCAAGGGTGGCCAGCAGGCGGAAAACAACACGGGAACAATCAACAGGCGGTATGAAAAAGCCATGGGACTCGACAACTGAAAGCGAGCGCCAAGGCTAGCGCAACGCCCGGGCGAGAGCCAGTGCTGACACATTTGGTAGCGGCTGGCGCGCCCTGGCGTTTACCGGATCATCAGATGGCCAGAATCGCCTGGGCCAGTTGTGCGTCGGTCGCTGTGTTCAGTTGTGGGGCTTGTTGGCGGATCTGGGCCAGGGCGCTTTCCAGTTTCACACCACGAATGGCGCCTTCGCTGGCAACAAAGCTGGCAGCGTCGTCACGGGCGGCTTGCACGACTTTGTTGTCACGCAGGGACGACGTGGCATCGGAGCTGGCATCGGAAGTGGCTTTGAGGGCGCCGACGATCGAGTCGGTGGTCACGATAAGGCTGCTCGCGTTGGCGTTGGCGGCCAGGGCCAACAGGGTGGCAGCACTCAGCAGGCGAAGACGGGACATGGAAAAACTCCTGTAGAAGATCAAATAAAGCGGCGCGATGCGGCCACTGTGAAACGGACATTGTTGCGGATTAAGCATCAGACGTCCGTTCTACAAGGTTCGCCACGTAATAACGGGATCTTAAGCTGCCGCTTATCCGTTCGGAAAGCCTCTATCTGCCTAGTCACGCCAGAAAGGTTTGGACAGCTCGGCAGTACGGTCGCCCTGGCTGATGCCGGCGTCGGCTAATTCACGTGGGTCAAGTTGTGCAAGTTGGCGGCGTTCATGGGCCTGCCGCGCCCATCTGCCCAGGGCGCAAGCCATTCGAATGATCAACTGTTTGTAACGCGAGGTCTGTGTGTTCATGACGACGGCCTTCCATGAGGTCTTGGAACACCATCTTGGGCGGCCAGCTTTTACCAATACAGATACACCAAAGTTAAATTGTACCGTCTAATTGTTATGTTATTTAAACTGTACTGGTCCTTATCTATGGGGTCTGTTTTAGCCGTGTAAAGTTTGAAACCCGGAAACAACAAAGCCCGCCTCCGGTTTCCCGGGGCGGGCTTTGTTTTGTTAAATCAGGGTGCTGGCGGTGGACCCGGCGGGTCAGGGCCAGCGGGCGCCAATTAGCGCCAGAACGGCTTGCTCAGCTCTTCGTAGCGTTGAGCTTCGCTGATACCGGCGTCAGCCAGCAGACGCGAATCCAGACGAGCCAGTTGGTGGCGGCTGGAGATGCGGCGCTGCCACAACATCAGGTTGGCGAGAACGCGCAAAGGCATAGAAGCCTGGGTGTTTACAGCTTTTTCTTCGAAGAACAGATCGGAACTGAGTGTACGTTCCATGATGACATCCTTCCGCTTGTGGCGGGATTAGGTAGTGGTTTAACTGATGCCAATGATCCTCCTCCGGCGCAAGACTCTCTAGATACAGTTCACCTGTATTGTGAGGGGCCAGTTAACTGTTTATAGCGGCTGTACTGTACAGAAATGAGGCAACTGTACCTGTCTGCACTTTATCGGTGCGAAATTGGCATTTGCGGTGGGGTTCGTAGGAGAATTCAGTAGGAAATGACCGGTACAGCAGTACAGTTTTTTCAAAATTTACGGCTGTGGTCACCGAGCTGAACAAACTGTGTTTGCATCAGCTCGGATCTGTATCAATCAAGCCTTGAGCATATGCCCGGTTTCTTCCAGATTGATGTGCCAACTCAGTGCTTCGCGCAGGATGTGCGGAGTATGCCCACCGATCGCGCAGGCAGCGTTGAAGTAGCTGTTCAGCGCATCGCGGTAAGCCGGGTGCACGCAATTGTCGATGATCACCCGTGCGCGCTCGCGTGGCGCCAGGCCACGCAGGTCAGCGAGGCCAACCTCGGTCACCAGTATGTCCACGTCATGCTCGGTATGGTCCACATGGCTGACCATCGGCACCACGCTGGAAATCGCGCCGCCCTTGGCAATCGACTTGGTGACGAAAATCGCCAGGTGCGCGTTACGCGCGAAGTCTCCGGAGCCGCCAATCCCATTCATCATCCGCGTGCCGCAGACGTGGGTGGAGTTGACGTTGCCGTAGATGTCGAACTCAAGCGCAGTGTTGATACCGATAATGCCCAGGCGCCGAACCACTTCAGGGTGGTTGGAGATTTCCTGAGGGCGCAGTACCAGCTTGTCCTTGTAGTGTTCCAGGTTGCCGAACACGTCAGCGTTGCGTCGCTCCGACAAGGTGATCGAGCTGCCCGAAGCAAAGCTCAGCTTGCCCGCGTCGATCAGGTCGAAGGTCGAGTCCTGCAACACTTCCGAATACATGGTCAGGTCTTCGAATGGCGATTCGATCAGGCCGCACATCACCGCGTTGGCGATGTTGCCGATCCCGGCCTGCAGCGGGCCGAGCTTGTTGGTCATGCGCCCGGCGTCGACTTCCTGCTTGAGGAAGTTGATCAGATGGTTAGCGATGCCTTGGGTGTCGGCGTCCGGTGGTGTCACGGTTGAGGCGGAGTCGGCCTGATTGGTGATCACGATGGCGACGATTTTTTCCGGCGGGATCGGAATCGCGGTACTGCCGATGCGGTCGTCGACCTTGACCAGTGGGATTGGCGTGCGCGTCGGCCGGTAGGTCGGGATATAGATGTCGTGCAGCCCTTCCAGGTTCGGGTTGTGCGCCAGGTTGATCTCGACAATCACTTGTTTGGCGAAAATCGCAAAGCTGGCCGAGTTGCCCACGGAGGTGGTGGGCACGATGTGTCCTTGTTCGGTGATCGCGACGGCTTCGATCACGGCGATGTCCGGCAACTTGAGCTGGTTGTTGCGCAGTTGCTCGACGGTTTCCGACAGGTGCTGGTCGATAAACATCACTTGGCCTGCGTTGATCGCCTTGCGCAGTGTGCTGTCGACTTGAAACGGCATGCGGCGCGACAAAACGCCGGCCTCGGTCAGTTGCTTGTCCAAGTCATTGCCCAGGCTGGCACCGGTCATCAGGGTGATTTTCAGCGGCGAAGTCTTGGCGCGTTCGGCCAGGGCGTGGGGGACGGCCTTGGCTTCACCGGCACGGGTGAAGCCGCTCATGCCGACGGTCATGCCGTCCTCGATCAGTGCGGCGGCATCTGCCGCGCTCATGACCTTGTTCAACAACGAAGGCAAGCGGATACGATCACGGTACATGAATTGTTATCTCAGGCTACGGAAGCAAGGTGGGCAGTGTAGTGATTTCAAACAAATTCGGCCCGCTACCATGGTCGAATGCCAGGCAGCGATTTAGAGCCTTTGGTCGGGTTTCACGTGAGTACAAAGCGGAACGCCGAGCATTCCCGGATGCATTCCCACGCAGAGCTTGGGAACAATAAAAAAACCCCAGCCTACTGGAGGCCAGGGTTTCGTGTATTGCGCTGGCGCAGTGTTATTCGACGGCTTTGACCATATCTTCGATGACTTTCTTGGCATCACCGAAGACCATCATGGTCTTGTCCAGGTAGAACAGCTCGTTATCCAGACCGGCGTAGCCGCTGGCCATCGAGCGCTTGTTGACGATGATGGTCTTGGCCTTGAATGCCTCAAGGATCGGCATACCGGCAATCGGTGAGTTAGGGTCGTTCTTGGCGGCCGGGTTGACCACGTCGTTGGCGCCCAACACCAGCACCACGTCGGCCTGGCCGAACTCGGAGTTGATGTCTTCCATCTCGAACACTTGGTCGTAAGGCACTTCCGCCTCGGCCAGCAGCACGTTCATGTGCCCAGGCATACGGCCCGCTACCGGGTGGATCGCGTACTTCACGGTCACGCCACGGTGTGTCAGCTTTTCGGTCAGCTCTTTAAGGGCGTGTTGCGCCCGAGCGACTGCCAGGCCGTAGCCGGGAACGATGATCACGGTGTCGGCGTTGGTCAGCAGGAACGTGGCGTCGTCCGCCGAACCGGATTTCACCGGACGCGCTTCTTTGGAGCCTGCCGCTGCGCCGGCATCTGCTGTGTTGCCGAAGCCACCGAGCAGCACATTAAAGAAGGAGCGGTTCATTGCCTTGCACATGATGTACGACAGAATCGCGCCGCTGGAGCCCACCAGGGAGCCGGCGATGATCAGCATCGAGTTGTTCAGCGAGAAGCCGATGCCCGCCGCTGCCCAACCGGAGTAGCTGTTGAGCATCGAGACAACCACCGGCATGTCGGCGCCGCCGATCGGGATGATGATCAGCACGCCCAGCACGAAAGCCAGGGCCAGCATCAACGCGAACGCAGTGAGGTTGCCGGTGAACATGAACGCCAGGCCCAGGCCCAGGGTTGCCAGGCCGAGCACCAGGTTCAGTTTGTGCTGGCCACCGAACTGTACCGGTGCGCCCTGGAACAGGCGGAACTTGTACTTGCCCGAGAGTTTGCCGAATGCGATCACCGAACCGGAGAAGGTAATTGCACCAATGGCTGCGCCGAGGAACAGTTCCAGGCGGTTGCCCGCAGGAATCGAGTCGCCCAGGTGTTTGACGATGCCCAAGGATTGCGGCTCGACCACGGCGGCAATCGCGATGAATACCGCCGCCAGGCCGATCATGCTGTGCATGAAGGCAACCAGCTCTGGCATCTTGGTCATTTCTACGCGCTTGGCCATGATCGAACCGGCGGTGCCGCCGATCAGCAGGCCGACGATCACGTAACCGATACCGGCTGTTGCAAGCTCAGCGCCGAGCTTGTAGATGAGGCCCACAGTCGTCAGCACCGCCAGCGCCATGCCGAGCATGCCGAACAGGTTGCCGCGTCGCGATGTGGTTGGGTGCGACAGGCCTTTGAGGGCCTGGATAAAGCAGATCGACGCGATCAAGTAGAGCGTCGTAACCAAATTCATGCTCATTACTTTGGCGCCTCTTCTTTTGCTTTCGGGGCTTTCTTCTTGAACATCTCCAGCATCCTGCGCGTGACCAGGAACCCGCCGAATACGTTAACCGCCGCCAAGGCCACGGCCAGGGTGCCCATGGTTTTACCCAGTGGTGTCACGGTGAGGGCTGCGGCGAGCATGGCGCCGACGATTACGATCGCAGAGATCGCGTTGGTCACCGCCATCAGTGGTGTGTGCAGCGCGGGTGTGACGTTCCAAACCACGTGGTAACCGACATAAATCGCCAGCACAAAGATGATCAGGTTGTAGATACCGGGGGAGATAAGCTCTTCCATCGTCTGAATCCCTGCTTAGGCGTTTTTGCGGATGACTTGGCCGTCGCGGCACATCAGGCACGCGGCGACGATGTCGTCTTCGAGGTTGATTTCAAACTGCCCTTCCTTGGTGAAGACCAGCTTCAGGAAGTCCAGCAGGTTGCGCGCATATAAAGCAGAAGCATCGGCGGCGACGGCACCGGCCAGGTTGGTCGGGCCGCAAATGGTCACGCCGTTTTCCACCACGACTTGGTCGGCGACGGTCAGTGGGCAGTTGCCACCCTGGGCGGCGGCGAGGTCGATGACCACCGAACCCGGCTTCATTTGTGCGACGGTTTCGGCACTGAGCAAGGTCGGGGCTTTGCGGCCCGGGATCAGCGCAGTAGTGATGACGATGTCCGCTTGTTTGGCGCGTTCATGCACGGCCAGGGCCTGGCGCTGCATCCAGCTCGATGGCATCGGGCGCGCGTAACCGCCGACACCGACCGCGCATTCACGCTCCTCATCGGTTTCGTAGGGCACGTCGACGAACTTGGCGCCGAGGGACTCGATCTGCTCTTTTACGGCAGGGCGCACGTCAGACGCTTCGATCACGGCACCCAGGCGTTTCGCTGTAGCGATGGCTTGCAGGCCTGCGACACCCGCGCCGAGGATCAGCACGCGCGCGGCTTTGACGGTGCCGGCGGCAGTCATCAGCATCGGCATGAAGCGTGGGTAGTGATGGGCTGCCAGCAATACGGCTTTATAGCCGGCAATGTTGGCCTGTGACGACAGCACGTCGAGGCTTTGGGCTCGCGAGGTACGTGGCGCAGCTTCGAGCGCGAAGGCGGTAATGCCTCGCTCTGCCAGCTTGGCGATGGTTTCGTTGCTGAACGGGTTGAGCATGCCCACCAACACGGTGCCGCTTTTGATCAGCGTCAGTTCGCTGTCGCTGGGGGCAACCACCTTGAGAATCAGCTCGGCGCCAAACGCGTCGCTGGCGCTGCCAATGGTTGCGCCTGCCGTTTCATAGGCACTGTCGACGATGCTGGCGGTAATGCCTGCGCCGCTTTGTACAGTGACCTTATGGCCCTGGCCGATCAGCTTCTTGATGGTTTCCGGGGTGGCAGCCACCCGCGTTTCACCGGTCTGGGTTTCGAGAGGAACACCAATGTGCACGTCAAATCTCCTGCATGATCTTTTTGCTTTTGATCTTTTTGTAAAAAGGCCAGTGCACCGTGAGGGGCGCAGCTGGGGCGGCCGATCAGCACGATCCCGCTGAAATGACAGCGGGGCGCGGCATTTTGCAGGCGAACTTTACGGCCTTCAAGGGATTATGACGGGTGACGAAAAATTAACTACAAGTCACCCTGTGACTGATTGTCGCAACATGGCAAAATAACCTCTTTAAATACAGGTGTTTAAAGGGTTTTAGAGGGTTGTAGACGGTTTTCCTATCTTTGCCGTGAATGGTCGGGCATTGGCAGCTGATAGTCGCTACAAGCCTTGTCAGTCATGGCGTTAAGCTCATTTTTACGCTGAGAGGTACAGTCTTCCAAAACACGACATATAGTTACATCTGTAGGCGCTTAATTTACTTGACTACAAGGTCAATAAAATAACCTTACCCTTTAAATGCTGGGGTTATAGCGCTGTGACTGGTCGATCAGCCAATCTCTAAACGCGTGCAGCGACGCAGATTCGACTTTTCTTTCGGGAATCATCAGGTAGTAAGCCTTTGTGCTGCTC
Organism: Pseudomonas sp. WS 5146; assembly: GCF_012985495.1. NCBI lineage: Bacteria > Pseudomonadati > Pseudomonadota > Gammaproteobacteria > Pseudomonadales > Pseudomonadaceae > Pseudomonas > Pseudomonas sp. WS 5146. Next base: position 279,102 of record NZ_JAAQWL010000010.1, read on the forward strand.
AGCGCTTCGAGGCTTGCGATCACCAGATGCTTCTCCTCCAGCTCGCGCTGGATGAGGAAAGGCGGAATCAGCGCGATCCCCATGTCATGCATGGCTGCCTGCGACAACATCGAGAATAGCTCGTAACGCGGGCCTGTCATGTCGCGAGGTATGTTCAGTTGTTGCGCGCTGAACCACTGGCGCCAGGCATATGGCCGAGTGGTTTGTTGCAGCAGTGGCAGTTGGGCGATCTCTTCCGGGCTGAAGTGGGCACGGCTGCCCAGTAAGCGCGGACTGCACACGGGAACGGGGTTTTCGCCCATCAGTCGGTGGGATTCGGTGCCCGACCAATCGGCATCGCCAAAGTAGATGGCGGCGTCGAACTCGGTGTCGGCAAACAAAAAAGGGCGCGTGCGGTTGGTGAGGTTGACCGTGACTTCCGGGTGTTGGTGCTGGAAGTCCTTAAGCCGTGGGATCAGCCATTGGGTGCCGAACGTTGGCACCACTGCCAGCTCGATGACATTCGCACCTTGCTGCCCCATGACCGACAAGGTATCGCGTTCTACGGCGTCCAGTTGCATGGCAATGCGACGGCTATACGACAGCCCCGCTTCCGTCAGCTTGACGCCCCGCCGTGAGCGTCGAAATAGCTCGACACTCAAAAACTCCTCCAGACTGGCGATCTGTCGACAGATGGCGCCTTGAGTGAGTGAAAGCTCGTGCGCCGCCTTGGTAAAGCTCTCGTGGCGGGCCGCTGCTTCAAAGCTGACCAGGGCGGTGGTGCTGGGAATTTTTCTGCGCATGTACGTTGTACTCACTCATAAAGCGCATTTGTGCGCTTCTAGCTCATTACGAAGTGAGAAATTAGCACAACCCTATGCATAAACCTCGTTTGCCCTCTGCGGTGGCTCGGCCTAGGCTGCATCCACGACTTCTGTTTTCTTCCCCGAGGACTTATTCATGGCTGGCAAGGCAAGCTTCAACTGGATCGATCCGCTGTTGCTGGATCAACAGCTCACCGAAGAAGAGCGCATGGTGCGCGACAGTGCTGAGCAATTCGCCCAGGACAAGCTGGCGCCGCGTGTGCTCGAAGCCTTTCGCCATGAAAAGACCGACCCTGCGATTTTTCGCGAGATGGGTGAAACCGGCCTGCTGGGCGCGATGATCCCTGAGCAGTACGGCGGCAGTGGCCTGAACTACGTGAGCTACGGGCTGATTGCCCGTGAGGTGGAGCGTGTCGACTCCGGTTATCGCTCAATGATGAGTGTGCAGTCGTCATTGGTGATGGTGCCGATCAACGAATTTGGCACCGAGGCGCAAAAGCAGAAGTACCTGCCAAAGCTGGCATCGGGCGAGTGGATCGGCTGTTTCGGCCTGACCGAGCCTAACCACGGTTCTGACCCGGGTGCGATGATTACCCGTGCACGTAAGGTCGATGGCGGCTACAGCCTGACCGGCGCCAAGATGTGGATCACCAACAGCCCGATCGCCGATGTGTTTGTGGTGTGGGGTAAGGACGATGCGGGTGATATCCGTGGTTTTGTCTTGGAGAAGGGGTGGAAGGGGCTGAGCGCTCCGGCGATTCACGGCAAGGTCGGCCTGCGGGCTTCGATTACCGGTGAGATCGTCATGGATAACGTGTTTGTACCCGAGGAGAACATCTTCCCGGATGTGCGCGGCCTGAAGGGGCCTTTCACTTGTCTTAACTCGGCACGCTATGGCATTTCCTGGGGGGCGCTGGGGGCTGCCGAGTTTTGCTGGCATACCGCTCGTCAGTACACCCTGGACCGTCAGCAGTTTGGGCGGCCCTTGGCGGCTACCCAACTGATCCAGAAGAAGCTGGCAGATATGCAGACCGAAATCACCCTGGCCTTGCAAGGCTGCCTGCGTTTGGGGCGCATGAAGGATGAAGGGACGGCGGCGGTTGAGATCACGTCGATCATGAAGCGCAACTCGTGTGGCAAGTCCCTGGATATCGCGCGCATGGCGCGGGACATGTTGGGCGGCAACGGTATTTCGGATGAGTTCGGGGTGGCGCGTCACCTGGTCAACCTGGAGGTGGTCAATACCTATGAGGGCACCCATGACGTGCACGCCTTGATTCTTGGGCGCGCGCAGACCGGTCTTCAAGCGTTCTATTAATAGGAGAACGGCATGGGGGCGCTTTCACATCTGCGGGTATTGGATTTGTCACGAGTGCTGGCCGGCCCGTGGTCCGGGCAGATCCTTGCAGACCTTGGGGCCGAGGTGATCAAGGTTGAGCGGCCGGGCAGTGGCGATGATACGCGGGCATGGGGGCCGCCCTTCCTTAAAGACGCCTATGGCGAGAACACCAGTGAGGCGGCGTATTACCTGTCGGCCAACCGTAACAAGGAGTCGGTGACCATCGACTTCACGCGCCCGGAGGGGCAGAAGTTGGTGCGCGACCTGGCGGCCAAGTCCGATATCCTGATCGAGAACTTCAAGGTGGGTGGTCTGGCGGCGTATGGGCTGGACTATGAATCGCTCAAGGAAATCAATCCAGAGTTGATCTATTGCTCGATCACAGGCTTCGGCCAGACGGGGCCTTATGCGACGCGTGCAGGCTACGACTTTATGATCCAGGGGCTGGGTGGGCTTATGAGCCTGACCGGTCGGCCCGAGGGTGATGAGGGAGCTGGGCCGGTAAAGGTGGGCGTGGCGTTGACGGATATCCTGACGGGGCTGTACTCGACCGTGGCGATCCTGGCGGCGCTGGCTCATCGGGATCATGACGGCGGTGGGCAGCATATCGACATGGCGTTGCTGGATGTGCAGGTGGCGTGCCTGGCCAATCAGGCGATGAATTACCTGACGACGGGTATCGCGCCCAAGCGCCTGGGCAATGCTCACCCCAATATTGTGCCTTACCAGGACTTTCCCACGGCTGATGGCGACTTCATTCTGACGGTGGGTAATGACGGACAGTTTCGCAAGTTTGCTGAGGTGGCCGGGCAGCCGCAGTGGGCGGATGATCCGCGCTTCGCGACTAACAAGGTGCGGGTGGCTAACCGTGCGGAGCTGATTCCGCTGATTCGCCAGGCCACAGTGTTCAAGACGACGGCTGAGTGGGTGTCGCAGTTGGAGCAAGTAGGCGTGCCGTGTGGGCCGATCAATGATCTGGCGCAGGTGTTTGCCGACCCGCAGGTCAAGGCGCGTGGGTTGGCGATGGCGTTGCCGCATGCATTGGCGGGGATGGTGCCTCAGGTCGCCAGTCCGATGCGGTTGTCCAAGACACCGGTGGAATATCGTAATGCGCCTCCTCTATTGGGCGAGCATACGGTGCAGGTGCTGCAGGGGGTGTTGGGTCTGGATTCGGCGAATGTGGCTGCGCTGAAGGCTGCGGGCGTTATCTGAAGCTGCTCTTCTATATAAGTAGTTTGATCAAAGAGCGTTGGTCTGGTTGTTTTTTGATCAATTCTGACTTATTGATAGAGGCGCTAAATTAAGTGTTGACGGCAGATTCTAGAAGTCTATAATTCGCCCCACTTCCGGCGCAGTCGAAACGGAAAACTCCTTGGTAAACAACGAGTTACGAAGTTTTCGGCAGCAAGTTGCTTCAGTTCATCGAAGCCAAAAGGAAGTTGAAAAAGAGGTGTTGACAGCAGCGTGTAACGCTGTAGAATTCGCCTCCCGCTAAC
>NZ_JAAQWL010000011.1:0-224438 GCF_012985495.1 Pseudomonas sp. WS 5146
TGCCCAGGTTGAGCACCAATTGCAGCTTTTGCTCAACGAAGGTGTAGATCTCGGTGTAAGGCGGGATCGCCACGTCGGCTTCGGCAAAGCTGATCTTCAGGACGATGAAGAACGGCAGCGCAAAAAACAGGAACAGCCAGAGGAAAGGGATCCCGATGACCACATGCCGGCCACCGGGTGTTATTCGTTGCAGCTGGCGTTTGAACTTCTTCATGTTCATGAGCGAAGTACCACGCCGCTGTCGTCTTCCCACCACACGTACACCTGGTCACCCCAGGTTGGGCGCTGGCCACGGCGTTCGGCGTTGGCCACGAAGGACTGCACCAGCTTGCCGCTTGGCAGTTCCACGTAGAACACCGAATGGCCGCCCAGGTAGGCGATGTCGTGCACCTTGCCGCTGGACCAGTTGTGCTCGCAGGTCGGCATTTCGGTGGTGACCAGCAGCTTTTCCGGGCGGATCGCGTAGGTCACCGACTTGTCTTCCACCGAGGTGGCGATGCCGTAGCCCACGTAGATGTCGCGGTCCAGGTCCGGGCACTTGAGCACCGCGTGGCCTTCGGCGTCGTCCACCACTTGGGTGTCGAAAATGTTCACGTTGCCGATGAACTCGCACACCAGGCGGCTGGTTGGGGTTTCGTAGATGTCGATCGGGCTGCCGATCTGCGCGATCCAGCCCAGATGCATGATCGCGATGCGCTCGGCCATGGTCATGGCCTCTTCCTGGTCGTGGGTCACCATCACGCAGGTCACGCCCACGCGCTCGATGATTTCCACCAGTTCCAGCTGCATCTGCGAACGCAGCTTTTTGTCCAATGCGCCCATCGGCTCATCGAGCAGCAGCAGTTTCGGGCGCTTGGCCAGGGAACGTGCCAACGCCACACGCTGGCGCTGGCCACCGGACAGTTGGTGCGGCTTGCGCTTGGCGTACTGGCTCATCTGCACCAGCTTGAGCATCTCGGCCACGCGGGCGTCGACTTCAGCCTTGGGGATCTTGTCCTGTTGCAGGCCGAAGGCGATGTTCTGCGCCACGGTCATGTGTGGGAACAAGGCGTAGGACTGGAACATCATGTTGATCGGCCGCTCGTAGGGCGGCATGTCGGTGATGTCCACACCGTCGAGGTAGATGCGACCTTCCGTTGGGCGCTCGAAGCCTGCGAGCATGCGCAGCAGGGTGGATTTGCCCGAACCCGAGCCGCCGAGCAAGGCGAAGATCTCGCCTTTTTTGATTTCCAGGGACACATCGTCCACGGCAATCGTCTCGTCGAACTTCTTCGTGACCCGGTCGATTTTGACCAACACCTTTTTCGGTGTCTGGTCGCCCTCGAGGGCTTTCTTATAGGCGCCGGAGGCAACTGCCATTTACGAAACTCCCAACAAAATTTGAGGTTCGCCCAAGACGGGCAAAACCTTGGATAGTTTGAGCTTTACTTGCCCGTCTTGACCTTGGTCCAGCTACGGGTCATTAAACGTTGCACTTTCGGGGGTAGCTCGAAGTTGACGAACGTCCGGTCGAGAACCGCCTGCGGTGGGTAAACCGCTGCGTCAGTGCGTATCGATTGCTCCATCAGTTTGTCCGCGCCTGGGTTAGGGTTGGCGTAACCGACTTGATCACTGACCTGAGCGATCACCTCAGGTTGCAGTAAATAGTTGATGAAGGCGTGGGCCTCTTTGACGTTGGTGGCGTCCTTGGGAATCGCCAGGACGTCAAACCACAAATTGCCGCCTTCTTTGGGAATCGTGTAGGCGATGTTCACGCCTTTGCCAGCCTCGGCCGCACGGGCCTTGGCCTGGAACACATCACCGGAGAAACCGGCTGCCACGCAAATGTTGCCGTTGGCCAGGTCCGAGATGTATTTGGAAGAATGGAAATAGGTCACGTAGGGCCGCACTTTGAGCAGCTTCTCTTCGGCCTTCTTGTAGTCTTCAGGGTTGGTGCTGTTGGGGTTCAGGCCCATGTAGTTGAGCACCGCCGGCAGCATTTCATCGGCCGAGTCCATGAACGAAACGCCACAGGTGGCGAGCTTCTTCATGTTCTCCGGCTCGAACAGCACGGCCCAGGAGTCGATATGGTCGACGCCCAGCACTTCTTTGACTTTATCGACGTTGTAGCCAATGCCGTTGGTACCCCACAGGTACGGCACGGAATACTGGTTACCTGGATCGTTCTTTTCCAGGCGCTTCAGCAGCGCCGGGTCGAGGTTGGCATAGTTTGTCAGCAATGACTTATCGAGCTTCTGGAACGCGCCAGCCTTGATCTGCTTGCCGAGAAAATGGTTGGACGGCACCACCACGTCGTAACCGGTACGACCGGCGAGCAACTTGCCTTCCAGGGTTTCGTTGGAATCAAACACGTCATACACGGGCTTGATGCCTGTCGCCTTTTCAAAGTTGGCCAGGGTGTCCGGGCCAATGTAGTCCGACCAGTTATAAATATGCACCGTCGGTGCGGCCTGCACGCTCACAGCCAGCGTGATACCTGCACCCACCAGCATGGCTTTGCGAAATAAAGAAATTGGCAAGTGGAGGTCCTCTTAAATAGTTGGGCCTTAAAGTTGTTGCCCGGCAACAAAACCGGCGCGCAACTTACCCTCGATAAACCGATCCGGCAAAACTTTCTGTCATTTAATTTTTGTGAACGGGTTTGTGCAGGAGCGGGCAAGCCCGCTCCCACAGGTTTCAACGTTTATTTACCCGATTTGATCTTGGTCCAGCTGCGTGTCATTTCACGCTGGGTTGCAGCCGGCAAGTCAGCAATGGCGTAGAGCTTGGCCTGCACATCGGCTGGCGGGTAGATGCCCGGGTCGCTGGTGATGTCTTTGTCGACCAGTGCGGTAGCCTTCTCGTTACCGTTCGGGAAACGCACGCTGTTGGTGATCGAGGCCATGACTTCCGGCTTGAGCAGGTAGTTCATGAACTTGTAGGCGGCGTCGACGTTTTCGGCATCTTTAGGGATGGCGACCATGTCGAAGAAGCTGCCGGCGCCTTCTTTCGGAATGTCGTAGGCCACTTTGACCTTGCCACCGGCTTCAGCCGCGCGGGACTTGGCCTGCTGGATGTCACCCGAGTAACCCACGGCTACGCAGATGTTGCCGTTGGCCAGGTCCGAGATGTACTTGGACGAGTGGAAGTAGCCGATCGATGGACGCAGCTTGAGGAACAGGTCTTCAGCTTGCTTGAGGTCAGCTTTCTTCTGGGTGTCGGTCGGCAGGCCCAGGTAGTGCAGTGCCACCGGGAGCATTTCGGTTGGCGAATCAAGGAAGCTCACACCACAGCTTTTCAGCTTGGCGATGTTTTCAGGCTTGAGCAGCACGTCCCACGAGTCGATCTTGTCGATACCCAGTGCAGCCTTGACCTTCTCCGGGTTGTAGCCGATGCCGATCGAGCCCCACATGTACGGGAAGGCGTGCTTGTTGTCCGGGTCGCTGATCGACACGGCTTTGAGCAGGGATTTATTCAGGTTGTCGTAGTTAGTCAGCTTGGACTTGTCCAGCTCCTGATAGACACCGGCCTTGATCTGCTTGGCGAGGAAGTTGTTCGACGGCACGACGATGTCGTAACCGGACTTGCCTGCCAGCAACTTGGCTTCGAGGGTCTCGTTGCTGTCAAAAACGTCGTACACCACCTTGATGCCGGACTCTTTTTCAAAGTTGGCGATGGTGTCCGGTGCAATGTAGTCGGACCAGTTGTACACATGCAGGACTTTATCGTCTGCCTGGGCCGCGCCCGCCATTGCGCCCAACAGGGACAAGGCGAGGAGGGTCTTGCCAGCGTTCTTCAAACCTAATGCCTTCATTTGGTGATGCTCCAATTTTTCTTTTTTGGGCCACGTTCTTACAGTGTTAAGCGGCCCGTCTAAAGGGCAACAAAACAGGGCGACAGTCTGGCAAGTTCCGAGGCCGGCTTTCAACCAAAGCCTCATTTATAGCTGCTCAGAATGCAGCGCCCGAAAGCCGCTGCGTTCTGAGCCTAGCACTTAGCCCTGCAATGCCGCCAAAGTCAGGTCCAGGCAGTGGCGAGCCTTGGTCACCAGCTCGTCGATTTCCGCGTTGCTGATCACCAGCGGCGGCGAAATGATCATGGTGTCGCCCACGGCGCGCATGATCAGGCCATTCTCGAAGCAGAACGTGCGGCAGATCATGCCCACACCACGGCCTTCGTAACGTTTGCGCGTGGCCTTGTCCTGCACCAGCTCAATCGCCCCGAGCATGCCCACACCGCGCACTTCACCCACCAGCGGGTGATCAGCCAGTTCCCTCAGACGTTTCTGCAAATACGGTGCCGCTTCTTCGTGCACACGCTTAATGATTTTTTCATCGCGCATGATGCGGATGTTTTCCAGGGCCACGGCGGCGGCCACCGGGTGACCGGAATAGGTGAAGCCGTGGTTGAAATCGCCGCCTTCGTTGAGCACGGCAACCACGTCGTCGTGCACGATCAGGCCGCCCATGGGGATGTAACCCGAGGTCAGGCCTTTGGCGATGGTCATCATGTGCGGCTTGAGGTCGTAGAAATCACTGCCAAACCACTCACCGGTGCGGCCAAAACCGCAGATCACTTCGTCGGCGACGAACAGGATGTCGTACTTGGCGAGGATTTCCTTGATGCGCGGCCAGTAGGTCTCAGGCGGCACGATCACGCCACCGGCACCCTGGATCGGCTCGGCAATAAAGGCACCGACGTTGTCCACGCCCAGTTCCAGAATCTTTTCTTCCAACTGATTGGCAGCCCAGATCCCGAACTCTTCCGGGCTCATGTCGCCGCCGTCGCCATACCAGTACGGCTGGGCGATGTGGGTGATGCCCGGAATCGGCAGGTCGCCCTGTTCATGCATATAGGTCATGCCGCCCAGGCTCGCGCCGGCCACGGTGGAACCGTGGTAGCCATTCTTGCGGCTGATGATGGTTTTCTTGTTCGGCTGGCCCTTGACCGCCCAGTAGTGGCGGACCATGCGCAGCATGGTGTCGTTGCCTTCGGAGCCGGAACCGGTAAAGAACACGTGGTTCATGCCGGCAGGCGCGACATCGGCAATGACTTTGGCCAACTCCAGCACCGGCGGGTGCGCGGTCTGGAAGAACAGGTTGTAGTACGGCAGTTCTTTCATCTGCTTGGCGGCGGCGTCAGCCAGTTCATCGCGACCGTAACCGATCGCCACGCACCACAGGCCGGCCATGCCGTCGAGGATCTTGTTGCCTTCGCTGTCCCACAGGTAAACGCCGTGGGCTTTGGTGATGATCCGTGGGCCTTTCTCTTTCAATTGCTTGAAGTCGCTGAACGGCGCCAGGTGGTGATCATTGCTCAAGGCTTGCCATTCACGGGTTTGCGGGTTGTTGCTGGACATACCGGTCTCCTAGACTTTTTCGGTGAAGGGCGCGCGGGTTGCCCCGCGCGCCCGGCGCATCAGACGGCGAAGAGCAGGAATTCCCGCTCCCACGAACTGATCACGCGCTTGAAGTTTTCATGCTCGGCCCGCTTGACCGCGACGTAGCCTGTGATGAATTTCTGCCCCAGGTACTTCTCGATGGTCTTGCTGTTTTCCATGCGCTCCAGGGCGTCTTCGATGGTCAACGGCAGGCGCAGGTTGCGGCGCTCGTAACCACGACCCACTACAGGTGCGCTGGGGTTATGGCCTTCGACCATGCCGATGTAGCCACACAGCAAGCTGGCGGCAATCGCCAGGTACGGGTTGGCATCGGCGCCTGGCAGGCGGTTTTCGACACGGCGGTTCTGCGGGCCGGCATCCGGTACACGCAGGCCGACGGTGCGGTTCTCTTCGCCCCACTCCACGTTAACCGGCGCCGAGGTGTCGGGCAGGAAGCGGCGGAACGAGTTCACGTTGGGGGCAAACAGCGGCAGCAATTCAGGGATGAATTTCTGCAGGCCGCCAATGTGGTTCAGGAACAGCTGGCTCATGGTCCCGTCTTCATTAGAGAAGACGTTCTTGCCGGTAGCGATGTCGATGATGCTCTGGTGCAGGTGCATCGCGCTGCCCGGCTCGCCGGTCATCGGCTTGGCCATAAAGGTGGCGGCCACGTTGTGCTTGAGCGCGGCTTCACGCATGGTGCGCTTGAACACCAGGATCTGGTCGGCCAGGGACAAAGCATCGCCGTGACGGAAGTTGATTTCCATCTGCGCCGTGCCGTCCTCGTGAATCAGCGTGTCGAGGTCCAGCTCCTGCAGTTCGCACCAGTCGTAGACGTCTTCGAACAACGGGTCGAATTCGTTGGCGGCTTCTATAGAGAAGGACTGGCGGCCCGTCTCCGGGCGACCGGAACGGCCAATCGGCGGTTGCAACGGGAAGTCCGGGTCTTCGCAGCGCTTGGTCAGGTAGAACTCCATCTCCGGCGCCACGATCGGCTGCCAGCCCCGGTCGGAATAGAGCTTGAGTACCTTCTTGAGCACGTTGCGCGGCGACAGCTCGATGGGGTTGCCTTGTTTGTCGTAGGTGTCGTGGATCACCTGGGCGGTGGGCTCGATGGCCCAAGGCACCAGGAATACCGCGTTCTGGTCGGGGCGGCAGATCATGTCGATGTCGGCCGGGTCGAGCAATTCGTAATAGATGTCGTCTTCGACATAGTCGCCGGTCACGGTCTGCAACAGAACGCTCTCGGGCAGGCGCATGCCTTTTTCGGCGATGAACTTGTTGGTCGGCGAGATCTTGCCCCGGGTGATGCCCGTGAGGTCGCCAATCATGCATTCGACTTCTGTGATCTTGTGGTCTTTCAACCAATCGGTGAGCTGGTCGAGGTTGTTACTCATAAATGCCTCTGGGCTGTGTTTCCTGACATCCATTAAAGGTCAGGCGTTGGTTGACGCAGCATCCGCGTCGCGTTGCATCGCCCGCTTTCGACAAGCCGAGCCAAAGGCCTGGAAGATCGCGAGGTAGTGCGGGTTAGAGCTTACCTGCCATTCGGGGTGCCATTGCACTCCTAAAGCAAAAGCCTTGCCCGACGTGTAAGAAAAAGCTTCGATCAACCCATCGGGTGCGGTCGCTTCGACCTGCATACCCGGCGCCAGGCGATCAACGCCCTGGCTATGAATCGAGTTGACCTGGATCGTCGGCGGCAAACCCAGGCCTGCCAATACCCCATTGGGGGTAATCGCCACGGCGTGCGCCGGGCCGTACTGGACTTCCAGCGGCTGGGTCTCGTCTTCGCGGTGATCCATCATGCCCGGCACTTCATGAACCTTCTGGTGCAGGCTGCCGCCGAACGCCACGTTCATTTCCTGAAAGCCACGGCAGATGCCCAGCACCGGCACGCCGGCCGCAATCGCGGCGCGCAGCAACGGCAAGGTGGTCTGGTCGCGTGCAGAATCATGAGCAGTCCCGGGCGCGCTGGCCGGACCATCGTAGTGAAAGGGTTCGATATTGGACGGGGAGCCGGTAAAGAGAATGCCATCCAGGCCGTCAAGAATATTGGCCGGGTCGAGCAGATCACCCAAGGATGGAATGATCAATGGCAAGCCCTTGGCAGCGACTGCGACTGCACGGACGTATTTGTCGCCACTGATGTGATAAGCATGCAAACCGACCTGTTTGGAGCAGGCGGTGACGCCGATTAACGGCAGGCGAGACATGAAGCACCCCGGTATTATTGCTGTTATGGGTTTGAATCGAGCTTAGCCTTGTTCATTTTTTTACACAACACCCCCGTAAAAAATACAACACGGCCCGCTTTAGCCTGCTAGTCCCAAGCCCTTCAAACCCAAAAAACCGCCCCAAAAAGCCCCAAAAAAGGCCTCAAGGCGCTTTTTTAGGGCAAAAAAGGCCTCGCTTGACTTCGGCATGCCGTTCGGGTTGACTGAAACCAGAAAAGATCAATGATTGATATTTTTAACAACAAAGGTGTTGCATCATGTCGGTACCCCCGCGTGCCGTTCAGCTTAACGAAGCGAACGCGTTCCTTAAGGATCATCCTGAGGTTCTGTACGTAGACCTTCTAATTGCGGATATGAATGGTGTGGTGCGCGGTAAGCGCATCGAACGCACCAGCCTCCACAAGGTTTACGAGAAGGGCATTAACCTGCCTGCCTCTTTATTTGCCCTGGATATCAACGGCTCGACGGTGGAAAGCACCGGCCTGGGTCTGGACATCGGTGATGCTGACCGAATCTGTTATCCAATCCCCGACACCCTGTGCAATGAACCCTGGCAAAAGCGCCCAACCGCGCAACTGCTGATGACCATGCACGAACTTGAAGGTGAACCTTTCTTCGCCGATCCTCGCGAAGTGCTCCGCCAAGTTGTAAGCAAATTTGACGACCTCGGTCTGACCATCTGCGCCGCCTTCGAGCTTGAGTTCTACCTGATCGACCAGGAGAACGTGAACGGCCGCCCACAACCGCCCCGCTCGCCGATCTCCGGCAAACGCCCGCACTCGACACAGGTGTACCTGATCGACGACCTCGACGAATACGTCGACTGCCTCCAGGACATTCTGGAAGGTGCCAAAGAGCAAGGCATCCCGGCTGACGCCATCGTCAAGGAAAGTGCCCCGGCGCAGTTCGAAGTGAACCTGCACCACGTCGCCGACCCGATCAAGGCCTGCGACTACGCGGTACTGCTCAAGCGCCTGATCAAGAACATCGCCTACGACCATGAGATGGACACCACCTTCATGGCCAAGCCTTACCCAGGCCAGGCAGGCAACGGTTTGCACGTACACATCTCCATTTTGGACAAGGACGGCAAGAATATTTTTGCCAGCGAGGATCCCGAGCAGAACGCCGCATTGCGTCACGCGATCGGCGGTGTGCTCGAGACCCTGCCCGCCCAAATGGCGTTCCTGTGCCCCAACGTCAACTCCTACCGTCGTTTCGGCGCACAGTTCTACGTGCCGAACTCGCCGTGCTGGGGCCTGGATAACCGCACTGTGGCCATTCGCGTACCCACCGGCTCGTCCGATGCCGTGCGTATCGAACACCGCGTGGCCGGTGCCGACGCCAACCCGTACCTGCTGATGGCTTCGGTCTTGGCGGGCGTGCACCACGGTCTTACCAACAAGATCGAGCCTGGCGCTCCAGTGGAAGGCAACAGCTACGAGCAGAACGAACAGAGCCTGCCGAACAACCTGCGCGATGCATTGCGTGAGTTGGACGACAGCGAGGTGATGGCCAAGTACATCGATCCTAAATACATCGATATCTTCGTCGCCTGTAAGGAAAGTGAGCTGGAAGAGTTTGAACACTCCATCTCCGACCTTGAGTACAACTGGTATCTGCATACGGTGTAAGCCGTTGCTGCTTTAAAAAATGCCGCAGGCTTTATGGCCTGCGGCATTTTTTTGAGTTTATTCCGGTAGACCGCGTTGTATTCATCGCAGGCAAGCCAGCTCCCACACTTGAATGCGTTCACAGATCAAAGTGTGGGAGCTGGCTTGCCTGCGATGACGCCCTGGCAGACAACACACCCTCCTGCTCATACAATGCGCTCTGCCTTGTAGGAGACTTCCATGCCCACCCGCCCCGCCGCCACTCGCAAACCCCGCGCCCGCAGCCAGGCCCGGATCGATGCGATCCTCGACGCCGCCCGCACCTTGCTGGCGAGCGAAGGCGTGGCGAGCTTGTCGATCTACAGCGTGGCCGAACGGGCGCAGATCCCACCGTCGTCGGTGTATCACTTTTTCGCCAGCGTGCCGGCGCTGCTGGAGGCATTGACCGCCGATGTCCATGCCGCTTTCCGCGCGGCGATCCAGGCCCCCATCGAGCATGATTCACTCAAGGTGTGGCGCGACCTGTCCTCTATCGTCGAGCAACGCATGCTCAGCATCTACAGCAACGACGCGGCCGCACGCCAGTTGATCCTGGCGCAGCACGGGCTTGCCGAAGTGACCCAGGCGGACCGTCAGCATGATTTGGAGCTGGGGGATTTAATGCTTGACGTGTTCAACCGCCACTTCGAAGTGCCGACCTTGCCCACCGACGTGGACGTGTTCGCGCTGGCGCTGGAGTTGAGCGACCGCGTGTACGCGCGATCGGTGCATCAGCATGGGCAGATTACGCCGCGCATGGCCGAGGAAGGGATGCGGGTGTTTGATGCGTATGTGGGGCTTTATTTGCCGGCGTATTTGCCCAAGCGCTGATCGCTCCCACGCTCTGCGTGGGAATGCCGCCTGGGACGCTCCGCGTCCCGCCTGCATTGCGGTGACGCAGAGCGTCACGGGATGCATTACCACGCGGAGCGTGGGAACGATCAGTGGAGTGATCACAACTTGGCGATCGACACCTCGGTGGACTTCACAAAGGCAATCACTTCGCTGCCAATCACCAGTTCCAGCTCTTTGACCGAGCGAGTCGTGATCACCGAAGTCACGATGCCGGACGCGGTCTGCACGTCGATTTCCGACAGCACGTCGCCTTCGACGATTTCCTTGATGGTGCCTTTGAACTGGTTACGTACGTTGATGGCTTTGATAGTCATGATGGTTTTCCTCTATGAGTTATTGAGCCCAACGCAATTGCGTAGGCAGCGGTGAAACAGGTTCAGGTTCCGGCGGTGAGCCTGGCAGCGACAGCACCCGGTTAAGCACTTCAGCTTCCAGCGCGGCCAGGCGATGTGAGCCACGGGCACGCGGGCGTGGCAGGTCGACGATCAGGTCGAGGCCGATTTCGCCGTCTTCAATCAGAATCACGCGGTCAGCAATCGCCACGGCTTCGCTGACATCATGGGTGACCAGCAACACGGTGAAGCCGTGCTTCTGCCAAAGATTTTCGATCAGTTGCTGCATCTCGATGCGGGTCAGGGCGTCCAGCGCCCCCAACGGCTCATCGAGCAGCAACAGGCGCGGCTGGTGAATCAACGCGCGAGCCAGGGCCACGCGTTGCTTCTGGCCACCGGACAAGGCCGCCGGCCACTCATTGGCGCGCTCGGCCAAACCCACTGCCTCCAACGCTTCCAATGCCTTGGGACGCCAGTTGCCTTTAAGGCCCAGGCCCACGTTGTCGATGATTTTTTTCCACGGCAGCAAACGCGCTTCCTGGAACATCAACCGCGTGTCTTCAATCGCCTCGCTCAACGGCGCGGAGCCGGCCAGCAGCTCGCCGCCACTGGCTTTATCCAGGCCTGCGAGCAGACGCAGCAAGGTACTTTTGCCGCAGCCGCTGCGGCCGACCACGGCCACGAACTGACCGGCCGGAATGTGCAGATCAATCTCTTTGAGTACTTCCCGCGCACCAAAGGCCTTGCGCAATTTGCGCACCGCCAGCGGGATGCCCTTGAGCAGGCGCGGAGGTTGTTGAGCGGTCATGCCGCACCTCCTTTATTTACTTGGTAAGCCGGATGCCAGCGCAGCCACACACGCTCCAGGCCACGCGCCGCGAGGTCGGCGAGTTTGCCGAGGATGGCGTAGAGCACAATCGCCAGTACCACCACGTCGGTTTGCAGGAATTCGCGGGCGTTCATCGCCAGGTAACCGATGCCGGAACTGGCCGAGATGGTTTCCGCCACGATCAGCGTCAGCCACATAAAGCCCAGGGCGAAGCGCACGCCCACCAGAATCGAAGGCAACGCGCCCGGCAGGATCACTTGCCAGAACAGGCTGAAACCGGACAAACCGTAGCTGCGCGACATCTCCACCAGCGCCGGGTCGACGTTGCGGATGCCGTGGTAGGTATTCAGGTAAATCGGGAACAGCGTGCCGAGGGCGACCAGGAAAATCTTCGCGGTCTCGTCAATGCCGAACCACAAAATCACCAGCGGAATCAACGCCAGGTGCGGCACGTTGCGGATCATCTGCACCGAGCTGTCCAGCAGGCGCTCGCCCCACTTCGACAGGCCGGTGATAAAGCCCAGGGCCAAACCGATGCTGCCACCGATCACAAAGCCCAGCCCGGCACGCCAGCCGCTGATGGCCAGGTGCGTCCAGATTTCGCCGCTGCGTACCAGGTTGACGCCCGCTTCGATCACGGCGCTGGGCGCCGGCAGAATGCGCGTCGACAACCAGCCCGCCGACACCGACAACTGCCACACCGCCAGCAGTAAAATCGGCAGCACCCAGGGCGCAACACGATGACTTAATTTTTCAAAATCCATAATGGCGCCTCAGCTCTGCGACGCAGCTTTGGGAAGGATGTCGTTGGCGACCATTTCGCCGAACGGGCTGACGTAACCGGCGCTTTTTGGCAGCTCGGGACGCTCGATATCCAGGTGCGGGAACAACAGCTCGGCAACCCGATACGACTCTTCCAGGTGTGGGTAACCGGAGAAGATAAAAGTGTCGATGCCCAGCGCGGCGTATTCCTTGACCCGCGCCGCAACGGTTGGGCCATCACCCACCAGTGCAGTGCCCGCACCGCCACGCACCAGGCCGACACCGGCCCACAGGTTGGGGCTGACTTCGAGGTTGTCGCGGTTACCGCCGTGCAAGGCGGCCATGCGCTGCTGACCAACGGAATCGAAACGCGCCAGGGACGCCTGGGCGCGGGCGATGGTTTCGTCATCCAGATGGGAAATCAGTTTGTCGGCGGCTTTCCACGCGTCATCGTTGGTTTCGCGCACGATGACATGCAGGCGAATACCGAAGCGCACGGTGCGCCCAAGTTTTGCTGCCTTGGCCCGCACCTGCTCGATCTTTTCCGCGACGGCGGCCGGTGGTTCGCCCCAGGTCAACACCATTTCCACCTGTTCGGCTGCCAGGTCCTGGGCGGCTTCAGACGAGCCACCGAAGTACAGCGGCGGACGTGGCTGCTGGATCGGCGGGTAAAGCAATTTGGCGCCTTTGACACTGATGTGTTCGCCGTCGTAATCCACGGTTTCGCCTTCGAGCACGCGGCGCCAGATGCGGGTGAACTCCACCGAAGCCTGGTAACGCTCTTCATGGCTGAGGAACAAGCCATCGCCAGCCAGCTCTTCCGGATCACCGCCGGTGACCAGGTTGAACAAAGCCCGCCCGCCGGACAACCGGTCCAGGGTCGCGGCCTGACGCGCCGCCACCGTCGGGGAGATGATGCCGGGGCGCAGCGCGACAAGGAATTTCAGTCGCTGGGTTACCGGGATCAGCGAGGCGGCGACCAGCCACGAGTCTTCACAGGAGCGGCCGGTAGGAATCAGCACCCCGCCGAACCCCAGGCGGTCAGCCGCCTGGGCCACTTGCTGCAGATAACCGTGATCGACGGCGCGGGCGCCTTCGGCGGTGCCAAGGTAATGGCCGTCGCCGTGGGTAGGCAGGAACCAGAAAATATTGAGGCTCATGGAGTTGTCTCCTGAAGAAGTCGGATTACGGCGCTGTGGCGACGGCGGCGGATGGAGTCCAGATCACGTCCTTGATGCTCAAGGGTTTGGGGATCAATTTGAGCTGGTAGAAGGTGTCGGCGATTTTCTGCTGGGCGGCGACCACTTCCGGGGTCAGGAACAGCGCGCCGTAGCCTTGGCGCTTGACCGAGGTCAGGGTGATGTCCGCCGGCAAGCCGAGCAGTGGCGCGACTTGTTCGGTTACTTCCTGAGGGTTGGCCTTGGACCATTCGCCCACTGCGCGCACTTCTTCCACCAGCGCCTTGATCACGTCCGGGTGCTGCGTGGCGTAGGGCTTGGTGGCCAGGTAGAACTGGTGGTTGTCGGCAATGCCGGTGCCGTCACGCAGGGTGCGCGCTTGCAGTTGTTTCTCGGCGGCTGCCTGGTACGGGTCCCAGATCACCCAGGCATCGACGCTGCCACGCTCGAACGCGGCGCGGGCATCGGCGGGTGGCAGGAAGATGGTGTGCACGTCGGTGTATTTGAGGCCGGCATCTTCCAGGGCACGTACCAACAGGTAGTGCACGTTGGAGCCTTTGTTGAGCACGATTTTCTTGCCCTTGAGCTCGGCCACCGATTTGATCGTCGAATCCTTGGGCACCAGGATCGCTTCACTGGTCGGCGCGGGTGGCTCATAGGCGACGTAGAGCAAATCTGCACCCGCCGCCTGGGCGAACACGGGCGGCGTTTCGCCGGTGACACCAAAGTCGATCGCACCGACGTTCAGGCCTTCGAGCAACTGCGGGCCACCGGGGAATTCGGTCCATTGCACTTGCACGCCCTGGGCGGCCAGGCGTTTTTCCAGCGAGCCCTTGGCTTTGAGCAGCACCAGCGTGCCGTACTTCTGATAACCGATCCGCAACGTCTCGGCGGCCTGGGCTTGAACAATGGCGCCGAAGGACACAGCCGCAGCAAACAGTGCGACCAGACCACGACGCAAGATGACAGTGCGCATGGCGCTCTCTCCAAATAATGCGATGAGGGGGTTGGCTGCACCTGCTTGGCCGTTGGCGGCTGAGTAAGGTGAGTACTACAAAATCCGGTACGGCTTAAATGCTCCAGCGAGCACTCAACAAACGTTCATTCAACACATTGGGGTCCAGCGGTTTGGGGCGACGGGCCATGGCGCCATACAGCGTCTCGAGGGCCTCGTGCAGTCGCTGCTCAAGCACCGGCACCAGTTGCGCCTGGGCACTGCCTTCGGCGTAAGCGATCTGGCTGTCTTCGGCAAAGATGCCGTGGAGCAGTTCCTGGGCCTTGAGGGCCGACAGCACCGGCTTCAAGGCGTAGTCCACCGCCAGCATGTGGGCAATGCTGCCGCCGGTGGCCATTGGCAACACGATCTTGTGGGCCAGGGCGCGCTCGGGCAGCAGGTCGAGTACGGTTTTCAGCGCGCCGGAAAACGAGGCCTTGTACACCGGCGTGGCGATGACCAGGCCGTCGGCATTGGCGATTTGCTGCAACAGGTCGATGACTTTGGGGCTGTCGAAGCGGGCGTGCAGCAAGTCTTCGGCGGGGAAGTCCCGTATCTGATAACTCACCACTTCCACGCCTTTGTCTTGCAGCCACTGACGGGTTTTTTCCAGCAAGACCCCGGAGCGCGAACGCTGGCTGGGGCTGCCTCCAAGTGTTACGACCAGCATGCAGGTATTCCTTGGGCAAGTGTCGGCGGTTCGCTGGGTGGCGATGTCGCCAAGATGGAACAGACCCTATCAGCATATTTATATATCTTAAAATCTTATTTTTTCATTTGTTTATTCTATAAATGCATATGCCGTCGATTAATCTCAAGGCGAAAAAAAAGGCCGTCGAAACGGCCTGAAAACCCCTGCTATGTGAGACTGGAAATACCGACAAATGTGGGAGCGGGCTTGCTCGCGAATGCTGACTTTCAGTTGATGCATCTTTGAATGACACACCGCTTTCGCGAGCAAGCCCGCTCCCACATTTAGTTCTGCGTTAACGGTTAGGCTGTGGGGTTAGCCGCAAGTACGGCTTCACCGCACGGTAGCCCTTCGGAAAGCGCTGCTTGATCTCTTCCTCGTCCTTGAGCGACGGCACAATCACCACTTCATCGCCGTCCTGCCAGTTGGCGGGCGTGGCGACCTTGTGGTTGTCGGTCAGCTGCAACGAGTCGATGACCCGCAGGATTTCGTGGAAGTTACGGCCGGTGCTGGCCGGGTAAGTGATGGTCAGGCGAATCTTCTTGTTCGGGTCGATCACGAACAAGGAACGCACGGTGAGCGTGTCACTGGCATTCGGGTGGATCAGGTCGTAGAGGTCCGACACCTTGCGATCGGCATCGGCCAGGATCGGGAAGTTGACGACGGTGTTCTGGGTTTCGTTGATGTCTTCGATCCACTTGTGGTGCGAGTCCACCGGGTCGACCGACAGGGCAATGGCCTTGACGCCACGCTGCGCGAATTCGTCCTTGAGCTTGGCGGTAAAGCCCAGCTCCGTGGTGCACACCGGAGTGAAGTCCGCGGGATGGGAAAACAACACGCCCCAGCTATCGCCCAGCCATTCGTGGAAACGAATCTTGCCGGCGCTGGAATCCTGTTCAAAGTCGGGGGCGATGTCGCCCAGTCTTAGGCTCATGGTGTGGCTCCTGGTGAGTGCTTATGGAGCCCACTGTGCATGGGTTAGGAATTATTTAAAAAGAATAAATATCGATTTATCTAGACGATAAAGGAATATTAAAAATCTGTTCATTGGACTTGGGAACGGGCGAGGATCAACATCCATCACAAGGTTCGAGAAGGCCTTGAGACGCTGTACAAAGAGGGGTTTCAGGAAGGGCTTGCGGGGGTTGAGCCCGACTTGAAAAGCAAGACACCTTGCCCGGCGTTGCGCCGGGCAAGGTTTACAGTCTTACAACAGCTTCACACTACTAGAACAGTGGCAGCGAGTAGCTGACGATCAGACGGTTTTCGTCCTGGGAACGGGTGTTCGCCAGGTCGGTACGCCACATCGCGTTTTTCCAGGCAACGCCGAGGTTTTTCAGCGGGCCTTCTGGAATCACGTAGGCAACGGTGATGTCGCGTTCCCACTCGGACTGGCCAGTGGTTTCAGTACGTGCGTTAGTGTTCGCGATGGTGTCGATGTTGCTACCTTTGAGGTACACAACGCCAGCCGTCAGGCCAGGTACGCCAACCTTGGCGAAGTCATAAGCGTAACGAGCTTGCCAGGTACGCTCGCCAGCACGGGCGAACTTCTGGATCTGCATGTCGGTAGTGATGTAAGCCGACGAGCCGTCACCTTGGTTCAGCCAAGGGAAGTCGCTGCTGCCATTGCTGACTTGGTAACCGCCACCAAAGGTGTGGCCGGCCACGGAGTACAGGAAAAGGCCGCTGTACAGGTTGTTGTCGACTTTACCCTTACCGGCACGGAAACCGTTGTAGTTACCGCTGGTGTAGTAGGCAGCCGTATTACCGTTCAGGCCGTCGTCAGAACTGTTGAAATAACGCAGGTCAGACTTCAATACGCCCGGGCCGATCGACCAGTTATGGGTCAGACCCAGGAAGTGCTGCTTGTAGAAGTCTTCCAGGTTGCCGTAGTAGTACTGTGCGGTCAGATCTTTGGTGAGCTTGTAGTCACCACCGGCATAGTAGAACTTGTTGACGAACTTGCCTGCGGTGTAGTTCGAGCCACCGTTGGCACCACCCAGCGACAAACCTTCGTTGTTGCTGGAGTTACGGCCTTTGGCATGCTCAATCTGACCGGCAACCAGGGTCAAATCCTTGATGTCGTTGGTAGTGATCTGGCCACCCTGGAAGGTCTGCGGCAGCATACGACCATCGTTGGTCACGATAACTGGCAGCTTAGGCTGCAACGTACCCAGTTTCAGTTCGGTTTGGGAGATCTTCACCTTACCGGTCACACCGAGGCTGGCGAAATCGTTGACCGCGCGATTGCCGTCGCTTGGGAACACAGTACCGCCGGACGAAGTACCGGTGATGTTACCGCTGGTGCCGCGGCCAGAATCGAGGCGCACGCCGTACAGGCCGATTGCATCAACGCCGAACTGAACCGTGCCTTGGGTATAGCCCGAAATGAATCGCAGATCGAAGCCTTGGCCCCATTCTTCGTTCCTGGACGGGTCTGCAGCACCATCACGGTTATCCGTGTTGATGTAGAAGTTACGCAGGCCCAGTGTGGCCTTACTGTCTTCGATGAAACCGGCAGCGCCTGCTTGCTGAGCGATTGCGCCCAGGGTCACAGCCAACGCCAAGGTGGACTTCTTCATGTACCGCTCCTCTCATTTCTAATTTTTGTATTTCTTTGGTCTCGGGTCTGACGCCCTCGATCCACAGATGCGCGATTAGCGCCAGATAGTGACTACCAAGTCAATCGTAACCTTGTGTGTCTACTACCTTCGTCTAACCGCAGTTGATTTGGTCCCTGCAGGGTAATGAGTTTTTCATACACCCAAAAAGAATTGTTTCATTCTTTTTCATACGATTCAGGAATAAGCCTCAGCAGGCAGTGAGTCGATCAGCATAGATCAACCGCTCCATAAGCTAATTCCTAAAGGGTATTTACCAGCCTTTTTTTAGATCGATTAGTGTGATCGTACTGTTGCATACGTCACCCACGATCAAAAAGGCGACGCCATCATGGCCAAACGCACATCCTCCCGTCAATTTGTTACAGTTTTTGTGTCACTAATACTTTCTTTTGGTGTCAAAGCCGCCGATTTGACCATCGGCTATCAAACCGGCATCGACCCCAGCAAAGTCCCCCAGGCTGACGGCCTCTATGAAAAGGCCATCGGCGAGAACATCGCCTGGCGCCGTTTCAACAGCGGCCCTGAAGTGGTCACCGCTATCGCCTCCGGCGATGTGCAAATCGGCAATCTCGGTTCCAGCCCCCTTGCAGCAGCGGCGTCACGTAATCTACCGATCGTGGCGTTTATCGTATCGGCGCAGATCAACACTTCTGAAGCCCTGGTGGTACGCAACGGTAGTGGCATCGACAAACCCGCAGACCTGGTGGGTAAAACCATCGCCACCCCGTTCGTCTCGACCTCCCATTACAGCCTGCTCGGTGCGCTGAAGCACTGGGGCCTGGACACTCAAAAAGTCAAAGTGGTGAACCTGCAACCGGCAGAAATCGCCGCCGCGTGGAAACGTGGCGATATCGACGGCGCATTCGTGTGGTCACCGGCGCTGGGGGAGATCCGCAAGACCGGAAAAACCCTGACCGACGCGGCCCAGGTGGGTCAGTGGGGCGCGCCGACGTTCGAAGTGTGGGTGGCGCGCAAGGATTTCGCGCAAAAACATCCTGACGTAGTGGCCAAGTTTGCCAAGGTCACGCTGGATTCGTTTGCTGACTATGCGGCCCATAAAGACCGCTGGACCGTCGATTCCGAACCTGTGCAAAAAATCGCCAAATTGACAGGTGCGAATGCCGCCGATATTCCTGAACTGTTGGCCGGCACCACCTTCCCGGATGCCCAGGCACAGCAGACCGAGGCACTGCTTAAAGGCGGCACCGCGAAGGCGATTGGGGAGACGGCGAAGTTTTTGAAGGAACAGGGGAAGGTCGAAACGGTGCTGCCGGATTACTCGGCCTTTGTGACCGATAAATTCATCAAAGAATAAATGCAGTCCCCTGTGGGAGCTGGCTTGCCTGCGATTGCATCACCTCGGTTTACCTGACAGACCGAGGTGCCCGCATCGCAGGCAAGCCAGCTCCCACATAAGCCAGCCCTTGCTCTTAGCTAGAGGGCCTTCTCGAAAATCTTCGAATTACGCTGATAGTTGTACAGCGAGGCCCGTGCCGACGGCAGGCGGTCCACGCTGCTCGGCACAAACCCGCGCTCGCGGAACCAGTGGGCGGTGCGCGTGGTGAGGACAAACAAAGTCTTCAAACCCTGGGCCCGCGCGCGGGTTTCGATGCGCTCCAGCAATACATCACCGCGTGCGCCGTGACGGTACTCCGGGTTCACTGCCAGGCACGCCAGCTCACCGGCATCCGAATCGGCGATCTGATACAACGCCGCACAAGCGATGATCATGCCTTCGCGCTCGACCACGCTGAACTGCTCGATCTCACGCTCCAACACCTCACGCGAACGCCGCACCAGAATGCCCTGCTCTTCCAGCGGGCTGATCAGGTCGAGCAAGCCACCGACGTCTTCAATCGCCGCTTCACGCACCAGTTCGAATTGCTCCTGGGCCACCAACGTGCCGCCACCGTCGCGGGTGAACAGCTCGGTGAGCAACGCGCCGTCTTCGGCATAACTGACGATATGGCTGCGCCCTACTCCGCCACGGCAAGCCTCGGCGGCGGCATCCAGCAACTCAGCCTGATAGTTGTTACCCAGCCGCTGCAGGTGCGCCGGCACTTGTTGCGGGCGCAACTCACGCACCAGGCGACCATGCTCATCGAGCAAACCAAGGTCGGCGCCAAACAGCAGCAGCTTGTCGGCGCCCAGGTCGATGGCGGCGCGGGTGGCGACGTCTTCGCAGGCCAGGTTGAAGATCTCGCCGGTGGGCGAATAACCCAATGGCGACAGCAGCACGATGGACCGCTCGTCCAGCAGGCGATTGATGCCTTTGCGGTCGACCCGGCGCACTTCGCCGGTGTGGTGGTAGTCCACCCCTTCGAGCACGCCGATCGGCCGTGCGGTGACGAGGTTGCCGCTGGCCACGCGCAAGCGCGAGCCCTGCATCGGCGACGAGGCCATGTCCATGGACAGCCGCGCCTCGATAGCAATGCGCAGATGCCCGACCGCGTCGATCACACATTCCAGGGTCGCCGCATCAGTGATGCGCAAACCTTCGTGGTAAGCCGGGGTGAGGCCGCGTGCTTCAAGGCGGGTTTCAATCTGCGGGCGCGAACCGTGCACCAGCACCAGCCGCACACCCAGGCTGTGGAGCAGCACCAGGTCGTGGACGATATTGCCGAAGTTAGGGTGATCCACGCCATCGCCGGGCAGCATGACCACAAAGGTGCAGTCGCGGTGGGCGTTGATGTAAGGCGAAGCGTGACGAAGCCAATTGACGTATTCGGGCATAAAACCTGGGCCTGTAATAAAAAGCAGCCAAAAAAGGATGAATCGTGAAAGCGCACAGCGGGCTGATGGTTATCGTCGGAACAGGCTTGGCGACACGCTCGCTCTCCTTCTATGTACGAATAGGCAGGGGTTAATTTATGCAGGTTTCAGGCAGTAATGCTCGATCAGTTCCCGCAATAGACGCACTGTAGGCGTCAAGCGTGACATTTCGAGGTACTCGCCCGGTTGGTGAGCACAGGCGATATCGCCAGGGCCGAGCACCAGGGTTTCACAACCAAGGCGCTGAAGATAAGGCGCTTCGGTGCCGAACGCTACTGCTTGCGCACGATGACCGGTCAATCGTTCCGCCACCCGCACCAGCTCGGCATCTTCGGCCTGCTCGAACGGCGGCACTTCGGGGAACAACGGTGCGTAGTCGATCTTGACTTTATGACGCTCCGCCAAGGGTTCGAGCTTCTGACGAATGGCGGCGCGCAGTACCTGCGGGTCCATCCCCGGCAACGGCCGCAGGTCGAATTCCAGCGAGCATTGGCCGCAGATGCGATTGGGGTTGTCGCCGCCGTGGATGCAACCAAAGTTCATGGTCGGTTGCGGCACGCTGAATTGCGGGTTGCGGTACTCACGCTGCCAGGCCAGGCGCAGGCCACGCAGTTCGCCAATAGCGTCGTGCATGGCTTCAAGGGCGCTATGACCCAGGCTTGGGTCCGACGAATGGCCGCTTTGGCCCAGAATATCGATGCGCTCCATCATCACGCCTTTGTGCAGGCGGATCGGCTTGAGCCCCGTCGGCTCACCAATAACCGCCGCACGGCCCAACGGGCGCCCGGCCTCGGCCAGTGCACGAGCACCGGACATCGAGCTTTCTTCATCGCAGGTGGCGAGGATCAGCAAAGGTTGCTTGAACGGCTGATCCAGCAAGGGCAGCACGGCTTCGATGGCCAGGGCAAAAAAACCCTTCATGTCGCAGCTGCCCAAGCCTACCCAGCGGCCGTCGACTTCCGTCAGCTTAAGCGGATCGGTCTTCCACAGCGCGGCGTCATACGGCACGGTATCGCTATGCCCGGCCAGCACCAGCCCGCCGGGGCCACTGCCGAAACTGGCGAGCAAGTTGAACTTGCCGGGGCTGACTTGCTGGATATCGATGGCAAAACCCAGGTCGCCCAGCCAACTGGCGAGCAGGTCGATGACCGGGCGGTTGGTCTGGTCGAGAGACGCTTGGGTGCAACTGACCGACGGCGCGGCAATCAGCGCGGCGAATTGCTGTTTCATGGACGGTAACGGCATGCGCGGCCTCTCAACTTCCCGGATGAGCCCCACTATAGAACCATCTGCACGACACAATAAACCGTTGCGGCACGTTGCCGGGCTCAGTCCTGTACACTGCACGACCTTGGCAGCCACACATTTCCCCGGCTGCGCTCCCGATCCTGGATTTTCCGGCCATGCAGAAAGAAACCGAAATCAAGCTCCGCGTCAGCCGCGAAACCCTCGCCGCGCTACGTGAGCACCCGCTACTGAAAAAACGCAACAAAAGTGGCTGGGAACGCCGTGAGTTGATGAACCAGTACTTCGACACCCCTGAACGCGACCTGGCCCAGGCCAAAGTCGCCCTGCGCCTGCGCAAGGACGGTGACGACATCATCCAGACCCTCAAGACCCGCGGCCAAAGCGTCGCCGGCTTGTCGGAACGCAATGAATACAACTGGGACCTGCCCAAAGCCAAGCTCGATGTGAAGAAACTCGACGGCGAGTGCTGGCCCGAGCAATTGGCCGAGCTGGACAAAAAGACCCTCAAGCCAATCTTCACCACCGATTTCGTGCGTGAGCGCGCCGAAATCGCTTGGGGCCGTGGCAAGGCCAAGGTGGTGATCGAAGCCGCCCTGGACCTGGGCCATGTGGTGGTCGGCAAGCAGAAAGAAGAAATCTGCGAGCTGGAACTGGAACTGCGCGAAGGCGAACCGGCTGCCCTGCTGGAACTGGCCGCCGAACTGGCCGCGACCCTGGCGCTGATGCCGTGCGATATCAGCAAGGCCGAGCGCGGCTACCGCCTGTACGACGCCAGCAGCTACTCGCTGAGCCTGCCGGCCCCGCAGATCCACGCCGAAATGCCGTTGGACGACGCCTTCGCCGCAATCATGTGGCACCTGTTGGGCAGCAGCCAGCGTCTGGCTGAGCAATACCGTTTCAACGGTCATTGGCGTCTGCTGCAGGACTGGGTCGAAAACCTCGGTGAGCTGCGCGCCCTGATCGGCAGCCTCGGCCAGGCCGCGCCGCGTCAATCCACCAGCGAACTGCGCAGTGCGCTGGACGCGTTGCTGGAAGACTGGCGCCCACTGGTGCAGGCCGGTGACGACGATGAAGACATCCGCAAGGCCGCGCCGGAACAGTTTGCCGAAGAACTTGAAGACGTGCGTTGGGGCCTGTTCTCGCTGAACACCTCGCGCTGGCTGCTGGCCCGCGCCTGGACCACCGACCGCAATGTGCGTGGCAACCGCCAGGGCGCCGCGCAAATCACCAACTGGCTGCCACGCCTGCTGGCTGACGACGCCGTCGCCCTGCAACTGCCGCGCTATCAGCAGCAACCGGAAGACCTGGCCGAGCAACTGCCGCGCATCGAGCGCATCCAGGCCTGGCTGCACCACGCACGTAACGTGGTGGACATCCCGGAACTGGACCGTTTGTACGGCGAACTGAACAAGTTGGCGCTGCTGGCCAACCAGCCGATCACCGATGAATCGCTGGATGCGCGCATGCATCAGGCGATTGCGGTGTATCAGAACCGGGCCTGGAAGACCCTGCTGCGCCTGTAAGATCGCTATCGCGGGCAAGCCCGCTCCCACAGGAGAATGCATTCCAATGTGGGAGCCGGGCTTGCCCGCGATGAGCATAGGTATCTACACAACTTCTGAAGGCAGCCGATTTCTCCTGTGGCGAGCAGGCTTGTCCTGCGTTGGGCCGCGAAGCGGCCCCAGTAAAGGCACTGCAATTTTCCTGAAAGAATTCAGTGTCTGGGTTTGGGGCTGCTTCGCGGCCCAACGCAGGACAAGCCTGCTCGCCACAACAGCCCACTGGCCACTAACCGGTTGTGTAGATACCTATGCCGCGATGAGGCAGGCCTTATCAACGCAAGACTGGCAGGCTGGTGGTGGACTTGATCTCCGATAAAGCCACGATCGAGTTCACCTCCTGAATCCCCGGCACCATCGACAGCTTCTCGAAGAAAAACCGCTCATACGCCTCGATGTCCGAGGTGACGATGCGCAGCAGAAAATCCACCGCACCCATCAGCACATAACACTCCAGCACTTCCGGAAACCCGCGAATCGCTTCGGTGAACTCGGTGAAGTTGGAACGGCCGTGGGCGTTGAGTTTGACCTCGGCAAAAATCTGCGTGTTAAGGCCGATCTTCTTGCGGTCCAGCAATGTGACCTGGCCGCGAATCACCCCTTCCTCCTTGAGCCGCTGGATACGCCGCCAGCACGGCGACTGGGACAGGCCCACCTGTTCGGCGATCTGAGCACTGGACAGCGAAGCATCCTCTTGCAGCAGCGCCAGGATACGGCGGTCGTAGGCGTCCAACTCACTGTGCATAAAAATACCTTTGAATGTGCTTATCCTGAATTGTTCTATTCAATAAATCGCAGATAGAGCCCATCTTAGATAAGAAATCTCCGCCCGCGAATGTAAAAATTTCTCCAGTCGAATTTGGAGAGTCAGCATGCACGCCGTCGAAACCACCCACACTCCCGCACGCGTCGACGCCTGGGCTGTCAACAGCGCCCATTGCCAGGCGCATTATCAGATCGTCGCCGAGGCCGAGCCGGACGTGCTGTGCCGGGTGCTCAACTATTTCGCTTTGCAGTTCCTGACCCCGCAACAGGTCAATGTGAGCCGTGAAGACGACCTGTTGAACATTGATATCGTCATGGACGGTTTGAGCTGGCACCGCGCCCAGGTGATCGGTGAAAAGATTAGAAACCTTATCAGCGTCTGCTCGCTGGAAGTGTGGCGAGCTGACTCTCTGCGGCCCGCAGCGATGACGGCGGCCAGCCTGTAAAAGCCGGCAATACTCATCGGGAGGTGGATGTTCGGAGGCAGGCTAGCCTGGGTTTACACCCGACGCCTGCCAGGAAATGCCCATGCCTACCGCCTTGCACACTCACCGCCTGGAACTGCATCAGTTGCTGCCGACGCTGGTCGAGCAAGGGCTGATAACCGCAGAGGTGGCACATTCACTGGCGGCGGCGCCCGCTACCCAGCAACACCCTCTGGCATCCATCGCAGCCCACGGGCTGTGCCTGGAAACCTTGACGCAATGGCTGGCCACGCAGGTCGGGCAGCCTTATCTGCGTATCGACCCGCTCAAGATAGACGTGGCAACGGTAGTGCCATTGATGTCCCACGCCTTTGCGCAGCGCCACGGGATCCTGGCGGTGGCCGTGGATGCGCAGACCGTCACCGTCGCCAGCGCCCAGCCCCATGTCCGCGACTGGGAATCCGGGTTGGCACAGGTGCTCAAGCGCTCGATCAAGCGCGTGGTCGCCAACCCCAAGGCTATTGAGCGCTGCATCGGCGAGTTCTACCGCTTGGCCAAATCCGTCAGCGGCGCCGATCAAAAGGCGACAGTGGCCGGCAATGTCGAACTGCTCAGCCTCGGCGCCAGCGATCAGGAGCCGGATGCCAATGACGCGCATATCGTCACTATCGTCGACTGGCTGTTGCAGTACGCCTTTGGGCAGCGGGCCAGTGATATCCATGTCGAACCCTGTCGCGACCAAGGCCGCGTGCGTTTTCGCATCGACGGGCTGCTGCACGATGTGTATCAGTTTCCGCCTCAGGTCACGATGGCGGTGGTCAGCCGCCTCAAGAGCCTGGGTCGGATGAACGTCGCGGAAAAACGCAAACCCCAGGACGGCCGGGTCAAGACCAAAAGCCCGGCGGGCATAGAGGTGGAACTGCGCCTTTCGACTTTGCCAACAGCGTTTGGTGAAAAACTGGTGATGCGGATTTTCGACCCACAGGTGCTGCTGAAAGATTTTGACCAGCTTGGTTTGTCAGATGACGACCAACAACGCTGGCACGCCATGACCGGCCAGGCCAACGGCATCATCCTCGTCACCGGGCCAACCGGCTCCGGCAAGACCAGCACCCTCTACGCCACGCTCAAGCAACTGGCAACCCGCGAGGTCAACCTGTGCACGGTAGAGGACCCGATTGAAATGATTGAACCGGCCTTCAACCAGATGCAGGTGCAACACAACATCGACCTGACCTTCGCCAGCGGCGTCCGCGCCCTGCTGCGCCAGGACCCGGATATCATCATGATCGGTGAGATCCGTGACCGGGAAACCGCAGAAATGGCGATTCAGGCCGCATTGACCGGGCATCTGGTGCTGTCGACGCTGCACACCAATGATGCGCCCAGCGCCATCAGCCGGTTGCAGGAGCTTGGCATTGCTCATTATTTGATCAAGGCTACCCTTATAGGGGTGATGGCGCAGCGTTTGGTGCGGCTTTTATGCCCTCACTGCAAACGCGCGGTGGGCGCGCCGGGCACCGCGCATGAAGCTGTCGGCTGTGCAGAATGCCGCGAAAGTGGTTATCGAGGCCGCGCCGGGCTCTACGAAATCATGCCGATGAGCGAGGCGTTCAAGGCGCTGATCACCCCAGGTGCCGACGTGCAGGCTCTACGCCGGGCCTCAGTGGAGCAAGGCATGCGCAGCCTGCGCATGGCTGGTATCGACAAAGTGAACGCCGGGCTGACCACCCTGGCAGAGGTATTACGGGTAACGCCTGGGGATTCAGAAACAAATGATTTGATTGTTGGCCCGTGAAACCGTCCTTATCCGTGACTGGGCCGTTACAATCGGCCACACGTCGCATCACTGACACCATCAGATAGGGAATCGCTATGCAGATCGGAACCGTACTGCTTCTTTTCGTGGGTTTGGCCGTTGCCATCCTGTTCATGGGCTTTAAAGTGGTGCCCCAGGGCTACCAGTGGACTGTCGAGCGTTTCGGCCGCTACACCAACACACTCAAGCCCGGCCTCAACATCATTATTCCGATCATGGACCGCATCGGTCGCAAGATAAACGTGATGGAAAGCGTGCTGGATATTCCACCGCAGGAAGTGATCACCGCCGACAACGCCACCGTGCAGATCGACGCCGTGTGCTTCTTCCAGGTGGTCAACACCGCCCAGGCCGCCTACGAGGTCAATAACCTCGAGCACGCCATCCGCAACCTGCTGCAAACCAACATCCGCACCGTGCTTGGCTCCATGGAGCTGGATGCCATGCTGAGCCAGCGTGACGGCATCAACGAAAAACTGCTGCGTACCGTGGATGAAGCCACGGCGCCGTGGGGCATCAAGATCACCCGCATCGAGATCAAGGACATCAGCCCGCCTGCCGACCTGATGGCCGCCATGTCCGGCCAGATGAAAGCCGAGCGGATCAAGCGTGCGCAGATCCTGGAAGCCGAAGGCCTGCGGGCATCGGCGATCCTGACGGCCGAAGGTAAAAAACAGGCGCAAATCCTTGAGGCCGAGGGCAGTCGCCAGGCGGCTTTCCTGGAGTCCGAAGCCCGTGAGCGTCAGGCCGAGGCCGAAGCCCGTGCCACACAAGTGGTCTCCGAGGCCATCGCGTCGGGCAACGTGCAGGCGGTTAACTACTTCGTCGCGCAAAAATACATCGATGCCCTGGGCAAGCTGGCATCGGCCAACAACAGCAAAGTCATCCTGATGCCGCTGGAAGCCAGCCAGGTAATTGGCGCCGTCGGTGGCATCGGCGAAATCGTCAAGGCAACCTTCGACAATAAGAAAGGCTGAGGCAACTGCCATGTGGGAATTCCTGCAGCATCTGTCGTTCTGGGATTGGCTGGCACTGGGCACGGTGCTGTTGATTCTTGAAGTGTTCGGCGCCGGCGGTTACCTGCTGTGGATGGGCATCGCCGCTGCCGCTGTAGGCGTGATCAAGTTCGTGGTGCCGCCGCTGGGGTTGGAATGGCAACTGCTGCTGTTCGCCGTGCTGTCGATTTTGACCGCCGTCTATTGGTGGAAACGCCAACGCAGCAGCGCCAAGGTCAGCGACCAGCCGGGGCTGAACATGCGTGGCTCGGAGCTGGTTGGCCGCACGTTTGTGGTGCACCAGGCCATCGTCGATGGCCGGGGCAAGATAAAAGTCGGTGATGGCGTGTGGATGGCCACTGGCCCGGATACCCCGATAGGCGCTCAAGTACGTGTCATTGGTCAGGACGGCGTGGTTTTACAGGTCGAAACTGTTTAGTCAGTGATGGAACTCGACTGAGCTAACTACAATCAAACTGTTCAGATAACCCAGTCGGAGTCACCCATCATGCGTTTCAAATATGCTGTCGCAACCCTCGCTGTGCTTTCCCTTCCTGTCGGTTCAGCCATGGCCGACAGCTTTTGGCGTAATGTCATTTCATCGGGCGCTACTACCGGCTCGACGTACCTGACCTTCAAGGACCACAAGCTGGTGGTTGCCGCCCAAGACGACGCAGGCAGCTTTGTTGCCAGCGACGGCGGCATCCGCGGTCCATACCTGGAAGCCGCCATGCAGAAAGTCCGCGCTGACAACCCAGGCCTCAAGGCCACCGATATGGAATTGGCCAACGCTATCCTCGCGAAAAACGCTGTGACCGAGTAAAGCGCCCATAAAAAATGCCGCTCTTTGGGAGCGGCATTTTTTTGCTCGTAACATGACGATTCATTCACGTGTGACAGGCTATATTCAGTCGAACCGTGCAACCATGCGGTACTGATACGTTTATTACTCATCGCCTATCTGAAACGGATGCCTTCGTCGTTATGAGCCAACAGCCCTTTCTGCCGTTTTCCAAACCTACCATTGATGAAGCCACCATCTCGGCGGTCGGCGATGTACTGCGCTCGGGCTGGATCACCAGCGGGCCAAAAGTGCAGGCGTTCGAAGCACAGCTGTCGGAATACTTTGGCGGCCGGCCGGTGCGGACGTTCAACTCCGGCACCTGCACCATGGAAATTGCTTTGCGCATCGCCGGGATTGGCCCAGGGGACGAAGTCATCACCACGCCGATCTCCTGGGTCGCCACTGCCAACGTGATCCTGGAAGTCGGTGCCACGCCGGTATTTGCCGATATCGACCCGGTAACCCGCAATATCGACCTGGCCCAAGTAGAAGCTGCAATCACCCCACGTACCAAGGCGATCATTCCGGTGTACCTGGCGGGCCTGCCCCTGGACATGCCGATGCTGTATGCACTGGCCAACAAGTACAACCTGCGTATCGTCGAAGACGCCGCCCAGGCACTGGGTTCCAGCTGGGATGGCGAACGCATTGGCGCAACCGGCGACTTTGTATCCTTCAGCTTCCAGGCCAACAAGAACATCACCTCTTCCGAGGGCGGTTGCCTGGTATTGAACAATGCCGAAGAAGCCCGCCTGGCCGAGAAATATCGCTTGCAGGGCGTTACCCGCACGGGTTTCGATGGCCTGGACGTAGATGTGTTGGGCGGCAAGTTCAACATGACCGACATTGCCGCAGCCATCGGCCTGGGCCAGTTCGCTCATATCGAGAAGATCACTGCCCATCGCCAGAACCTGGCGCGCCACTACTTCAAATGCTTCGGCAGTGATTTCGAAGCGCAATACGGCGCACAACTGCCACCGGCAGACTTCGAAAACAGCAACTGGCACCTGTTCCAACTGGTATTGCCGGAGCGTCAGGATGGCAAGCCGGCACGCGCCACCTTCATGGAACAGATGCAGGCGCATGGCGTCGGCATTGGCTATCACTACCCGCCGATCCACCTGCTGAGCCTGTATCGGGCACAGGGTTTCAAGGAAGGCATGTTCCCGGTGTCGGAGCGTGTTGGGCGTTTGATCGTGTCGTTGCCGATGTTCACGGCGATGACAGAGGCGGACGTAGAGCGGTCGGTTGCGGCGGTTAAAGCGGTATTGAAAGCGGGTTAAACAAAAAAGCGTTGGCTTGCAACAATCAACTGTGGGAGCTGGCTTGCCTGCTCCCACATTGATTTGTGTCGTGTTTACTCGCCGATGGCAGCTTTGTAACCCGCAGCATCCAGCAGTTTTTCCAGATCGGCCGGGTTGCTTGGCTTGAGCTTGAAGATCCAGGCGCCGTAAGGGTCGGTGTTCAACAGCTCAGGGCTGCCACTCAGTTCCTCGTTGACGGCAATCACTTCGCCAGCAATCGGGGCGTAGATATCCGAAGCAGCCTTCACCGACTCAACCACGCCAGCCTGGCCTTCAGCTTCAAACTGGGCGCCAACTTCCGCCAGCTCAACAAACACCACATCACCCAACGCTTCCTGTGCATGGTCGGAAATCCCGACGGTCACAGTGCCGTCGGCTTCCAGACGGGCCCATTCGTGACTTTCGGCAAAACGCAGGTCAGCTGGGATATCGCTCATAATCTGTGTCCTCAAGAAGAAATGTCAGCGGCCTTTGGCCTGCCGGAAATAGTTAGATCAAGGTTTTGCCATGGCGTACGAAGGTCGGTTTGACCACTCGAACCGGGTACCACTTGCCGCGGATTTCCACTTCGGCCCGATCGGCGGTGGCCGTCGGTACGCGCGCCAGGGCAATGGATTTGCTCAGCGTAGGAGAGAAACTACCACTGGTGATCTCTCCTTCGCCAACATTGGCGATACGAACCACTTGGTGAGCGCGCAAAACCCCACGCTCCTCCAGTACCAGCCCGACCAATTTGTACTGCACACCCGCCGCCAGCTCTGCTTGCAGCGCGCTGCGACCAATGAAGTTGCGACCGGCAGGTTCCCAGGCAATGCTCCAGGCCATGTTAGCCGCCAAGGGCGAAACATCCTGGTGGATATCCTGACCATACAGGTTCATGCCGGCTTCCAGGCGCAGGGTATCGCGGGCGCCAAGACCAATGGGTGAAATACCCGCGCCGACCAGGTCGTTGAAAAAGCCTGGCGCCTGATCGGCAGGCAGGACTATTTCCAGGCCGTCTTCACCGGTATATCCGGTACGGGCGATAAACCAGTCACCGTCCGCCTGGCCTTCAAAGGGCTTGAGTTGATGAATCAGGTTGCTGCGCGACTGGGTGACCAGTTCGGCGATTTTCTGCCGGGCATGGGGACCCTGAATGGCGAGCATGGCCAACTCGGGCCGCTCCTGCAGTTGCACCGAATAGTTGCCCAGTTGCGCCTGCATCCAGGCCATATCCTGGTCGCGGGTGGCTGCGTTGACCACCAACCGGTAACCGGCTTCGGTGCGGTAGACGATCATGTCGTCCACCACGCCGCCCTGCTCATTGAGCATGGCGCTGTAGAGCGCACGGCCGCAGCCATGCAAACGATCGACATCATTGGCCAGCAGGTGCTGGAGCCAGTCCTTGGCCTGAGGGCCGGTGACATCGATCACGGTCATATGAGATACATCGAACACCCCGCAGTCGCGTCGCACCTGATGGTGTTCTTCAACTTGCGAGCCGTAGTGCAGAGGCATATCCCAACCGCCAAAATCGACCATTTTCGCGCCGAGGGCGAGATGCAGGTCATACAGAGGCGTACGCTGTCCCATGGGTTTCTCCTTCCGGGCTTGGCGAAGGTGCGCGGAGCTGCTGTTTGCGCTGAACACCTTGAATTACAAGGCCTGCAGCCACGCCCAGCGACTCGCTCCGAAAGACGAAGCGCACCGAATGCCGCGCATTGTAGCCGCAAGCCGTAGGACTGGCACCTAACCGATTTGCCGCGCAGAGCGTCGGATCAAGCCGATGACCGGCAGCAGCCCCACCAGCACAAGGGTCAGCGCCGGCAACGAGGCTCGCGCCCATTCTCCTTCACTGGTCATTTCAAAGATGCGAACTGCCAGGGTGTCCCAGCCAAATGGGCGCATCAGCAAGGTTGCGGGCATTTCCTTGAGCACATCGACGAACACCAGCAACGCCGCGCTCAACGTGCCCGGCAGCAATAACGGCAGATACACTTTGCAAAACAGTCGTGGCCCGCTCACCCCGAGACTGCGTGCCGCTTCGGGCAACGACGGGCGGATTCGCGCCAGGCTGTTTTCCAACGGCCCGTAGGCCACCGCCAGAAAGCGCACCAGATAGGCCAGCACCAGTGCCGACAGGCTGCCAAGCAGCAAGGGTTTGCCCGCGCCGCCGAGCCACCCCGAGAGCGGTACCACCAGCTCTCGGTCCAGGTAGCTGAATGCCAACATGATCGACACCGCCAGCACCGAACCCGGCAAGGCATAGCCGACGTTAGCCAGGCTGATACCAGAGCGAATCGCCCGTGTCGGCGCCAGCCGGTTGGCGAAGGCGAGTATCAACGCCACGCTGACCGTGATCAGCGCCGCGATACCGCCTAAGTAAAGGGTGTGAACGATCAGGCCGGTGTAGCGCTCATCCAGGTCGAAGCGGCCGCGCTGCCAGAACCAGGCGACCAGTTGCAGCATGGGGATGACAAAGGCGCAGGCGAACACCAACCCGCACCACGTGCTGGCCGCTGCCGCCTTGAACCCTCGCAAGTGATACAACGCCTGGCCCCGTGGCCGCTCGTTGCTTGGGCGGCTGGCACCGCGGGCTCGCCGTTCGCCGTACAGCACCAGCATCACCACCAGCAGCAACAGGCTGGCCAGTTGGGCAGCGCTGGAAAGACTGAAAAAGCCGTACCAGGTCTTGTAGATGGCGGTGGTGAAGGTGTCGAAATTGAATACCGAGACCGCGCCGAAATCCGCCAGGGTTTCCATCAAGGCCAGGGCCACGCCGGCACCAATCGCCGGCCGTGCCATGGGCAGCGCGACGCGCCAGAACGCTTGCCAGGGCGATTGCCCGAGCACACGTGCCGCCTCCATCAGCCCTTTGCCCTGGGCAATAAACGCCGTGCGCGCCAGCAGGTAGACGTAGGGGTAGAACACCAGCACCAACACGATAATCACGCCGCTGGTGGAGCGCACGCGCGGCAGCCGCAGGCCGGTGCCGAACCAATCACGCAGCAGGCTTTGCACCGGGCCAGCGAAATCCAGCAGGCCGACAAACACAAAGGCCAGTACGTAGGCGGGAATGGCAAAAGGCAGCATCAAGGCCCAATCGAGCCAGCGCCGCCCAGGAAACTCGCAGAGGCTGGTCAACCAGGCCAGGCTCACGCCCAGCAGGGTCACACCCACACCGACGCCCAGCACCAAAGTAAGGGTATTGCCCATCAGGCGCGGCATCTGGGTGTCCCACAGGTGCGACCAGATTTGCGCATCAATGCTTTGCCAGGACAGCAACAGCACACTCAGCGGCAACAGCACCAGGGCGGCGACGCTGAAGACCGGCAGGTACCAGCGGCGTTGGGCGGGGTGGGCCAAGGGCTAGCTCTCAGGTTGGTAAAAAATTCAAGGTGAACACAAAGCAATGTGGGAGCTGGCTTGCCTGCGATAGCAGCACCTCGGTGTGTCAGTTACACCTGGGTGATGCTATCGCAGGCAAGCCAGCTCCCACACAAGCCCGCTCCCACATTTAGTTCGGCGCTTGCCTGCAAATTGTAGTTAGTTCCAGCCGGCGCGATCCATCAGGCGGATAGCCTCAGCCTGGCGCTTGCCTGCCACTTCCACCGGCAAGGTGTCAGCCACAAACTTGCCCCAGGTCGCCACTTCTGCTGATGGCGGCACCGCCGGGTTGGCCGGGAACTCCTGGTTCACATCGGCAAAGATCTGCTGCGCCTCAGGCGTGGTCATCCACTCAACCAATGCCTTGGCCGCTTCCGGATGCGGCGCGTGCTTAGTCAGGCCAATGCCCGACAGGTTCACGTGCACGCCACGGTCGCCCTGGTTCGGCCAGAACAGTTTTACCGCCAAATCCGGCTTCTGCTTGTGCAG
The DNA here is from genome assembly GCF_012985495.1 of Pseudomonas sp. WS 5146. NCBI lineage: Bacteria > Pseudomonadati > Pseudomonadota > Gammaproteobacteria > Pseudomonadales > Pseudomonadaceae > Pseudomonas > Pseudomonas sp. WS 5146. The sequence continues at coordinate 33,100 of NZ_JAAQWL010000011.1, forward strand.
GCGGCCGTAGTAGTAGGTGTTGACGATGCCCACGTCGCATTGCCCGGCGTTGATCGCCTCCAGCACCGCGATGTCGTCGGAGAACACGTCGGTGGACAGGTTGTTGACCCAGCCTTTGACGATTTCCTCGGTTTTGGCCGCGCCATGGGTTTCGATCAGGGTGGCGGTCAGCGACTGGTTGTAGACCTTCTTCGCCGTGCGCAGGCACAAGCGGCCTTCCCATTGCTTGTCGGCCAGGGCTTCGTAAGTGGTCAGGTCACCGGGTTTTACCCGGTCGGTGGAATAGGCGATGGTCCGTGCACGCAGGCTCAAGCCGGTCCAGGCGTGGTTAGAGGAGCGATATTGCAGCGGAATATTCTTGTCGATCACCGCCGAGGTGAACGGCTGCAGGATGCCCATTTGCTCAGCCTGCCAAAGGTTGCCGGCGTCCACGGTGAGCAACAGGTCAGCCGTGGCGTTCTCGCCTTCGGCATTGATGCGCTGCATCAGCGGGGCTTCCTTGTCGGTGATGAACTTCACCTGCACGCCGGTCTTTTTGGTGTAGGCATCGAACACCGGCTTGATCAGTTCGTCGATGCGCGAGGAGTAGACCACGACTTCGTCGGCTGCCTGCACGGTGGTGCTGCCGATAAGGGTGAGTGCCAGGGCAGTCAGGAGGCGCTTGGGTGCCAACATGGGTGCGGTCTCTCATTTGCAAAAAGAGGGCAAATGATAAGGACTCACATTTGGTAGCGCTTGGTGGAGGCGTTACGAGATGTTGCATGGCTGGGATTTGTGCTGGGGCCAATGGCCCCATCGCGGGCAAGCCCGGCTCCCAAAGGGTACTCAGGCGCCCTCAGGGTTTGGCCAGCTCCGGGAGGTCGCCGGTCAGGCCCAAGGCCTGGCGGACGAAGATGGCCTTGGCTTCGGGCATCTGGTCGACCATTTTCAGCCCGGCGTTGCGCAGCCAGCGTAATGGCAACTGGTCGGCCTGGAACAGGCGCTCAAACCCTTCCATAGCCGCCATCAGCGCAAGGTTATGCGGCATGCGCCGACGTTCGTAGCGGCTCAATACTTTCACATCAGCCAGGCGCTCACCACGTTCAGTGGCTGCCAGCAGCACCTCGGCCAGCACCGCCGCATCGAGGAAACCCAGGTTTACGCCCTGCCCCGCCAACGGGTGGATCACGTGGGCCGCGTCGCCAATCAACGCCAAGCCTTCTGCCACATAACGCTTGGCGTGTCGTTGGCGCAATGGCACGCACACACGTGGATCGGCGCTGAGCACCGTGCCGAGCCGCCCTTCAAAGGCGCGCTCCAGCTCACGGCAGAAGTTTTTGTCGTCCAGCGCCATCAGGCGCTCGGATTCGGCCGGTGTGGTGGACCAGACGATCGAGCACCAGTCTTCCTGCCCCTCGCGCACCAATGGCAGAAACGCCAGCGGGCCAGTGTCGGTAAAGCGCTGCCACGCCGTGCGCTGATGGGGTTGGCTGCTGCGAACGCTGGTGACGATGGCGTTATGCAAGTAATCCCACTCGCGGGTCGCAGTGCCGGTCAGGCGGCGTACGGCGGAGTTGGCGCCATCGGCGGCGACCACCAGCGGTGCACGCAATGTGCGGCCGTCGGCAAGGGTCAGCAGCCAGTCATCGCCGGAGCGGCGCATCTGTTCCAGGCGGGCGTTGGCCAGCAGGCCCAGGTCGCAGTCATGCAGGCGGTCGAGCAGCGCGTCCTGAACCACGCGGTTCTCGACGATATGCCCAAGCACTTCGGCGTGCACACTGGCCGCCGAGAAGTGGATCTGCCCGGTGCCGCTGCCGTCCCACACTTGCATCTCGCCATAAGGGCTGGCGCGCCGCGACACAATGCCGTCCCACACGCCGAGGCGCTCAAGGATGCGCTGGCTCGCGGCCGACAAGGCGCTCACCCGTGGCTCGAAGGCAGCCTCACGGTCAAATGGCTTGACGCTCAGCGGGCTGCCGTCGAGCAGCAGCACCTGCAGGCCACTGCCCTGCAACGCGAGCGCCAGGGCGCTTCCGACCATTCCGGCCCCGACAATCAGCACATCTGCGCGCATGTCCATGCTTTAAGCCTGCTTTGCTGGCGGCTTGCGCCGCACGTAAAGGGTTTTGTCGACCCGCGCCACCAGGGTGCCGGAGCCGTCATGAATCTCGACCTTGAGGTGGGGCAGGTACTTCTCGCCACCTTCGGTTTGCCGGCGAATCTCGTCCAGCAAGGCGTCGTCGATGGAGAACTCGGCGTACACCGGGCCTTTGCCCGGCGACACAAAGTCGATGCTCGCGGCCTTGTCCCACACGATGTAGTCGCGGCCCAGGTTCTCCATCAACAGCAACATGTAGAACGGGTCAACCATCGAATACAGGCTGCCGCCAAATTGCGTGCCGACGTAATTACGGTTGTACCAGCCCAAGCCCATGCGCACTTTGACATGACGAAAGTCAGCGCTCATGTGCTGCACGCTTATCCCCGCCCCGAGATAAGGCGGATAAAGGGTCATGACCCAACGCAACAGCCGCGCTTTACCCAAACGTTGGATCAACCACTTACGCATCGGGGCGCGTACCCAAGCCCATGGCCTGACGGGCGAACCAGCGTTTGGCCGGCGGTAGCAGGTCCAGGCCAAGCAGGCCCATGTTGCGGCCCAAAGCCACTAACGGCTGGGCACTGCCAAACAGGCGTGTGACTTGATCGGAGAAGCCCACTGTGAGCTTCTGGTCCAGGTGCTGGCTTTCGCGGTAGCGCTGCAAGGTCGCCAAGTCTCCCGGCACCTGTGGCCCGGCCAACAAGGCTTCGGCCAAGGCATTGGCATCGCGCAGGGACAGGTTGAACCCCTGCCCGGCAATCGGGTGCAGGCTGTGGGCGGCATTGCCGAGGATCGCCAGGTGCGAGCGCACTTGTTCTTCGGCCTCCACCAGCGTCAGCGGGTACAGGTGCCGTGCGCCGACTTGCTTGAGGGTGCCCAGGCGATAGCCGAACACGCCCTGCAGTTCGCTCAAGAAACTGCGCTCGTCGAGGTTGGCCAAACGCTGGGCGTCCATGCCGATGCGCGTCCATACCAGCGCGCAGCGGTTGTCCGGCAACGGCAACAGGGCCATCGGGCCTTCATCGGTAAAGCGCTCGAAGGCCTCGCCGTTGTGGGCTTCGCTGGGGGTGATGTTGGCGATCAGCGCGCTCTGGTTGTACGGGCGGGTTTTCACGCCAATACCTAACTGCTCGCGCAAACCGGAGCGACCACCATCGGCCAATACCGCAAGGTCGCATTCCAGCACGGTTTCATCGTTGAGGGTCAGGCGATAGCCGTCGGGCAGCGGCTCCATACGCGTGACTTCCGCCGGGCAGCGCCAACTCACCACCTCTTTGTCCAGGCCTTGCCACAGGCACTGTCCGAGCCAGGCGTTTTCCACCACATAGCCGAGGGCCGGCACGCCCTCCTCCATGGCGGACAAGCGCGCAGTCGAGAAACGCCCACGGTCAGACACGTGGATCTGCTTGATCGGCTCGGCGCGGCGGGAGATGTCCTGCCACACACCCAGGCGCTGATAGATCTGACGGGCACCGTAAGACAACGCCGAAGAACGTGCATCGTAGCTCGGTTGGTAAGTGTCGCCTGGGGCAAATGGCTCGATCAGCACGATCTTCCAACCCCGTGCCTTGGCACCGGCCTGCAAGGCCAACGCCAGGCTGGCGCCCACCAGGCCACCACCGATAATCGCCAGGTTGACCCGGTTCATCGGGCAGCCGCCATCAGCGCTTCGATCTCAGCGACAGTTTTAGGCACACCACCGGTCAGAATTTCACAGCCTTGCTTGGTCACTACCACGTCATCCTCGATGCGTACGCCAATGCCACGCCATTTCTTTGCCACGTTCTGATTGTCCGGCGAAATATAAATCCCCGGCTCCACGGTCAAGGCCATGCCCACTTCCAGCACACGCCATTCACCGCCCACTTTGTATTCGCCCACATCGTGCACATCCATGCCCAGCCAGTGGCCGGCGCGGTGCATATAAAAGGCACGGTAGGCTTCGCTGGCGATCAACTCGTCGACGTTACCTTGCAACAGCCCCAACTTCACCAGCCCGGCGGTGATGACCTGCACGGTCGCCTCGTGGGCCTGGTTCCAATGTTTGTTCGGTGCAATCTGGGCGAAGGCGGCTTCCTGGGAGGCCAGCACAATTTCATAGATCGCCTTTTGTTCGGGCGAAAACTTGCCGCTGACCGGCCACGTGCGCGTGATATCGCTGGCGTAGCAGTCGATCTCGCAACCGGCGTCGATCAACACCAGATCGCCGTCCTTGAGCAGCGCGTCATTCTGCTGGTAGTGCAGGATGCAGCTGTTGCGCCCGGCGGCGACGATGGAGCCATAGGCCGGCATCTTCGCGCCGCCCTTGCGGAACTCGTAATCCAGCTCGGCTTCGAGGCTGAACTCATACAGCCCGGCGCGGCTGGCCTGCATCGCCTTGACGTGGGCCGCACAGGAAATTCGCGCGGCCTCGCGCATCACCTTCACTTCTGCCGCCGATTTATACAGGCGCATGTCGTGAAGCAGATGATCCAGGGCAACAAATTCGTTCGGCGGCTGGGCGCCCAGGTGCGCCTTGGAACGGATCACGTTGATCCACTCCATCAGATGCCGGTCGAATTCGGCGTTGCTGCCCATGGCCGAATACACCCGGTCGCGGCCTTCGATCAGGCCGGGCAGGATGTCGTCGATATCGGTGATGGGGAACGCATCGTCAGCACCAAAGTCGCGAATGGCGCCTTCGGTGCCGGCGCGCAGGCCGTCCCACAGTTCGCGTTCGACGTTGCGCTCGCGGCAGAACAGCACGTACTCGCCATGCTGGCGACCGGGCATCAGCACGATCACCGCTTCAGGTTCAGGGAAGCCGCTCAGGTACTGGAAATCGCTGTCCTGGCGGTAGACGTGCTCGACATCACGGTTGCGGATGGCCACGGCGGCGGCCGGCAGGATCGCGATGCTGTTGGGTTCCATCTGCGCCATGAGCGCCTTGCGGCGACGGGTGTATTCCGCTTTCGGGATATGGATCATGGGCAGATGGGCTTCCTTACTTAGTGCAGCGACGGCTTGGGTGCGGCGGGCTCAGCGGATTTTTTGGTCTCGGTGAACAACAGCAGCGGCGCGACACGCAGGTATTCCATCACCTCCATATAGTCGCCTTCACCGTCTTCGGATTCTTCCAGGGCATCTTGCACCTGGGAGATGGCCGCCAGGTCTTGCAACACTTCTTTGGCATCAGTGCTCAGTTCCAGGCCGCCGGCATTCACACCGAAGCCGTGCAGGAAACCCTGGCACCATTGGCCCAATGCTGCAGCGCGTTCGGTGAGCGGTGCATCGTCGGTCGGCAGCAGCAGAACGACGGTGACGTCATCACCGGTCAGCTCGCCTTTAACCATCTCTTGCAGGCCGATCAGCGCGTTACGCACGTTCTCGGTAGGTTCGGTTTCCAGCAGCTCGGCCACATCGGCCAGCCAGTTGTCGGCATCGAAGCCAACGCCCGTGCAGCTGCGGCCCAACAGCACGCCGTGCAGTTCGGCAGGCGAGCAAGGATGACCGCTGGAGCTCAGCAGTTTGGAAAAAGCGTCGTACGGGGAGTTCTGAATAGGCATGGTGAGCTAGGCGCCAGACGGCGCAATGTCTAGAATGAAGCGCTGTATCCTAGCACCGGCAGACGTACCAAGACTATCGAGGGCGTCAGATCGTTTATCCTGAAGTTGCCATTCATCAGACAAATCCAGTGGAACCCAATGGAAGACACCGACCTGCAAGCGCTGATGGCCAGACTCGAACTGCTAATTGATCGGGTCGAGCAACTTAAGAGTCAAAACGGACTCCTATTAGCTCAGGAAAAGACCTGGCGCGAGGAACGCGCTCACCTCATTGAAAAAAACGAAATCGCCCGGCGTAAGGTCGAATCGATGATTTCGCGCCTGAAGGCCCTGGAGCAAGACTCATGAGTTCAAGCAATAGCGTTACCGTGCAGATCCTCGACAAAGAATATTCGATCATCTGCCCCCAGGAAGAACGCAGCAATCTGGTGAGTGCTGCCCGCTATCTGGACGGCAAGATGCGTGAAATCCGCAGCAGCGGCAAAGTCATCGGCGCCGACCGTATCGCCGTGATGGCCGCACTGAACATTACCCACGATCTGCTGCATAAGCAGGAACGGCCTGACGTGCAGGCCAGCGGCTCGACGCGTGAGCAAGTGCGTGACCTGCTCGAACGCGTGGATCTGGCACTTTCTACCGAGCCAGAGCCACCCAAGGGCTGATTGACGCGTCTGTTTAAGGTATACTCGCCCCACTCCCTGGCGTGTTTGCCAGTCGGCGATGTCCCTGAGCCGATTCGCACTACCCTGGAAGTTGCACGTTGGGCTGGTGTGCATGTCCGCTAGACGGAAAGCCTTAAAGCCTACTGCATCTTCCACCTTGAACTTTCGGGTTCAAGGGCTAAGTCGACAGCGGCTCTGTCGGGGAGCCTGAATTCCCAAACTCAATGCCAGTCCCAGGACTGGCATTGTTTTATGAGCCGAACATCCATGACCGAACCTGCGCCGCTTTCCCGTCCGCAACTTCGACGCATGTTGCGCAAAGCCCGCCGCGCGCTTACGCCGAGCGAGCAGCGCAAGGCCGCTCACGGCCTGTATCGGCAACTGGCACAGCACCCGTTGTTTCGCCGGGCCAAACATATCTCTTTATATCTGCCCACGGACGGTGAAATCGATCCGCGTCTGCTGCTGCGCGCTGCGCAGCGCCGGGGCAAGGCCACTTATCTGCCGGTACTCAGTGCCTGGCCGCGCACCAAGATGGTGTTCCAGCGTGTGCGGCCTGGAGATAAGTTGTTGCCCAACCGCTTTCGCATCCTTGAGCCGCACGTAAATGCCAACCGCCAGCGCCAAGTTTGGGCGCTGGACCTGGTGCTGTTGCCGCTGGTGGGCTTCGATGATGTGGGTGGGCGACTGGGCATGGGCGGTGGGTTTTATGACCGCAGCCTGGCCTACCTGGCTCGGCGCAAAAACTGGCGCAAGCCCACGCTGCTGGGCCTGGCCCATGAATGTCAGAAGGTCGAGCGCCTGGCACAGGCAAGCTGGGATGTGCCATTGGCTGGCACGGTCACCGATAAAAAATGGTATGTCGCAGAAACGTCGCTGGAACCAGCGACGCCTTAAAAAGCAGTGTTAACGCTTGAACGGTTGTGGCTGCTGCTGAGCCAGTTCAACCGGTGCATCGGTCTTGTTCGACCACAAGCTCTGGGCATATCCGGTGGTCACGACGCCCAGGCCAAACAAAATAACCAAAATCCATAGTAAATCCGGTTTACGTTGCATCGATTGCCCCCCTTCAGGCACCTCGTACACGATGACAACAACGTTCCAAAGTAGTCCGTTGCAGCTGCGTCAAGCTTAAAAGCGGGCATTCTGCGGTAACGTGACCCAACACGCAAACCTTGACGCCAACCGACTGTCGGTTTGTCATGGAATTGCCTGACAACTTATCCAATGCCTTTTTCAGGAGCCCAAAAATGGCCTACTGGCTGATGAAATCCGAGCCCGATGAACTCTCCATCAAAGGCCTGGAAAAGCTCGGTGAAACGCGCTGGGACGGGGTGCGCAACTATCAGGCACGCAACTTTTTGCGAGCCATGGCCGTTGGTGATGAGTTTTTCTTCTACCACTCCAGTTGCCCTGAGCCAGGCATTGCCGGTATCGGCAAAATTGTCGAGGCGGCCTATCCGGACCCGACTGCGCTGGAACCCGAAAGCCACTACTTCGATGCCAAAGCCACGCCTGAGAAAAACCCGTGGACTGCACTCAACGTGGCCCACGTCGAGACCTTTGCAAAGGTGCTGGGCCTTGGCTACCTGAAACAACAAACCGCCCTCGCCGAATTGCCGCTGGTGCAAAAAGGCAGTCGATTGTCGGTGATGCCGGTGACGGCCGAACAATGGGCAGCGGTACTCGCCCTGCGCTGAAAAGGCAGAACCCTGCGGTCACACCTGTGATGCATGCATCTGCACGCCAAGCGGGTTAGGCTTGCGCTTCATTTGACCGGTATCAAGACCCTTCGGGCGGTATCGGTCAAACTAGGATGCTAATGCCGCAGGATGCCGTCATGTCTACGAATCACACTATGTCGCGCCTTTTCGCCGTTGCGCTCATCACTTTGTTGCTGGGTGCCGGCGGCTTCGGTTATTGGCGATCGACTCAGGACCGCCTGCCCGAAGGCCTGAGCATGGGCAATGGCCGCCTGGAATCCACCGAAGTGCAGATCGCCGCCAAGATCCCCGGGCGCCTGGCCGAAGTGCGCGTAGATGAAGGCGACAAGGTGCTCAAAGGTCAATTGCTCGCACGCATGGACACCCGCACCCTTGAAGCCCAGCGCACCCAGGCCGAAGCCGAAGTGCTGCGCGCCAAGGAAAACTTCGCCGCCGCCGAGGCCAACGTGCAACTGCGCCAAAGCGAACAATTGCTGGCCCACCAGGAACTCAAGCGCACCCAGGAGTTGTACAAGCGCGGCTTTGCCAGCAGCCAGTTGATCGACCAGCAGCAAGCACGCCAGAACACCGGCAATGCGGCCGTGATCGCAGCGCAGGCTCAAGTCAACGCAGTGAAAGCGGCCATCGGCGCGGCGCAGGCCCAAGTGGCCCAGCTCACCAGCGAAATCGACGACAGCAGCCTGCGCGCGCCCATCGACGGCATCATTCAATTGCGCCTGGCTGAACCGGGTGAAGTGCTCGGCGCAGGCGGCAGAGTGTTACTGCTGATTGACCCGAATGATCAGTACATGAACCTGTACCTGCCCGCCTCCGTCACCGGCCGCCTGACCGTTGGCAGCGACGCACGCATCCTGCTCGACGCCCTGCCCCAGCAGCCGCTGCCGGCAAAAATCAGCTTTGTTGCAGCCAAATCGCAATTCACCCCAAAAGAGGTTGAGACCCGCGACGAACGCCAAAAACTGGTGTTCCGCGTCAAGCTGCGCCTGACCCAACCCAGCGCCGTACCACAAGCCAAACCGGGCATGCCTGGCGCGGGTTATGTGCGCACGGCAGATATCGACTGGCCGGCCAACCTGCAATGACCGACCTGGCGCTGCACGCCACCGGCATCCAACACCGTTACGGCAAGCAACAGGCGCTGATCGACATTGCCTTCAGCCTGCCGGCGGGCACCCGTTGCGGGTTGATCGGCCCGGATGGCGCGGGCAAGTCAAGTTTGCTGGGGCTGATCGCCGGGGTCAAAAAACTTCAGGCTGGCCAGCTTGAGGTGCTCGGCGGCTCCATCGAAGATCGCCGCCATCGCAATAGCCTGTACCCGCGCATCGCCTTTATGCCCCAAGGCCTGGGCGGCAACCTTTACCCTGAGTTGTCCATCAGCGAGAACATCCGTTTCTTCGCCACGTTGTTCGGTTTGTCCAAAGCCGATTGCGAGCAACGCATGCACAACCTGCTGCTGGCCACCGACCTCGCACGCTTCGCCGAGCGCCCGGCCGGGAAGTTGTCCGGCGGCATGAAGCAGAAGCTCGGCCTGTGCTGCGCGCTGATCCACGACCCTGATTTGTTGATCCTCGACGAACCCACCACGGGCGTCGACCCACTGTCGCGGCGGCGTTTCTGGGAGCTGGTCGAAACCGTGCGCAGCGAGCGCCCACAGCTGACGCTGCTGGTAGCCACCGCCTACATGGAAGAGGCCGAGCAGTTCGAACATTGCCTGATGCTCGATCGCGGCAAGCTGATCGCCGACGGCCTGAGCCGCGAGCTGGCAGCCGTTACACCCAGCGGCAAACTCGATGAAGCCTTTACTCATTTCCAGGGTGACAGCGCCCACGACAACCAGGCGCTGGTGATCCCGCCGCGCGAAAGTGGCAACACTGACATCGCCATCGAAGCCCACGACCTGACGCTGCGCTTTGGGGATTTTACGGCGGTGAACAAGGTCAGCTTTGCGATTGGTCGCGGCGAGATATTTGGCTTCCTCGGCTCCAACGGCTGCGGCAAGACGACCACCATGAAAGTTCTCACCGGGCTGATGCCGGCCACCGAAGGCAGCGCCACGCTGCTGGGTAACCCGGTGAATGCCAAGGATTTGGCCACTCGCAAGCGCGTGGGCTTTATGTCGCAAAGCTTTTCGCTGTACGGCGAACTCAGCGTGCGCCAGAACCTGGTGCTGCATGCGCAACTGTTCGACTTGCCCAAGGCCGACAGCGGCCCGCGTATCGACGAGCTGATCCAGCGCTTCGACCTCGGTGAAGTGGCCGAGCAACCCTCCGGCGAGTTGCCCCTGGGCCTGCGCCAGCGCTTGTCACTGGCGGTGGCGGTGCTGCATCGCCCGGAAGTGCTGATTCTCGATGAGCCGACCTCGGGCGTCGACCCCGCGGCGCGGGATGATTTCTGGCGGCTATTGGCTGAGTTGTCCCGCGAGCAAGGCGTGACGATCTTTCTGTCCACCCACTTTATGAACGAGGCCCAGCGCTGCGACCGCATCTCGCTGATGCACGCGGGCAAAGTGCTGGCCTGCGACACCCCCGACGCGTTGCAGCAGCAATTCCACGGCGACACATTGGAGGCTGCGTTCGTCACCTGCCTGGAACAGGCCCAAGGCGAAGCCGAACCTGCCGCACCGAACAAAACTGTCAGCGAAAGCAGCACGCCGACCGTCAGCAAACGCGGCTTCAGCATCGCCCGCCTGCTGGCCGTGGCCAGTCGCGAAGGCAAAGAGCTGTTGCGCGACAAAGTGCGCATGCCCTTCGCCCTGCTCGGTGCGATGTTCATGATGGTGATCTTCGGTTACGGCATTTCCCTGGACGTGGAAAACCTTGCCTTCGCCGTCTACGACCAGGACCAGACTCCGCAAAGTCGCGCCTACCTGGAAGCCTTCCGCAGCTCGCGCTACTTCGCCGAACAAGCCCCCATCCGCGATGCCAACGAACTGCACCGGCGCCTGCAACGTTCAGAAATCAAACTGGCGCTGGAAATTCCACCCGGTTTTGGCCGCGACCTGTACGCCGGCCGCCAACCCACCGTGGCTGCGTGGATCGATGGCGGCATGCCGTTTCGCGCCGAAACCAGCCGTAACTACGTCGAAGCGGTGCACCAAGGCAATCTCCAGCAACTGGCCGAACTGAGCAGCCTGCCCGGCAGCACACAAGCCGCCGCCAAGCTGGAAACACGCTTTCGCTACAACCAGGATGTAGTCAGCGTGAACGCCATCGGCCCTGGCGTGATGGCGCTGATCCTGGCGTTTATCCCGGCAATGCTCACCGCGTTGGGCATCGTGCGTGAAAAGGAGCTGGGGTCGATCACCAACTTCTACGCCACGCCGCTGACGCGCCTGGAGTTCCTGTTGGGCAAACAGGCGCCGTATCTGGCCGTTAGCCTGGTGAACCTGGCACTGCTGGTGGCGATGAACCGCTGGCTGTTCGGCGTGCCATTCAAGGGCAGCGGCGTGGCGCTGGCGGTAGGCGGCCTGTTGTATGTACTCGCAACGACGAGCATGGGTCTGCTGATTTCCGCGTTCACCCGTACCCAGATCGCGGCGATCCTCGGCACCATGATCATCACCAGCCTGCCGACCATCCAGTTCTCCGGGCTTATCGTACCGCGCTCGTCCCTGGAAGGCGCGGCCGCGCTGATGGGCACGTTATTCCCCGCCGGGCACTTTCTGGATATCGCAGTGGGCACCTTCACCAAGGCCCTGGACCTGCGCCAGTTGTGGCCGCAATGCCTGGCGCTGTTCGGGTTTTTCGTCGGGTTCACTGGGCTGAGCCTGATCATGCTCAAGAAGCAGGAGGCCTGATGCACAAGCTCGCTCATATCCTGCGCCTGGGCTTCAAGGAATTGACCAGCCTGCGTCACGACAGCGTATTGCTGCTGTTTTTGTTCTACGCCTTCACTGTCGCGATCTACATGCCCGCCGCTGGCTCGGTCATTGGTGTGCACAACGCCAGCGTGGCGTTTGTTGATGAGGACCACAGCGCGCTGTCGCGGCAAATGGCCGAGGCGCTGCAGCCGCCCGAGTTTCAACCGCCTGCACCACTGGCCTACGACCAATTGGACAAGGTCATGGACAGCGGCGAGTACACCTTCGTGATCAATGTGCCAGCCAACTTCCAGGCCGACCTGTTGGCCGGGCGCCAGCCGGGTGTGCAGGTGAACGTCGATGCCACAGCGATGAGCCAGGCATTTATGGGCGCAGGCTATATCGGCCGGATTTTCCAGCGTGAGTTGCAAAGCTACAGCGGGCAAACCGACGCGGCTGGCAAGACGCCTGCGCGGCTGACCACACGGGCGTTGTTCAACACCAACCTGGAAGGCGGCTGGTTTTTGGCGGTGATCCAGATCGTCAACAACATCACCATCCTGGCCATCGTGCTCACCGGCACGGCGCTGCTGCGCGAGCGTGAACACGGCACGCTCGACCATTTGCTGGTGCTGCCGCTGACCGCGCTGGAAATCATGCTGGCAAAAATCTGGAGCAATATGCTGGTGGTGGTGCTGTGTACGTGGCTGTCGCTGGAGCTGGTAGTCAAAGGCTTGCTCGGTGTGCCGCTGGCCGGGTCTTTGAGCCTGTTTTTGCTGGTGACGGCGCTGTACCTGTTTGCGAGTACGGCACTGGGGATCTTCCTCGCCACCCTTGCGCGTTCGACGCCTCAGTTTGGCTTGCTGGCGATTCCGGTGATTATTCCGATGCTGCTTCTGTCTGGCGGCAGTACGCCATTGGACAGCATGCCCGAGTGGTTGCAATGGGTGATGCAAGGCTCACCGTCGACGCACTTTGTGAGTTTGAGTGCGGCCATACTGTTTCGTGATGCGGGCGTGGGTGTGGTGTGGCCGGATTTGCTGGCGTTGGTGGGGATTGGGTTGGTGTTTTTTGCGGTGGCCTTGGCCAGGTTTCGTAAAAGCCTGGCTTCCTGAAGCGTCTGTACTGGCGCCATCGCGGGCAAGCCCGCTCCCACCGTTGGAATGCATTCACCTGTGGGAGCGGGCTTGCCCGCGATAGTCGCGCAGCGACTTACTGGATGATCAAGTTGTTGAACAACAGGTCTTCCACCACCGGCTTGCCGGTCTCGTCATTCATGACTTGCTGGGTTTGCTTCAGGGCTTCCTGGCGCAGCTTTTCTTTGCCTTCGACCGTGCTCATGGCTTCGTTGGTCTGCTGGGTAAACAGCGCCACCAGTTGGTTACGAATCAACGGGTCGTTGGCTTTGACAGCCGCAGCCGCTTCAGGCCCGGTCACGCGCAGGGCGATGTCGGCCTTGTAGACCCGCAGTTTTGCCGTGCCATCCAGGCCGTAATTGCCCACAAAGGGTGGGGTCAGGCTGATATAGCTGACCTTCGGCGCCTCGCCTTCTTTCGCTTCTTCGGCCTGGGCTGCCAACGGCAAGGTCAGGGCGAGCATCAACAGGATCCACGCTTTCACAGTTCATTCCTCGAATTCGGTTGCCGGGTAGCATAACGCTAGCAAGGCTGAGTACAAGCTTATGGCGACTTATCAGGGCCAGGCATGCTCGTTGACCCACGGGCGTACCCTCCTACACTTATCGGCCACGACGCCAAAAGGAATAGTCCGATGAAAGCTGTGCTGTGCAAAGCCTTCGGCCCCGCCGAAACCCTGGTGCTGGAAGAGATCGCCAGCCCCGCGATCAAGAAGAACGAAATCCTGCTGGACGTGCACGCGGCCGGGGTGAATTTCCCGGACACCTTGATCATCGAGGGCAAGTACCAGTTCAAGCCGCCCTTCCCGTTCTCGCCGGGTGGCGAAGCGGCCGGCGTGGTCAGCGAAGTGGGTGAAAAGGTCAGCCACCTCAACGTCGGCGACCGGGTCATGGCCCTGACCGGTTGGGGCAGCTTTGCCGAGCAGGTCGCGGTGCCGGGCTATAACGTGCTGCCGATCCCGCCGAGCATGGATTTCACCACTGCCGCCGCCTTCAGCATGACCTACGGCACCTCGATGCATGCACTGAAACAACGCGCCAACCTGCAACCTGGCGAAACCCTGCTGGTGCTCGGCGCTTCCGGCGGCGTGGGCCTGGCGGCGGTGGAAATCGGCAAAGCCATGGGCGCCCGGGTGATTGCCGCCGCCAGCAGCGCCGACAAACTCGCCGTGGCCAAGGCGGCCGGTGCGGATGAGCTGATCAACTACAGCGAAGCCAGCCTCAAAGACGAGATCAAGCGCCTGACCGACGGCAATGGTGTCGATGTGATCTACGACCCCGTCGGCGGCGACCTGTTTGACCAGGCCGTGCGTGGCATTGCCTGGAACGGACGCCTGCTGGTGGTGGGCTTTGCCAGCGGGCGCATTCCCGAACTGCCGGTAAACCTGGCGCTGCTCAAGGGTGCGTCGGTAGTCGGGGTGTTCTGGGGCTCGTTCGCCCAGCGCCAGCCGCAGGACAATGCGGCGAACTTCCAGCAGTTGTTCACCTGGTATGGCGAGGGCAAGTTGAAGCCGTTGGTGTCGCAGACTTACCCGCTTGAGCAGGCTGCGCAGGCGATCAATGACCTGGGGCAACGCAGGGCTGTGGGAAAGGTTGTCGTCCAGACCCGCTGAATGCGGTTCATGTGGGAGCTGGCTTGCCTGCGATGGCGGCGGGTCAGCTCACACAGCTGCAATTGATAGACCGCTATCGCAGGCAAGCCAGCTCCCACAGTTGATCTCTTTAGGTCTTAAGACCTGATACCGACCCACACTTATCTATTAGCGACATGTTCGTAAGAGAACATGCAATCGCTCCAATTTCCTGTGTTTGCAGATAAGAGGCGATGCTATTTTCGGTAACGAAACTGTAACATTCGCATCCGCAGTCAAAACAAGAAATTTGGAGCTCTTGAATGTTTGCTTTCTTTCGTCCTGCCGCACACCAGGCGCCCCTGCCTGAAGAAAAAATAGACAGTACCTATCGACGGCTGCGCTGGCAGATCTTCGCCGGTATTTTCTTCGGTTACGCGGGCTACTACCTGCTGCGCAAAAACTTCTCGCTGGCCATGCCGTACCTGATCGACGAGGGTTACACCCGTGGCGAGCTGGGCCTGGCAATGTCAGCCATCGCGATTGCCTACGGCTTGTCCAAGTTCTTGATGGGCCTGGTGTCCGACCGCTCCAACCCACGCTACTTCCTGCCCTTTGGCCTGTTGATATCGGCCGGGGTGATGTTCATTTTCGGTTTCGCACCTTGGGCGACGTCCAGCGTAACCATGATGTTCATTTTGCTGTTCATCAACGGCTGGGCCCAGGGCATGGGCTGGCCGCCGAGTGGGCGCACCATGGTGCACTGGTGGTCGCAGAAAGAACGCGGCGGCGTGGTGTCGGTGTGGAACGTGGCGCATAACGTCGGCGGCGGCCTGATCGGCCCGCTGTTCCTGCTGGGTATGGCGTGGTTCAACGACTGGCACGCAGCGTTCTATGTGCCGGCGACCGTGGCATTGGCCGTGGCGGCATTTGCCTTCATCACCATGCGCGACACCCCGCAATCGGTCGGCCTGCCGCCCATCGAGCAGTACAAGAACGACTACCCGGAAGGCTACAACGCCAGCCACGAAGACGAGTTCAGCGCCAAGGAAATCTTCGTCAAGTACGTGCTGCGCAACAAAATGCTGTGGTACATCGCCTTCGCCAACGTGTTCGTCTACCTGCTGCGCTACGGCGTACTGGACTGGGCACCGACCTACCTCAAAGAAGCCAAGCACTTCGACGTGGATAAAACCTCGTGGGCGTACTTCTTCTACGAGTGGGCGGGCATTCCAGGCACGCTGCTGTGCGGCTGGATGTCGGACAAGATCTTCCGTGGCAACCGTGGCCTGACCGGCATCGTGTTCATGGCGTTGGTCACCGTGGCGACCCTGGTTTACTGGCTCAACCCGCCAGGCAACCCAATGGTCGACATGATTGCGCTGTTCTCCATCGGCTTCCTGATCTACGGCCCGGTGATGCTGATCGGCCTGCAGGCGCTGGAACTGGCGCCGAAGAAAGCCGCGGGCACCGCTGCTGGTTTCACGGGCTTGTTCGGCTACCTGGGTGGTTCGGTGGCAGCGAGTGCAGCCATGGGCTACACCGTGGACCATTTCGGCTGGGACGGTGGGTTTGTGTTGCTGGTGGGCGCATGCCTGTTGGCGATCGCGTTCCTGATCCCGACGCTGTGGCACACCAACAGCGTCAGCGCGGCGCGTTAATTCCCGCCGCAGTCTTTGGCACAACGCTTGAGCCGCGCCTCCAGGTTTTTATCTGGCATGGCGTGGCTACGCAGGGCGTTCACGGTCTGCTCGACATAATCGCGAGTGGTGCCGTAACGCCCGCAAGCGCTTTCCAACACGTGGTTAAGCACGATATCGGGCAGGTTGCCAGCATAGCTGGGCAAGTGCCGCTCCAACACAAACCCCAGCGCCTGCACTTGGCTGCCATCTTCCAGGCGGCAGCTGAGCCAGTGCGGTCGGTACGACGGGTAAGGCATCTCGCGCTGCCACAAGGCATAAAGCGAGGCCTCAAGCTGGTCTTCCGGCAAGCGGTAGGCAAACCCGCTGCAAGAACCGCCGCGATCCAGGCCGAACACCAACCCCGGCGACTCCGGCGTGCCTCGATGCTCATGTGACCACAGGTACAAACCCCGGTGATAACCGTGAACCCGTGCGCGCATGCGCTGGGTCGACGAGCATTCGGGACGCCAGATCAGCGAACCATAAGCGAATAGCCAGACCGGCCCGCCCTTATGCCTGGCCATGGTGGCCTGCATCGAACTCATTAATTGCTCGTGAGTCAATTGCGGCCCCAGATCGAGCCGCGGAGGGTAAGCCAATTGCAACAGATCGGTTTCAATAACGGTCATGGCGGATCGCTTAGGTCCCCTGCGTGTTACCAGTTGTAAGCAACTTTACCGTAATAAAACGCGCCGCTGTAACCGTACGGCGAAAAAGTGCTGTAGGCGAGGTTGCCGCCGCTGCTGGCGTAGGCATTGACCTTCTCCGGGTATTTATCGGTGATGTTGTCGCCGCCCAACGTGAAGGTCCAGTTCTTCAACTTATAGTCTGCCGACAGGTCCAGCACCCAGGCGGCCTTGAAGGTCTGGTCGTTGACCTTGTCGGCCTGGTAGCTGGTGAATTCCCCATAGCGCACCAGGTTGCTGTGCAGCGCCCAACGACCGTAGGTGAAGTCGTTGCCCAGGCTGAGCTTGTGCTGCGGCGTGGTATCGCCCAGCAAACCAATGCGCTCACGGCGGTCTACCCGCACCAGGTTGGCGCCCAGGCTGTCCAGAATCGCCGGGTTGGGCTTCACGTCGGTGACTTTGGTGTGGTTGTAGTTGTAGCCCACGGTGCTGTTCCAGCGGATGCCGTTATCGAACGGGTAACGATAGTTGGCCACCAGGTCGACACCGTCGGTGCTGGTGTCGGTGGCGTTGGTGAAGTAGCGGGCGCTGGTGTAGTTGATGTTGCCGACGCCATTGGCTTGCAGGTAGGCGATAGTCGCCGGGTTGAGATTGAGGTTGGATGACAAGCTGATGCGGTCGCGGATGTCGATGCGGTACACATCGAGCGTCACCGTCAGGTCATCGGCCGGCTCCAGCACCAGGCCAAGACTGTAATTGCGCGACTTCTCGGCCTTCAGGTCTTCGGCGCCCAACAGGCGGGCGACCTGGCTGTTGGCCGGGAAGGTGCCAGCTTCCTGGATGGTGTTGCCGATCAGCTGTGACGAGGTGTAGGCAAAGTTCTGCTGGGCCAGGGATGGCGCACGGAAACCATTGGAAATGCTGCCACGCAAGGCGACGTGCGGGGTGAAGTCATAACGCGCCGACAGCGAGCCGCTGACGTTGGAGCCGAAGTCGCTGTAGTCCTCATGACGCACGGCGGCCGAGGCGCTGAGTTTTTCGGTGAAGTTGGTTTCCAGGTCCAGGTACTGAGCCCAGTTGTGCCGCGAGGTACTACCGGCGTCGGCATCACGGAACCCACCCAGGCCCGAACTGCCGGTCTGATAGTAGGACGCCGGCTCGCCCGCTTCAATTTGATAACCCTGGCGCAGGTATTCGCCGCCAAAAGCCAACGACACCGGGTACGGCAAAAAGCCCACGTCGAACTCACGGGACAGGTCCAGGCTGACCTGGCGCTGATCGTTGCTCAAGGTACCGTTGTTAAATTTGCGCGGAGTGGCCTGGCCGAGTGAGGTGTTGATGGTTTCGGTGCCCAGTTCGTACTGGTTCTTGCCATAGTTGGCCGACAGGTCGTAATGCCAATCGTAGGCCAGCAAGCCGCGCAGGCCGACCACCAAGGACGTGTCTTCAAGATTGCCCTTGATCAAAGGCAGGTAGCCATTGGGGTTGAGCGCCGGGATGTTGTTGGACGCGTTGCTCGCCCGATAGAACGCCGCCGTTTCGCCACGACGCTTGCTGTAACCGCCGAAGGTGTAGAACTCGGCTGCATCGTTGAAGGAATATTCGGAGTTGAACTGGAATTTGCCTTCATTGGTGGCCGGCTCGCCCTGACGAAACACGCGCTGACCATAGGTGGTGGAACCCACGCTGCCAGGGCGGAAATCGTCACCGGCGCGGTTGGTGTAGTCGTTGTCGGTGCCTTCGCCCGAAACGTTGATAAAGCCGTTTTCGCCCAAGGCAAACCCGGTGTTGCCGCTGACGTTGCGCTGGATGCCGTCACCCTTCTTGTACTCGCCAAATTTGGTCGAGACAGAGCCGCCGTGGTCGTCGTGCTTGAGGATCACGTTGATCACCCCGGCAATCGCGTCCGAGCCATAGCGCGCCGACGCGCCGTCGCGCAGCACTTCGATATGGTCGACCGCCGACAGCGGGATCGCATTCAAATCCGCTGGCGCCGAACCGCGCCCCACGGCCCCGCCCAGGTTGACGAAAGCACTGGTGTGGCGGCGTTTACCGTTGACCAGCACTAACACCTGATCCGGCGACAAACCGCGCAACTGCGCCGGGCGTACCAGTTCGGCACCGTCCACCAGACTGGGGCGCGGGAAGTTGATGGAAGGAATCAGACGCGCCAACACCGCGCCCAGCTCATCGGAGCCGGTGCTGCGCAATGTGTCACCGGAAATGACATCGATGGGCGACAACGAAGCACTGGCGGTGCGCTCTTGGGCACGGGTGCCGGTGACGATCACGGTGTCGAGTTTTGGTGCATCGGCGGCTGTTGCGTCCGCCCAGACCGGATTGAATCCCACAGCAGTCAGCAAATTGGCCGACAAAATAGCTGTGTACGCATGTTTCTTGTAACTCCCCATACCGCTCCCCTGCCATTCAAGCCCGGCAATCAAAAAATCAAAGCTTCAATGCTCTGAGTTCACACGATCGGTCCGGCTGGCGGGCGGTAGCGGTCAGTTACTGGTTATTGACGATAAGGCGGTAGTCCGTTGCCTTATAGCTTAATGAGATTATTCCTACATCTAAAATACCTTAATTGCATAAGCATAGGCGGCCGTGTTTTCAGCGCTGGTTCAGGTCATGCCCAACATAAGCCGCCAAACTGCAGATGTTTAGCGACCCACATTAGCCGCTTCTTCAAACGACTATCGAGGTCGAACCATGAAATACCTTTTTTCCGGTCTGCTGCTTTTGCTGCAAACCACCACTGCTCTGGCTTCCGAGGCCGCCGCCAATGACGACAAAGGTTTCTGGTACGCCCAGACCAGTGTCTACACCAAGCATTTTTCGCCGGACCCAAAGCACAACAACAATCAGGACTTGATCAACCTGGAACGTAACGAGGCGTCGGGGTTGGTGTATGGCGGGGCGACGTTTCGCAACTCGTTCAGCCAGCGCTCGTATTACGTCTACGCCGGCAAGCGTTACGATATTGGCGACTCACCGTTTTATATGAAGGTGACCGCGGGCGCGCTACAGGGCTATCGCGGTAAGTACCGCGACAAAATCCCGCTCAACCGTTATGGCGTTGCACCGGCGATCATTCCGTCTGTGGGGGTTCACTTCGGCCCGGTGGCCAGTGAGTTGGTGTTACTGGGGTTCAATGCGGCGATGCTGACGGCAGGCGTGCGTTTCTAGGAACGCCGCCTACCCATGTGGGAGCTGGCTTGCCAGCTCCCACACTGGTTCAGCTCAAGGCTTCAAGGGCGTGGCGCGTAGGCAAACACATCGGCGCGCATCTGGTGTGCATCCATGCCGGCGTCGACCAATGCGTCCAGCGTGCCGTAGATCATCGCCGGTGAACCACTGGCGTAAACGTGCACGGCCTTGAGGTCGCTGATGTCTTCACACACGGCCTCATGCAGCAGCCCGCAGCGCCCTTCCCAACCGCACAGGTCGCTGACCACTTTGTGCAGGAACAGGTTGGGCAGTTGCTGCCATTGCTCCCAGTGTTCGATTTCGTAGAAGTCTTCCGGGCGGCGCACGCCCCAATACAGGTGCACAGGGTGCTTGAAGCCCGAGGCGCGGCAATGTTCGATCAGGCTGTGCATCTGCGCCATGCCGGTGCCGGCAGCGATCAACACCAACGGCCCGTCCGGCAGTTCGGCCAAGTGAGTATCACCAAACGGCAGTTCAACACGGGCCATCTGGTTACGCTGCAACTGCTCGATCAAATTGCGCGCACTGTCCTCGCGAACCAACACATGCAGTTCCAGCTCGCGCCCGGCATGGGGCGCCGAGGCCATGGAAAACGCCGATTTATCGCCGTTGTCACGCTCGATCATCAGGTATTGCCCGGCGTGGTAACGCACCGCCTTCCCGGCCGGCGCACGCAAGCGCACGCGCCATACATCGCCACCGACGTCCACGCACTCACTCAATTGGCACGACAACTTGCGCAACGGCAACTCTCCCGGCGCCAGCACGCCATCCCACAACACAATGCAATCTTCCAACGGCTCGGCGATGCAGGTGTAGAACTCACCATGGTCGCGCACCTCACCGGCTTGCTGCACCCGGCCTTCCACCAGCAGCGCGGCGCACACATGGCACACGCCATTGCGACACGCCTGTGGGCATTCGTAGCCCAGGCGACGCGCGCCTTCAAGGATTCGCTCACCAGGGACCAGCTCCAGTACGGCGCCGGAAGGTTGCAGGGTTACACGCATCAATCTATTCCCAATTCTTTCCAGATCGCATCAACACGTGCGGTCACAGCGTCATCCTTGACGATCACCCGACCCCACTCGCGGGTGGTCTCACCCGGCCATTTGTGGGTGGCATCAAGGCCCATCTTCGAGCCCAGGCCCGATACCGGCGAAGCAAAGTCGAGGTAGTCGATCGGCGTGTTATCGATCATCACCGTGTCGCGCTTGGGGTCCATGCGCGTGGTGATGGCCCAGATCACGTCGTTCCAGTCCCGGGCATTGATGTCGTCGTCAGTGACGATAACGAACTTGGTGTACATGAACTGTCGCAAAAACGACCACACACCGAGCATTACCCGCTTGGCATGGCCTGGGTACGACTTCTTCATGGTCACGATGGCCATGCGGTACGAGCAGCCCTCGGGCGGCAGGTAGAAGTCGGTAATTTCCGGGAACTGCTTTTGCAGGATCGGCACGAACACTTCGTTGAGCGCCACACCAAGGATGGCCGGCTCATCCGGCGGACGGCCGGTGTAGGTGCTGTGGTAGATCGGTTTGATGCGGTGGGTGATGCGCTCGACGGTGAACACCGGGAAGCTGTCGACTTCGTTGTAGTAACCGGTGTGGTCACCGTAAGGGCCTTCATCGGCCATTTCGCCCGGATGAATCACGCCTTCGAGGATGATTTCGGCGGTGGCCGGCACTTGCAGGTCATTGCCACGGCACTTCACCAGCTCGGTGCGGTTGCCGCGCAGCAGGCCGGCGAAGGCATATTCGGACAGGCTGTCAGGCACCGGCGTCACGGCGCCGAGGATGGTCGCCGGGTCGGCGCCCAGGGCCACGGACACGGGGAACGGCTTGCCTGGGTGCTTTTCGCACCACTCACGGAAGTCCAGCGCGCCGCCACGGTGGCTCAGCCAGCGCATGATCACCTTGTTGCGGCCGATCACTTGCTGACGGTAGATCCCCAGGTTCTGGCGATCCTTGTTCGGGCCTTTGGTGACGGTCAGGCCCCAGGTGATCAGCGGGCCGACATCGCCCGGCCAGCAGGTCTGCACCGGCAGCATGGCCAGGTCGACGTCATCGCCTTCGATGACCACTTCCTGGCACACCGCGTCCTTGACCACTTTGGGCGCCATGGCAATGATCTTGCGAAAGATCGGCAGCTTCGACCAGGCGTCCTTGAGGCCCTTGGGTGGCTCGGGCTCCTTGAGGAAGGCCAGCAACTTGCCGATCTCGCGCAGCTCGCTGACCGACTCGGCGCCCA
This sequence comes from Pseudomonas sp. WS 5146, assembly GCF_012985495.1. Lineage (NCBI taxonomy): Bacteria > Pseudomonadati > Pseudomonadota > Gammaproteobacteria > Pseudomonadales > Pseudomonadaceae > Pseudomonas > Pseudomonas sp. WS 5146. Next base: position 55,390 of record NZ_JAAQWL010000011.1, read on the forward strand.
TGCCAAACGCAACACGGTCGGGCGTGCCGAACAGGTTGCCGAGCACCGGAATATCAAAGCCGGTCGGGTTTTCGAACAGCAGCGCCGGGCCCTTGTTGCGCAAGGTACGGTCGCAAATCTCAGTCATTTCCAGCACCGGGGAAACCGGCACCTGGATACGTTTCAACTCTCCGCGCTGCTCAAGTTGCTGCACGAAATCCCGAAGATCCTTGAATTTCATTAACCATGCCACCCGTAAAATAGGCGTACATCCTACCTGCTCTTAAGAGCGCTGGCAGCTTATTGCACGTCATTGCGACTCACACCCGACTCAACGGACTCATTACGCATGGTGTGGAAGAAGGGCTCAAGGAACCCTTCCACATAACGCGTGCCTACGGCCGAGAGGTGGTTGTCATCGGTATACAGCGACTGGCCATCGCGCTCGACCCGGCACCAGCCATTCGTCTCGCACAGCTTGGGCGCGGGGTCCATGAGTTGCACACCGGGGTCTGCCGCGGCGATGCGCTCAAAAACGCTGCTGATATAGGCCTGGCGCTCGACGTGCTCGGCCAGGGGCAAGCCTTCGCGGTCGGTCGGGCGTCCCAGCATCGCCAGGCGGCTGAGCCGGTAAGGCACGTTGAAAGCCTGCAGCGGTACCTCCTTGACCAGCCACACCCTGTGCCCGCTGGCACGCAGTTGCTGCACCAGCGCACTCACACCCTCGGCAAACAGCCGTTCAGCGACGGCGCGGTCGTACTTGCCCGTTTGCGGGTCATGAAGGGAAGCGCCGGTGTCGCCGGAGCGCTGGCCATAAACGTAAAGGCTCCAGCGGGCTACCAACACCACATCACTGAACTGTTCCTTGCTCAACAACTGGGTGACACGCTCGTTGAACGCTCGGCAGCCTGGGGTGTTTTCTTTGCGGTCGAACGGCAGGCACCCGGCGTAACCGGCCTGAGTGATGCCGAAGTCGTACTTGCGCGAGCCGTCGTTCAACGCCGGGATGAGTGCCGAGGCATGGCTGTCGCCCCAGACCAATGCGCGGGCAGCACTCGCCTGCGGGCCAAAATGGCAAAGTTTGCGGTTCGGGTCTTTCTTGTCATCCGACAGGCACTTAATCAGCGTGGGGCTCCAGGTATACGCTTGGGCGAACTGCAACGCCTGGGGCGACAGCCGCGATGCAAACCCATCCGACCACACCAGGCCTTTGCCGATCAGACCCAGCCCGGCGAGCCCGACCACGCCCGCGATCAGAATCGACCGACGACCCGCCAGCAGGCGCCGCTCACGAAACGGCCCCTCGACGAACCGCCAGGACACATAACCCAGCACCAGGCTCAAGACGAACAGACCCGCCAGCGCCCAGGAGGGCAGGCCAAAAATACTCGCGTACTTGCCAAACACCAGCACCGGCCAGTGCCACAGGTACCACGAATAGGAAATCAGCCCGATGCCCACCAGCACGCGACTGCCCAGCAAGCGCCCTACCCAGGTTGGGTGTTGGCCGTTAGCCCAAATCAACCCCACCACACCCAATACAGGCAACAAAGCCGCCGCCCCAGGGAACGCGGTGTTGGCGTTGTAGCCCAATACCGCCACCAGAATCAGGCCCAGGCTGAACAGACTCACAGCTTGCGCCAACAGGGGACTTGCCCGCCGTGCCCGCACTGGCATCACAGCCAGCATGGACCCGGCCAACAATTCCCAGGCACGCATGGGCAGCAGGAAGAAGGCTTTGTCCGGCTCATTGGCCACCGCCCACACGCTCGCCGCAAACGACACCAGCAGCAACACAAACAAGGCGCTGCGCCACTGCTTCAGCCAGCTCGACAACAGCGCCAGCAAGAGTGGGAAGGCAATGTAGAACTGCTCTTCAACCGACAGCGACCAGGTGTGCAACATCGGCTTCATGTCGGAGGCCGTGTCGAAATAGCCGTCCTGGCGCATGAAGAACAGATTGGAGATGAACACCACTTGGTTGTGTATCGAGCGTCCCAATTCCGAATAGTCTTTGGGCGCCATTAAGAACCAACCAGCCACCAATGACGTAAACATCATGACCAGCAAAGCCGGCAGGATACGCCGTGCCCGTCGCGCCCAGAAATCGACGAAGCTGAAACGCCCCGCTTCACGCTCGCGCCAGATGATCGAGGTAATCAGGAAACCTGAAATCACGAAGAACACATCAACGCCGACGAAACCGCCAGTAACGCCGGGAACCCCAAAATGGAACAAAACCACAGCCAGGACAGCAATGGCGCGCAGGCCATCAATGTCTCTTCGGTAAGCAAGAGCGGTCATAAATCGTAATCAGCCTGATACAAATTGAAGAGAGCGTAGGCGTACTCGCCATTTTTGTTTCTTTACTGACACTCTCGGCACACAAACCTCCCTGTTTGGCGCAAAAAAAATGGCACCCTTCAAGGGCACCATTTTCTCAGACCTGAACCGTAGTATTACTTACGCTTCATAGACAGGAAGAACTCGTCGTTGGTCTTGGTGGTTTTCAGCTTGTCGATGAGGAACTCGATGGCGGCTACTTCGTCCATCGGGTGCAGCAGCTTGCGCAGGATCCACATGCGCTGCAGTTCGTCGTCGGCGGTCAGCAACTCTTCACGGCGGGTGCCGGAGCGGTTGATGTTGATCGCAGGGAACACACGCTTTTCAGCGATACGACGGTCCAAAGGCAGTTCCATGTTACCGGTACCTTTAAACTCTTCGTAGATCACTTCATCCATCTTCGAGCCGGTTTCAACCAGCGCGGTGGCGATAATGGTCAGCGAGCCGCCTTCTTCGATGTTGCGCGCAGCACCGAAGAAACGCTTTGGTTTCTCCAGGGCGTGGGCATCGACACCACCGGTGAGTACCTTGCCGGAGCTTGGGATCACGGTGTTGTAGGCACGCGCCAGACGGGTGATGGAGTCGAGCAGGATCACCACGTCCTTCTTGTGTTCGACCAGGCGCTTGGCCTTCTCGATCACCATTTCGGCAACCTGCACGTGGCGGGTTGGCGGCTCATCGAACGTCGAGGCAACCACTTCGCCGCGCACGGTGCGCTGCATTTCGGTTACTTCTTCCGGGCGCTCATCGATCAGCAATACGATCAGGTGAACTTCCGGGTTGTTACGCGCGATGTTCGCTGCAATGTTCTGCAGCATGATGGTCTTACCGGCTTTCGGCGGTGCGACGATCAGGCCGCGCTGGCCTTTGCCGATCGGGGCGCACAGGTCGATGACACGACCGGTCAAGTCTTCGGTGGAACCGTTACCGGCTTCCATCTTCATGCGCACGGTCGGGAACAGCGGCGTCAGGTTCTCGAAGAGAATCTTGTTCTTCGCGTTCTCAGGACGATCGAAGTTGATCGTGTCGACCTTGAGCAGGGCGAAATAACGCTCGCCTTCCTTCGGAGGACGGATCTTGCCGACGATGGTGTCACCGGTGCGCAAGTTGAAGCGACGGATCTGGCTCGGCGAGACGTAGATATCGTCTGGGCCGGCGAGATAGGAAGCGTCTGCAGAGCGGAGGAAGCCGAAGCCGTCCTGGAGAATCTCCAGCACGCCATCACCGGAGATTTCCTCGCCGCTTTTCGCGTGCTTTTTGAGCAGGGAGAAAATCACGTCCTGCTTGCGCGAACGGGCCATATTTTCTATGCCCATTTCTTCGGCCAATTGGAGCAGGTCGGTAATCGGCTTTTGCTTGAGTTCAGTCAGATTCATATAGGAATGACGTAATCATTTATGGAGGGGGGAAATTAAGCTTTTGGCTTAATGAGGCCGCGCCGCAGAGAAGGCGACAGGATCGCGTACTAATCGAAAAGGAATGCGTCGGCGACGGCTTGCAGGGGGCAGTGGAGAAACCAGTGCGGGGCCGAATGTACCACCTGAATTTCGGAGCGTCTAGCCCTGTTTCACGAAAAAGCCCCGCTATTTTGCGGGGCTTTTTTGACGACGCTTAGATGTTCGCGTCGAGGAAAGCTTGCAGCTGGGACTTCGACAGCGCGCCCACTTTAGTGGCTTCGACGTTGCCGTTCTTGAACAGCATCAGGGTCGGGATACCACGCACGCCGTGTTTGGCCGGGGTTTCCTGATTGTCGTCGATGTTCAGCTTGGCAATGGTCAGCTTGCCTTCGTAAGTGGTCGCAATGTCGTCCAGAACAGGGGCGATCATTTTGCAAGGGCCACACCATTCAGCCCAGTAGTCAACCAGTACCGGGCCTTGAGCCTTGAGTACTTCGGCCTCAAAGGTCGCGTCGGTGACGTGCTTGATAAGATCGTTGCTCATGGATGTCTCCGGATTGTAAGCAAAAAAAACGTGGCCCATCATAGCCGCCCTTCCCCCGTTCAGGAAGCCGCCTCTGATTGAGTCTTGCTATGGCGTCGCATGAGTTTGGGTATAGCCCACTCACGGCGTCACGGGAGTCACGAAGGCGATGCCCGTGCGCAATGCCGCATTGCGCACGTGTTCCTGCATGGTTTTCTGCGCCGCAGCACTGGCGCGCCTGGCCAGGGCACGCAGGATCTTGCGGTGCTCTTGCCAAGTCTCCATGGCCCGTTCCGGTCGGATGAACGGTAGCTTCTGGCTCTCCAGGAACACCTCGGCACTGGCACTCAGGATGCTCACCATCGCCTGGTTACCGCTGGCCAGCAGGATCCGCTGATGGAACTCGAAGTCCAGCCGGGCAGCGGCTTCGAAGTCGCCAGCCTTGAGCACTTTGCGCATGGCCTCGACATTGTCTTGCAGGCTGTCCAGTTCATCGAGAGTCAACGTCACTGCCGCCAACCCCGCGGCGAACCCTTCCAGGGCGTAGCGCAACTGGAAGATATCCAGGGGCGTGGCCTGGGCAGCGAAGGGCCAGGCGAACCCCGGCGTTTCTTGCACCTCTTGCACAAACACGCCTTTACCCGGCTGCACACTCACCACGCCCAATGCACTTAAAGACGACAACGCCTCGCGCAACGATGCCCGACTCACGCCCAACTGTACCGCCAGGTCGCGCTGGGACGGCAACGCGTCACCCGCTGCAAAGCCCTGTTCCTTGATCAGTTTGCGGATGGCCTGCAGGGCCGCTTCCGGTACGGCTTGGGCGATGGAATTCATAGAAAACTCAAGGTTGCAGTCAACGGAGCGGCTAGTTGTAAAGCTATTCGCAGCCGGCGGCAAGCCGCGCCCCAAAGGGGCTCGCGAGGTTTTATCGGCGCTCGAAAAAGGTGCGAAAAACTCGCTCACTGTTCAGACCAGTAAGACCACCAGAACTCAACAAATACCAGCGTTCCAGGCCATTGGCGCCGTGATGGCATGGGCCGTGCAATGGCTCGAAACAGAATATTCCCGCGCCCTTCCCCGGAGAGTTGCCATGACCAAGCGCTACAGCGCCCTGCTCACTGCCCTGTTTGCCAGCCTGATGCTGAGCCAGGCGCCCGCCCATGCCAACGGTCTGGACGATATCGTCGCCCGTGGCACCCTCAAGGTTGCCGTGCCCCAAGACTTCCCGCCGTTCGGCTCGGTTGGCCCGGACATGAAACCCCGTGGCCTGGACGTCGACACCGCCAAGCTGCTGGCCGACCAGCTCAAGGTCAAGCTGGAACTGACCCCGGTGAACAGCACCAACCGTATCCCGTTTCTCACTACCGGCAAGGTCGACCTGGTGATTTCCAGCCTGGGCAAGAACGCCGAGCGCGAAAAGGTCATCGACTTCTCCAAGGCCTACGCGCCGTTCTACCTGGCCGTGTTCGGGCCACCTGATGCGGCCATCCACACCACCGATGACCTCAAGGGCAAGACCATCAGCGTGACCCGCGGCGCCATCGAAGACATCGAGCTGACCGCCGTCGCGCCCAAGGAAGCCACGATCAAGCGCTTCGAAGACAACAACTCAACCATCGCCGCCTACCTGGCCGGCCAGGTCGACCTGATCGCCAGCGGCAACGTGGTGATGGTGGCGATCAGCGAGCGCAGTAATAAACGTGGGCTGGAGCTGAAAGTGAAACTCAAGGATTCGCCGGTGTACGTGGGAGTTAACAAGAACGAGCCAGCGCTGCTGGAGAAGGTCAACCAGATCCTGGTCGCGGCCAAAGCCGATGGCAGCCTGGAAAAGAACGCGATGCAGTGGCTTAAAGAGCCACTGCCTGCCGATCTTTGATGCGGAGCTGATTCATGGCGTATCAATTTGACTTTGTGCCGGTGCTGGCCAATACCGACCTGCTGCTACGCGGCGCGCTGTTTACCCTTGAGCTGACGGCTATCGGCGCGATCCTCGGCGTGGCCCTGGGCACCGTCGGCGCTGTGGTGCGGGCATGGAAGATCCAGCCGTTTTCCTGGGTCTTCGGGGTGTATGTCGAGTTGATCCGCAACACGCCGTTTCTGGTGCAGTTGTTTTTCATCTTCTTCGGCCTGCCATCCCTGGGGCTGAAAATCACCGAGTGGCAAGCCGCCGTACTGGCGATGGTGATCAACCTGGGGGCGTACTCCACCGAGATCATTCGCGCCGGCATCCAGGCGGTCCCAAGCGGGCAGCTGGAAGCCGCAGCGGCATTGGCGATGACGCGTTTCGAGGCGTTTCGCCATGTGGTGCTGTTGCCGGCACTGGGCAAGGTGTGGCCGGCCCTGAGCAGCCAGATCATCATTGTGATGCTCGGCTCGGCGGTGTGTTCGCAGATCGCCACCGAAGAGCTGAGCTTTGCCGCCAACTTTATCCAGTCACGCAACTTCCGCGCGTTTGAAACCTACGCACTGACCACCCTGGTGTACCTGTGCATGGCGCTGATGATTCGCCAGTTGCTCAACTGGATCGGCCGTCGCTACGTGATGAGGAACAGCCGATGAGTGATTTCTCCTTCTGGGACATCGTGCGCAACCTCGCCACCGGCTTGCAATGGACCTTGCTGCTGTCGCTGGTGGCGTTTGTCGGTGGCGGCGTTATCGGTTTACTGGTGATGACGATGCGCATCAGCCGCAAAGCCTTCCCGCGCAATCTCGCGCGCACCTATATTGAACTGTTCCAGGGCACGCCGCTGTTGATGCAGCTGTTCCTGGTGTTTTTTGGCATCGCGCTGCTGGGTGTGGATATCTCGCCCTGGCTGGCGGCGGCGATTGCCTTGACCCTGTTTACCAGTGCTTACCTGGCCGAGATCTGGCGCGGCTGCGTCGAGTCGATTGCCCACGGGCAATGGGAAGCCTCGGCCAGCCTGGCGCTTAACCCGCTTGAACAACTGCGCTACGTGATCCTGCCGCAAGCCCTGCGCATTGCCGTGGCGCCCACCGTGGGCTTTTCGGTGCAGGTGGTCAAAGGCACCGCCGTGACCTCGATCATCGGTTTTACCGAACTGACCAAAACCGGCGGCATGCTCGCCAACGCTACCTTCGAGCCCTTTATGGTCTACGGCCTGGTGGCGCTCGGCTACTTCCTGCTCTGCTACCCCTTGTCCCTCAGTGCGCGCTACCTGGAAAGGAGACTGCATGCCTCTGCTTAGAATTTCCGCCCTGCATAAATATTACGGCGATCACCACGTACTCAAGGGCATCGACCTGACGGTTGAAGAAGGCCAGGTGGTGGCGATCATCGGCCGCAGTGGCTCGGGCAAGTCGACCTTGCTGCGTACCCTCAATGGCCTTGAATCGATCAACGACGGCGTAATTGAGGTCGACGGCGAATACCTCGACGCCGCCCGCGCCGACCTGCGCAGCCTGCGGCAGAAAGTCGGGATGGTGTTCCAGCAGTTCAACCTGTTCCCACACCTGACCGTGGGCGAGAACGTCATGCTCGCGCCACAAGTGGTGCAGAAAGTGCCCAAGGCCAAAGCCGCCCAGCTTGCCCGGCAGATGCTGGAGCGGGTGGGGCTGGGGGAAAAGTTTGATGCCTTCCCTGATCGTCTGTCCGGCGGCCAGCAGCAACGGGTCGCCATAGCCCGTGCGCTGGCCATGTCGCCCAAGGTGCTGCTGTGCGATGAAATTACCTCGGCACTGGACCCGGAGCTGGTCAATGAAGTGCTCAGTGTGGTGCGCCAATTGGCCAAGGACGGCATGACCCTGATCATGGTGACCCACGAAATGCGCTTTGCCCGGGAAGTCGGGGACAAGCTGGTGTTCATGCATCAGGGCAAGGTGCATGAAGTGGGCGACCCCAAGACCTTGTTCGCCAACCCAAAGACGCCGGAGTTCGCCAATTTCATCGGCTCGGTGGAGCAGCCGGGCTGATCGATTAACCGCCGGGCAACCATTCAAAGTGCCCCTGGCCTTCGAAGACGGTCTCGTGGCGCACTGAAAAGGCATCGGGCGGTAAATACGTGTCGATCTGCACTTGTGCTGAAAAGCGTGTGCCGGTCAGCGGCAAACCACCGGCTTTGGCTATCAGCACGTGACCGGGCAGTAAGTGCCCGCTGGTAGCCGTTTCTGTGGGCTGTGACGTACTCAGTTCAACGGCGCGACCATCGACCTGGGCATGCTTGAGGGCCAGGGTGAAGCTGCCCTGTCGGCCGAATCGATAGCCTTGCGTCCCCGCCGGAACACCCGTAAAGCGCAAGGCGACAGCCCCTGGTTCGGCACATACGACACTCAGCTGCAGCGTTCGCCTGCCCAGGATGATGGGCTGGCTTGCGAGCGGCTCGCCCAACAACTCCGCGCGCCGGAGCACGCCGTGGTCGACCCTTGGCTGGCTGAGGGAAAGGCGGCAGTCATTCGCCGAAGCCTCCGGGGCCGCTATCGCGAGCATGAACAACAAGCTAACGCCCAGGCACAGTCGACGCAGGGTGTATTGCACCGATTCATTGGGCACGACAGATCGCCGAAGCCGTTTCATAGAGCTTGTCCTCTGGGGATTGCGACTCAAGGTTCAGATGCAGCAGGCACGCGCGGGCAGAGCCCGGCGGCGAAACGCTGAGGATTTGCCCGTCATCCATGTTGTTCAAAAAGATCAGGCCCTCACCCACCACATTGGTCAGGTAGGTGTTGTCCGGGCCAAACACCGCAGAGCCCTGGGGCAGAGGTGTACCTTGCTCATCGCGCACCTCAAGCAGTACCCGGCGAACATTCACCACTTGGAAATCCACGGTATTGAATGATCCGCGCCCGACGGCGAGGATTTTGGTGCCGTTCTTGAGATCGACCCGCTTGGGCAAGGACTGGGTCTGCACCTCCAGGTGGCTGGTGGTATAGGCCGGCAAGCCGGGAATCACCGCATGCCCACGGTAATCGGTCCACACCGGGCCTTGTGGGGTCGAAACCTTGGCCGCTGACACTTCGCCCACCGAAAGCACACCAAAGGTGTCCTGCACTGCGTAGGGGGAAAAGGTCAGGCCGCGCGCGTGAGCCACCACGGCACCCTGCAGTTGCCCGCTGTAGCTGGTGCTCGTGGGCGTGCGGTTCACGCCCAGGCCCACACGGGTGTAGCGCGGCATCACGTCAACATTCGCGCGAACCGCTTGCTGGCGCTCCTGCAGATCCCGCTCAACCCCCACTTCGTAGTTCACATACTCATTGACCCGCTCGGACAATGCCGTGCCCATATCGGCACGGCCATTGCGGCGACTGGCGTAGGACGTCAGGCGGCGATCTTCTCCAAAGGGCACCGTGACCTGCAGGCGCAAGGACAGCCCCTCCGGCGTGACCTCATCACGTGTTTCTCGCTCACGGCTTGCGGTCTTGCGCCGCCGCGAAGCGCCCACCTGCGAGTCGGCGATCAACGCTACATCCACCTGCCTGAACCCCTTGTTCCACGAGGCAAATACATGTTCGGCAAGCTGCCCATCAAACTGCGTACTGCGTGAGTAGCTGACTGAAAAAGCCCCCAAGGTCGGTTCTGCCCAGTTGAACCCTACCGTGTACTGATTCTGGAAACGGGTCTGCAGATCATTTTTTTTCAAACCCGGGCCTGCCTCGAGGACATCGCGATAACCTGGGCTTTGGGTCGTCGCACTCAGGCTCATCTCAACACCCGCCACCAACGGGCTGCCCAGGGATACGGCGCTGCGGCTGCCGCTCACACCCGCCTCACCATCGCGCGAGATGTTTTGCCGAGCACTGACGGTAACCCGCTGGAAAAACACACTGCTCATAGTGCCGCCAGCCGACTGGTACTCATCTGTACTCAATAAACCGAACCCCAGGGATGACTGCCGGCCAAGCCCCCAGGTGCCGCTGCCCATGACAACAGTCGGCGCCTCGCGGCCCTCGCTCAGCTGTTCACGTACCTTGCCAAGGGCGAAGTCAAAGCCTGGGGTTACGGCAATAGCCGCACCAAAGGAAGCCGCCGGCACCACGAAACTGCGTGTGCCGCCCCGCGTGCCGATAACGCTGACCTCCAGGTCACTGGTGCCATTGAGCAAAGGCAAGCCTGTCAGGCTGAACGGCCCCTCGGGCACTAACGTGGTATGGATCAGCGCACCGGACTGGCGCACCTCGACACGCGCCTGGCTGTGAGCCAAACCCTCCACCACCACACCATGATTGGCGCCGGCGCGGGAGACACCATCAGGAAACAGCTGTAACCCCGATAGCTGAATCCCACCGAACACCGGGCTTCGGGTAGAGATCTGGCCCGCCTGGAAAGTTGACTGCAACGCCGCGATATCACGCTGGGCGTAGGCCTGCACATGCTCGCTGCTGCTTTTGCCGTTATCAGAAATATAGAACTGCCGGCTGCGGACCACCCAGTTACCCAGGTTGAATCCCGCCTCGGTATAAGCCGAAACGAACCGGCTGGGGCCACTGCGCGACTGGGTCTGAAACCCGAGCACATCGTAGTTGAACAACGCTGCCGCACCGCCCTCGGAAAAACCTCCCACTTCCCATTCAGGCTCACGCAAGGACTGGGTAGGCACAACCAGCACCACTTCTTCGCTGCCCGGCTGCAACCTGACGATGGTCGCGGGGAACTCACCCACGAAATCGTGACAGGCCTGATCCGCCGAGATGCCCGATTGCACGATCGCCAAGGGCACTTTAAGGCCAGCTTTCTCCAGCAAACCCTGGGTAAAACACAGCTGCCCCTGATAATCGAAACGGGCCTCGACCAACCCCAGGGAATTCCCGTTGACCCGCAGCCCCACTATCTGCCTGCCCTCACGAAACCGCGCCGCACTGCGAAAGTAGTCGGAGACCTTCGGGTCGATGCCATAGCTGGCCAGGACAGCCAGATCAAAGCCCTCTCCCAACTCGACTGCCAAAGCAAAACCGGGAGCACCCCACAAGGCTGCCAACCCCATGAAAAGCCCCGGGCGGCGAACCGTCAGTCCAGTCATCGAACGCTTAGCGCCCATGACCCAGAACATCTGCCTGGTAGTCATCGACAGCAAACCCAAAGGTCGTGGCCGGCTGCAGCACCACCGAGGACACCTCGGCCACAGGCCCTTGGGTATTGAGCGTCAACACCTCACCCGGCAGGATATAAGTGCGGGGCAGCAAGCCGGTTTGTTTCAGCGGATTAAGCTGCACTTCCAATCCCATGCGCACCACATAGGCACTGTCGTTATGCACGCTCAAGCGATCACCCCGGCGCTTCCACTTGAGCAGTTCCCAAGGTGCCTGGTGCCGGGGCAAACCTGCCGGGTGCAGGATCAGCGGCAAGTTTTGACGCAGGGTGATACCAATGGTCGCACCACCTGGCTCACGCGCCTGGGGAATCCCCTCGAAGGACACGCGCTTGAGGCGTTGAGTCTTGAGCGGCGACTTCAGGGTGCTGATAAAACGGACCAGTTGCGTTTCCCCTGGCTCCACGCGAGCAATGGGCGGGGTGACGATCAACAGGGTTTCAAGATCCTCGGGCACATTTTCTATGACGGAGTGCAGTAACGCAGGGGTTGGATCAGTGTTTTTTATATTGATCGTGGCTTCGCCATTCTCCTCATAAAGAATGACAACCGTTGTTTCAGGCAACATACCGTCGGCATGGGCTACGCCATACAGCAACAAAGCCATACAACACGATATGAAACCAATTATTCTTGAAAGACCGTTCACCGAGTTCTCCCTGGAACATTCACAAACAAATGAGTACGTGTAATTGCACAGCCACATGAAAACAGCCGATAACTAATAAGAGTCCCCCTGACTGACTCTGCCTCGCTATCGACTGTTGCTCAAACGTTTAGATGTAATCCAGAACCAGCGTCGCGTGACCATCCAACGCAATATTGCCGGTAAGGTTCAGATCACTTGCGCGATTGATCACCGCTTTGACGGCAATAACACCGGTTAGCTGAGAGATCGAAGCTGGCGCATTGACAGCGCCGTTACGCCAGGAATGCTGGTTAGGTGTCTGGGAAACCTTACCGTCGCTGGCTTGCCAGGCTGCGTCCTTGCTCGACCGTACAATCGGGTTGAGCGCCACACCGTTGGACGTCAGGTTTCTGAGGGTGACCGAATAGCCGCCGGTGCGCCTGCCACCATACGTACCGAGACCATAGTTTTGGGCTTCGGTGTAGCCAGCGCCCAATATGCCAGTAACTTTACTGGAGGCCCGCAAGTCAGTGACAGACAAGAAAAACCTGGCAGGTGTAGTACCGCAATTGACGACCAGCGAAGTGGAACGCTCCGCAAGTGGGTTGAAATTCGTCTGGGACAATTGATTGGCTCGAATCGTGCCATAGTCGATAACCCCGCCGGCGCTAACGCTCATACTGCAAGCCGCCGGAATAATGGTGCCCTTGACGATCAGGTTGCCGGTCGGGTTGGTAGTTGCATAGGCGCCTACACTGGCAAACAGGCACGCAATCCCCACGGCCAAACCAAATACTTTTTTCATCTTTTACCCGTCATTAGAAGTTAACAGACGTTACTTATTAAAGGCTGAAAAGCTCCGCTTCTAAAACACGACATTCCCTGACATAAAACGCCATAAACAAATAACACCACGGCATCATTGCCGACGGGCAGTCTCGCTTGTAAGTGACCTAAAAAAGAATAGGAGAGCACGTCAACTGCTGTCCGAATACAACAAAAATATGACCACCCTTTTCAACTGCATCAGTAGTCATAACTAAAAAACCGAGCAGAACAAATACAAAACCCTTGTAAGGAAAGTCCCGAGAGTTTTTATAGGCATAAATTTAATACCTCGTACCTAGCCTTAAGTTTATTCGCTAGAGCAAAGGAGAATCGCCCTACATCTCCAACAGGCATTGCCTCCCGCACCGACAGGAAGATTCCTGAAGCACAACGCGTTGGCGCCAGCGGTCGATCGTGGCACGATGGTCGGGTTATCGACCGAGACCCCCAAACCATGCCGCAATCCCAAGCCAAGAATTTGTCCCTGATCGCCGCCATCGACCTGGGCTCCAACAGCTTTCACATGGTCGTGGCCAAGGCCCAGAACGGCGAAATCCGCATCCTTGAGCGGCTCGGCGAGAAAGTTCAACTGGCTGCCGGCATCGACGACCAGCGCCAGCTCAATGAAGAATCCATGCAGCGCGGCCTCGACTGCCTCAAGCGTTTTGCCCAACTGATCAACGGCATGCCATTGGGCGCCGTGCGAATTGTCGGCACCAACGCCCTGCGTGAGGCGCGCAACCGTGTCGAATTCATCCGCCGCGCCGAAGAAATCCTCGGGCACCCGGTAGAAGTTATCTCCGGCCGGGAAGAGGCGCGCCTTATCTACCTGGGCGTGTCCCACACCCTGGCCGACACGCCCGGCAAGCGCCTGGTGGCGGATATCGGCGGCGGCAGTACCGAGTTCATCATCGGGCAAAGATTCGAGCCATTGCTGCGCGAGAGCCTGCAAATGGGCTGCGTGAGCTTTACCCAGCGCTATTTCAAGGACGGCAAGATCACCCCGGCCCGCTATGCCCAGGCCTACACGGCCGCGCGGCTGGAGATCATGAGCATCGAGCATGCGCTGCACCGCTTGACCTGGGATGAAGCCATCGGCTCGTCCGGCACCATCCGCGCCATCGGCCTGGCCCTCAAAGCCGGCGGCCATGGCACCGGTGAGGTCAACGCCGAAGGCCTGGCATGGCTCAAGCGCAAACTGTTCAAGCTGGGCGATGCCGAGAAAATCGACTTCGACGGCATCAAGCCCGACCGTCGTACCATCTTCCCGGCTGGCCTTGCGATTCTCGAAGCGATTTTCGACGCCCTCGAACTGCAACGTATGGACCACTGCGACGGCGCCCTGCGCGAAGGCGTGCTGTATGACCTGCTGGGCCGCCATCACCACGAAGACGTGCGTGAGCGCACCCTCACCTCGTTGATGGAGCGTTATCACGTCGACCTGGAACAAGCGGCCCGGGTGGAACGCAAAGCCCTGCACGCCTTTGACCAGGTAGCCGAGGACTGGGACCTGGAAGACGGCGTCTGGCGCGAACTGCTGGGCTGGGCCGCCAAGGTGCATGAAGTGGGCCTGGACATCGCCCACTACCATTACCACAAGCACGGCGCCTACCTGATCGAGCACTCGGACCTCGCCGGTTTCTCCCGCGAAGACCAACAGATGCTCGCCCTGCTGGTGCGTGGCCATCGCCGCAACATTCCCAAGGACAAATTTGCCGAGTTCGGCGACGAAGGCATCAAGCTGATCCGCCTGTGCGTGCTGCTGCGCTTTGCGATCCTGTTCCACCACATCCGTGGCACCCAGGAAATGCCCCAAGTCACCCTGCGCGCGCACGGTGACAGCCTCGACGTGGTGTTCCCCAAAGGCTGGCTGGATGAAAACCAGCTGACCCAGGCGGACTTTGCCCAGGAAGCGGAGTGGTTGACGCGGGTGGGGTTCGCGCTGAACCTGCGCTGATACGATCTATGTAACGCCACAAAACAAATGTGGGAGCGCGCTTGCTGTGGCGAGCAAGCTTGCTTGCGCTGGGGTGCGTAGCGCCCCCAAAAAGCCGGAGACTGCTGCGCAGTCAACGGGAGCAAGCTCCCTCGCCACAGCAAGCCCGCTCCCACATTAGGTCTGTGCAGGCTTTTAGTTCACCGCAAGAATCGGGCTACCCAGCTTCTCCAGCAACGTCGCCTGCGCACTGCGCGGGTTCTGGTTGCCGGTCGGGGTGTTGCGCACGTAGCGCCCGTCCGATTGCAGGCTCCAGCTGTGGGTGTTGTCGGTGAGGTAGCTTTCCAGCTCTTTCTTGACCCGCATGATCAGCTTCTTGCCTTCGACCGGGAAGCAGGTCTCCACACGCTTGTCGAGGTTGCGCTCCATCCAGTCGGCACTGGAGAGGAACATCTGTTCCTCGCCGCCATTGAGGAAGTAGAACACCCGCGTGTGCTCCAGGAAGCGGCCGATGATCGAGCGCACATGGATGTTATGTGACACACCCACAATGCCAGGGCGCAGGCAGCACATGCCACGCACCACCAGGTCGATGCGCACCCCGGACTGGCTGGCCTTGTACAGCGCGCGGATGATCTTCGGATCGGTCAGCGAGTTGAACTTGGCGATGATGTGCGCCGGCTTGCCGTCGAGGGCGAACTGGGTTTCGCGGGCAATCATGTCGAGCATGCCCTTCTTGAGCGTAAACGGCGCGTGCAACAGCTTCTTCATGCGCAAGGTCTTGCCCATGCCGATCAACTGGCTGAACAACTTGCCGACGTCTTCACACAAGGCGTCGTCAGAAGTGAGCAAGCTGTAGTCGGTGTAGAGCTTGGCGTTGCCGGCGTGATAGTTACCGGTGCCCAAGTGGGCATAACGCACGATCTCACCAGCTTCGCGACGCAGGATCAGCATCATCTTGGCGTGGGTCTTGAAGCCGACCACGCCGTAGATCACCACCGCACCGGCCGCTTGCAGGCGGCTGGCCAGTTGCAGGTTGGACTCTTCGTCAAACCGCGCACGCAGCTCGATCACCGCCGTGACTTCCTTGCCGTTACGCGCAGCGTCTACCAGCGCATCGACGATTTCCGAGTTGGCGCCAGAGCGGTACAGGGTCTGGCGCACAGCCAACACATGCGGGTCCTTGGCGGCCTGGCGCAGCAGGTCGACCACTGGCGTGAACGACTCGAACGGGTGCAACAGCAGAATGTCCTGCTTGCTCACCACGCTGAAAATGTTCTCGCTGTTTTGCAGCAGTTTCGGGATCTGTGGCGTGAATGGCGTGTATTGCAGCTCCGGGTGGCTGTCCAGGCCGGTGATGCTGAACAGACGCGTCAGGTTCACCGGGCCATTGACCTGGTACAGCTCGGACTCGGCCAGGTTGAACTGCTTGAGCAGGTAGTCCGACAGGTGTTTGGGGCAGGTGTCAGCCACTTCCAGGCGCACCGCGTCGCCATAGCGCCGCGAGAACAGCTCGCCGCGCAGGGCGCGGGCCAAGTCTTCGACGTCTTCGGAGTCCAGCGCCAGGTCGGCGTTACGGGTCAGGCGGAACTGATAGCAGCCCTTGACCTTCATACCCTGGAACAGGTCATCGGCATGCGCGTGGATCATCGACGAGAGGAATACATAGTTATCGCCAGCGCCCCCTACTTCTTCCGGTACCTTGATGATCCGTGGCAACAGACGCGGCGCCGGGATGATCGCCAGGCCAGAATCGCGACCGAAGGCATCGATGCCTTCCAGCTCGACAATAAAGTTGAGGCTCTTGTTCACCAGCAACGGGAACGGGTGCGTCGGGTCGAGGCCGATCGGGGTGATGATCGGTGAAATCTCGTCACGGAAGTAGCGACGCACCCAGGTCTTGATCTTGGTGGTCCAGTGACGACGACGGATGAAGCGGACCTGATGTTTTTCCAGTTCCGGCAGCAGGATGTCGTTGAGGATCGCGTATTGGCGGTCCACATGGCCGTGCACCAGCTCGCTGATGCGCGCCAGGGCCTGATGCGGCTGCAGGCCGTCGGCACCGGCTTGTTCGCGGGCAAAGGTGATTTGCTTTTTGAGGCCGGCAACGCGGATCTCGAAGAACTCGTCCAGGTTGCTGGAGAAGATCAGCAGGAATTTAAGCCGCTCCAGCAGTGGGTAGGACTCATCCAGCGCCTGCTCCAGCACGCGGATGTTGAATTGCAGTTGTGACAGCTCACGATGGATGTACAGGCTGCTGTCATCCAGGTTGGTCACCGCTGCCACCGGGGCCGGCGCGGGCGCTTCAGCCACCACAGCAGGCGCAGCCGGCTCCAGCTCCGGTGGGGTTTCGGCGATTTGTTCAACCACCGGGTGAGCGTCTTTTACAGCAACTTCGGAGAGTCCTTCGGTATTCATCGAGTGTTCCTGTGAGGGCTATTGTTGCTCTCTAAGCAATTGGGCAGCGCGGGCGGCGAAGTAGGTCAGAATGCCATCAGCACCCGCACGTTTAAAGGCAGTCAGGGATTCGAGGATCACCCCTTCACTCAACCAACCATTCTGGATCGCGGCCATGTGCATGGCGTATTCACCGCTGACCTGATAGACAAAGGTCGGCACCTTGAATTCCTCTTTGACCCGATAAAGGATGTCCAGGTAAGGCATCCCGGGCTTGACCATCACCATGTCGGCGCCTTCGGCCAGGTCGGCCGCCACTTCGTGCAGCGCTTCATGGCTGTTGGCCGGGTCCATCTGGTACGAGGCCTTGTTGGCCTTGCCCAGGTTCAACGCCGAACCCACCGCATCGCGGAACGGGCCGTAATAGGCGCTGGCGTACTTGGCCGAGTAGGCCATGATGCGCACATTGACGTGGCCGGCCAGTTCCAGGGCTTCGCGGATCGCCTGGATGCGGCCGTCCATCATGTCCGACGGTGCCACCACCTGGGCGCCGGCTGCGGCATGGGACAAGGCCTGCTTGACCAACGCATCGACGGTGATGTCGTTCTGAACATAGCCGTCTTCGTCGAGAATGCCATCCTGGCCGTGGGTGGTGAACGGGTCCAGCGCCACGTCGGTGATCACCCCCAGTTCCGGGAACCGCTCACGCAAGGCCCGGGTGGCGCGCTGGGCGATGCCATCCGGGTTCCAGGCTTCGGCGGCGTCGAGGGACTTGAGCTCGGCCGGTGTCACCGGGAACAGCGCCAATGCCGGAATCCCCAGTTCAACCCAACCGGCTGCCTCTTCAAGCAGCAAATCAATGGTCAAGCGCTCCACGCCCGGCATCGACGCCACAGCCTCCCGACGATTTTCGCCGTCCAGCACAAACACCGGCAGGATCAGATCATTCGGCGTCAGTACATTTTCACGTACAAGGCGGCGAGAAAAATCATCACGGCGATTGCGTCGCAGACGGGTGGCGGGGAACAGGCGATTGGCAGGGGTAAAGCTCACGACAGACTCCTGAGCCCGCGTTTACGGGCGAGCGTTGCAGTTATAAGCGGCCATTATGACGAAGGAATGACAGTTGTGCTTATCGATGCGACCTGTAGTCGCATTCGTCGTTTATGTAGGAATTGTTCACTTCGTGACACATCTCGATACTTTCATGAATGTTCACGAAGGCGTAGGCTGCGCGTTCATTTCGCCAGCACCCCAGACCATGCTTCAACAATTTCTGCATGACTTCGGCTACTTTGCGCTCTTCCTGGGCACCTTCTTTGAAGGCGAAACCATTTTGGTTCTCGCAGGCTTCCTGGCGTTCCGTGGCTACATGGATATCAACCTGGTGGTGGTCGTTGCCTTTTTTGGCAGCTATGCCGGCGACCAGCTGTGGTATTTCCTGGGGCGCAAACACGGGCGCAAGCTGCTGGCGCGCAAGCCGCGTTGGCAATTGATGGGTGACAAGGCCCTGGAACATATCCGCAAGCACCCGGATATCTGGGTGCTGAGCTTCCGCTTCGTTTATGGGTTGCGCACCGTGATGCCGGTGGCGATTGGCCTGTCGGGCTACCCGCCGGCCCGCTACTTGATCCTCAACGGCATCGGCGCCGCCATCTGGGCCGCGGCATTGGGCGCGGCGGCCTACCACTTCGGCGCGGTGCTGGAAGGCATGCTCGGCAGCGTCAAGAAATACGAGCTGTGGGTGCTGGGCGCGTTGCTATTGCTGGGCTTTGGCCTGTGGCTGCGCCGGCGCTTCAAGAACGCGCGTATCGCCCGCGAAGCCTGTGCTGAGGCCAAGGCCCGGCTGGCTGCCGAGCAGGCGCCGGAACAACCGCCTAAGACGCCAGTCGAGTAAGCCGGCTTCTGCAACAGTAGAGGCCGATCGCACTGAGCAAGCTGTAACTCACCAGGCCCAGCCAGCCCAGGCTGCTGGCCGGCCACAAGCCGACCAGCGGCGCCAGCCACACCAACGGCACATTCAGTCCCAGGCGCACCAGCTCGGCTTTCAGCGCCCACGGCCGATTCTCCAGGGCCACGCCCAAGGTGAACAGCCCCAGCGCCATCGCACTCCAGCCCAGCACCAGCGCCGCCGTGGGCAGCCCCTCGCCGAAATTCATCAGGTAACTGCCAAACCCTACATACGCTGCAAATTGCAGGGCGATATAAACCTGCTGGCGCGCGTCCAGCGGCACCTCGAATTTGCGGAACTGGCTCAAATCGGGCTTGGCCATCGGGTACTTGGCTTTCACGTCCGCCGGGCGCCAGCCGGTGCGCATGAACCAGATACGCAGCTTGTCCCACCAGCTCTCAGTGCGCCGCGCATCACTCCACAACTGTGCATAAAACTGCAGGTTGGCCCATAGCGGGTTCCAACTGGCCAACGGCGTGGTCACGCCGAAGATCACCGGCTCGTTATCGTCTTCTTCCTGGAAGCTGCCGAACAGGCGGTCCCAAATAATGAACACCCCGCCGTAGTTGCGATCCATGTAGAGAGCGTTTTGCGCATGGTGGGCACGATGATTGGACGGCGTGACGAAAAACCACTCGAACCAGCCGAGCTTGGGCACGTGACGGGTGTGTACCCAGAATTGATACAGGAGATTGAGCGAGGCCACGCTGATAAACACCACCAGCGGCACGCCCACGACGGCCAGGGGCAAGTAGAAGATCCAGCTCAGCAGGAAGCCGGTACTGGTCTGGCGCAACGCGGTGGTGAGGTTGTAGTCCTCGCTCTGGTGATGCACCGAGTGCGCAGCCCAGAGGATGTTGCGCTCATGGCCGCAGCGGTGCAGCCAGTAGTAACAGAAGTCGTAAAACACAAAGGCGAACACCCAGGTCCACACGCTTTGGGCAGGCAGCTCAATCAGCGCCAGGTGCTTGAGGGCAAACGCGTAGGTCAGCAGGCCCACACCTTTGGTCAACAACCCGGTGGTGGTGGACAGCACACCAGTGCTGAGGCTGTTGATAGCGTCCGCCACCCGATAATTGCGTTCACCGCGCCAGCGATCGGCCAGCAGCTCGACCACGATCAAGGCAATAAAAAACGGTACCGCGTAAGGCACGAAGTCCATGGGCTAGTCCGATGTATTTTTGTTACATCAAGATTAGGTGTAGCCGCAGGAGATCCCATTGGCAACAGGTGACAAATTAGTAGACATTTAACGCCACAAAAACAGGAGAGATGCCCATGAGCAAAAAGATTGCAGTGATCCTTTCCGGCTGCGGCGTGTACGACGGCGCAGAGATTCATGAAAGTGTGATCACGCTGCTGCGCCTGGACCAGCGCGGCGCTCAGGTCCAATGTTTTGCGCCAGACATTGCGCAGCTGCACGTGATCAACCACCTTACCGGTGAAGAGATGCCCGAGTCGCGCAATGTGCTGGTGGAGTCGGCGCGCATCGCTCGAGGTGAGGTGAAAGACATTCGTGAAGCCAACGCCGACGAGTTCGACGCACTGATCGTGCCTGGCGGGTTTGGCGCAGCGAAGAATCTCTCGAACTTTGCCGTGGAGGGCGCCGGTTGCAGCGTCAACCCGCAAGTGCTGGAGCTGGCCGAAGCCTTTGCCGAAGCCGGCAAGCCTGTGGGACTGATCTGCATCTCGCCAGCCCTGGCCGCAAAAATCTACGGCCCCGGCGTGACCTGCACCATCGGCAACTGCCCCGACACGGCGGCGGCCCTGGACAAGATGGGCGCCACTCATCAGGAGTGCGCTGTCGAGGATATCGTCGAGGACAAGGCCCGCAAGCTGGTGACCACGCCGGCCTACATGCTCGGCAAGCGCATCAGCGAGGTGGCGTCAGGCATCAACAAGTTGGTGGATCGCGTGCTGGAACTGACCCACGAGAATGATTAACCCGCGATAAATGGGGTGGCGAGCAGGCTTGCCCTGCGCTGGGTGGCGAAGCCGCCCCAATTCAGGCCGCGCGGTGTGTCAGGCTGTGCGAGGTTGTGGGGTCTGGGGCTGCTGCGCAGCCCAACGCAGGGCAAGCCTGCTCGCCACAACAAGCCCAACTGCTACAACAAACCCACTCACTGCAAGGTCAGGCCTGGCGCATTAATCGGGTGAGGATACGGTCCAGCGCATTGGCAAACGCCTGCTTGTCCTTTTCCCCATGGGGCGGTGGGCCGCCGCCCATCTGGCCCTGCTCACGCAGGTCGGTGAACAAGTTGCGCACCGCCAGCCGTTCACTCATATTCGCCGGGCTGAACTCCTTGCCGCGGGGGTCGAGGGCTGTGACGCCCTTCTTCACCAGGCGGTCGGCCAACGGCACGTCGCTGCAGATCACCAACTCACCGGGCACGGCGTGCTCCACCAGATAGTCATCCGCCGCGTCCGGGCCGCTGGGCACCACGATCAGCTTCACACAGGCAAAGCTCGGCTTGATCTGGCTCTGACCCGCCACCAGCACCACTTCGAACTGGCGCTTGAGCGCGAACTTCACCACTTGGTCCTTGGCTGCTCGCGGGCAGGCGTCTGCATCGATCCACACCCGCATGCTTATGCCACCACTCGACGCTTCTCGGCCAGGCGACTGCGGCCGTACAGCACCACAATCGCCAGGATCGCCACAGCCTGCGCACTCAACGAGTACGCATCGGCGTGAATGCCCAGCCAGTCGAAATCAAAGAACGCCACCGGCCGTGTGCCGAAGATGCCCGCTTCCTGCAAGGCCTTGACGCCGTGCCCGGCGAACACCACCGACAGCGCGCACAGCAGCGCCGCGTTGATACCGAAGAACAACGCCAGCGGCAGTTTCGCCGAGCCGCGCAGGATCACCCACGCCAACCCTACCAGTAGCACCAGCGCCGTGGCGCCGCCCGCCAGTACCGCGTTGTGTCCGGCAGGACCCGCCTGCAGCCACAGGGTTTCGTAGAACAGGATCACCTCGAACAGCTCGCGGTATACCGAGAAAAACGCCAGCATCGCGAAACCGAAACGGCCACCGCCACCGACCAGGCTGCTCTTGATGTAATCCTGCCAGGCCGCCGCGTGGCGTCGGTCATGCATCCACACGCCCAGCCACAGCACCATCACACTGGCGAACAACGCCGTGCAGCCTTCGAGCAATTCGCGCTGGGCGCCGCTCACGTCGATCACATATGCCGCCAGTGCCCAGGTCGCCAAGCCAGCCAGCAGCGCCAAACCCCAGCCGACGTTGACACTGCGCACCGCCGATTGCTGGCCGGTGTTACGCAGGAACGCCAGGATCGCCGCCAGTACCAGGATCGCCTCAAGGCCTTCGCGCAGCAGAATCAGCAAACCAGAGATGTAGCTCAGCGACCAGCTCAGGCCATCACTGCCCAACAATCCGGCGGATTCGGTGAGTTTGCCTTTGGCCACGTCCAGGCGCTGTTGCACCTGCTCGACCGGCAGGCCGTCCTGCAACGACTGCCGGTAGGCCATCAAGGCTTTCTCGGTGTCTTTACGCACGTTGGCGTCGACGTTATCCAGGGAGCTTTCTACCAGCTCAAAGCCTTCCAGGTACGCTGCGACCGAAAGGTCATAGGCCTGTTCGTGATCGCCGTTGCGGAACGCGGCGAGGCTCTTGTCCAACGTGGTCGCGGTGTAGTCGAGCAACTGCGCCGGGCCACGCTTAACCTGTGGCGGCTGCGCACGCTGGGCGCGGAACGTCGCGGCAGCGGCTGGGCCACTGGCTGCCAGCACCTCGTTGGGGGTTTGGCGAGCGAGGTCGGCAAGGTTGAAAGGCTGTTCGCTTTTGGCGGCAGCCGGGTCGGCGGTGAAGCCTGCAATGTAGGTGGCCAGGTCCCAGCGCTGACGGTCATCCAGTTGGTCGGCGAAAGAGGGCATGTCGGTGCCTTCAACACCCAGGCCCAACGTGTTGTAAATCGCGTAGAGACTCAGGCGGTCCAGACGTACCGCATCGCGCAGGTTCGCTGGCGGCGGCGTCATGCCCGTGGACGCCGGGCCATCACCCGCACCGGCAGTACCGTGGCACACCGAGCAGTGCTGGGCGTACAGCGGCGCCCCCCGCGCAGGGTCTGGCGTGATAGCCGGTGCCTGGCTGACTTCATAGGCCACCGCCAACTTGGCGCCCAGCTGACGGGCTTGGCGGGCGACGGTCGCGCCGTCCTGGTGAGCGGATACAGCCGCTAACAATTCGTCGACGCCCTTGACCAACTCGGCGCGCTCCGGCCTTTGCGGCAGCTCGGCCACCAGCCCCTGCAACACCCCGAGAAACTCTACTTGTTCGCGATATTCGGATTCATCGATAACCTTGCCCGCCTCCACCGTCGGAGGGTAGTCAGCGCCAATGTAGTCCAACAAATGCAGGGCTTGTGGGGCGCCCTCGGCAGTCGCGGCCAGCAGGTTGAAGCTGCATGACATCAAGGCTGGCAGCAGCAACCAGGCGAGAAAACGGATGGGGGCAATCATGAATGAATCTCAAAGGGAAATACGAAGTAACACATTGTTGAATTTTAAAGCGTTTGACTCAAGGCGTTCGTGATTTGGCGCCTGTGAGCCCCGTGCAATCAAGAGACAAGCAATGGCATCTCAGCGCCACTTGCAGCGGCAAAAAGCCATTGTTTTGCCAGCAATGACGCCTATAATGCCGCGCCCTGTTATTGCAAAAGGGAATTTATTTCCTCGTTTTTATGAGGAATTTGCACATCAGCCGATCACTCTCAGGGAAGAAGTTTGCATGGCATTTCGCGCCTTAACCCCGCTCACACTGGCGGCGGTTACCTTGCTCTCCGGTTGTTCAATGTTTCGCAGCTACGACACCGAGCTGCAAGCCACCAACCAGCAGTTGGCCACCGGTAACGTCGACGGCGCCCTGACCCTGCTGGAAAAAAACAACACCGGCGAAGACAAGGACCTGCTCTACTTCTTTGAAAAGGGCGAGTTGTTGCGCGCCAAAGGCGACCTCACCGGCAGCCAGACCGCCTGGCGCAGCGCCGACCTGCAAGTGTTCAAGTGGGAAGAATCGGTCAAGTTCGACAGCGAAAAGTACCTCGCCCAGTTCGGCAGCTTCCTGGTCAACGACAAGGTGCGTCGCTACGAAGGTTATGACTACGAAAAAGTCATGCTGACCACCCAGATGGCCCTGAACCTGCTGGCCCTGAACGATTTCGACGGCGCCCGCACCGAGATCAAGAAGACCCACGAGCGCGAAGCCGTAATCGCCGACCTGCGAGACAAGGAATACTTAAAGCGCGAAAACGAAGCCGAGCGCCAGGGCGTCACTACCCAGATCAAAGACCTGCGCGGCTACCCGGTGGAAGCGCTGGGCGCGCCGGAAGTGGTCGGCCTGAAGAACAGTTACCAAAGTGCGTTCAGCCATTACCTGGCAGGCTTTGTCTACGAAGCCCTGGGTGAAAAAGACCTGGCTGCACCGGGCTATCGCAAGGCTGCCGAGTTGCGCCCCAACACACCGCTGCTGGAACAGGCGTTGTTGGACCTGGACAAGTCCAAGGTCGGCGCCGACGAGACCGATGTACTCATCGTGGTGCAGAGTGGCCTGGCACCGGCGCGTGACTCGATCCGCCTGCCGCTTCCGATTCCGATTGACGGCCACTTGGTGATCACCCCGCTGTCGTTCCCGGTGATCAAGGCCGACACTTCCACCCAGGCCTTCGGCCAGATCGGCGTCGACGGAAAACAGCAGAACCTCACCGCGCTCAACAGCACCACCGCCATGTCCCGCCGCGCCCTGCGTGACGACATGCCGGGGATCATCCTGCGCACCACTGTGCGTGCGGTCAGCCGTGGCGTGACACAAAACAACCTGAACAAGACCAACCCCATGGCGGGTCTGGTGCTGGGCATCGCCTCGGCCGTGACCGAAGGCGCCGACACCCGCACCTGGCGCACCCTGCCGGACATGACCCAAGTGACACGCCTGCGCCTCAAGCACGGCGAGCACCAAGTCAGCTTGCCCAACGCACTGGGCGGCACGCGGGTGACGGTCAAGGCCGACCAGCGCTATCAGGTCATCACCCTGCGCGTGGTCGGCAACCAGGTGTTCGCCGGTGGCCTTGCAGCCCATGTGGTGCCGAGCAGTTCCGCCCAGGCTATCGCCCTCAAACAACCTTAAGGAGCACGCTATGCGTCATTTCATTCTCGGCGCCCTGGCGCTGGTCCTGCTCGCCGGCTGCGCCACTGCGCCGCCACCGGAACCCGGCAGCGCCGCCAGCAAAATCGTGGTGATGGGCAAGTTCAAGGGCATCGCCGTCGGCGCCATCCGCGTGGCCCGCGAAAATGGCTTCCTGACCGCCAAGGTGCAGTTGAGCAACATCACCAGCAGCAACCAGATGATGTATTACCGCTTCGCCTGGCTGGGTGCCGATGGTTTCCCGGTGGGTGATGAAGAAACCTGGAAAGTGCTGAACCTGTACGCCAACCAGGCAACGTTCCTGCCTGCGATCGCCAACCTGCCCCAGGCCGCTGACTTCCGTCTCGAAGTGAAAACCCCTTGAGCCGCTGCGCTAACCGTATTCAGAGAGATTTCCCCATGTTTGCACGCTTCTCGATTCTCGCCCTCGTTGCCCTTCTGGCCAGCGGTTGCTCCAACACCTCGCCGGTACTCGGCGGCAAGAACATCAGCTACGGCGACTCCAAGGCCGTGGAACTGGTGACCAACGAGTTCGGCTCCACCGACCTGCAGATGATCGCCGAGAGCATGACCCGCTCCCTGGCCCAGTCCGGCATCCTGCAAGGCCGCCCAGTGGTACAGGTCTATGACGTGAAGAACAAGACCAGCGAGTACATCGATACCCGCGAGATCACCACGTCGATCAAGACCCAGCTGATGAAAACCGGCACCGCGCGTTTCGCCAGCGATAACACCGACATGCAAAGCCAGGTCGACCAGCTCAAGCTGCAAAACCAGAGCGGCCTGTACAAGAAATCCACGGTGAGCAAGACCGGCAACATGGTCGCCGCGAAGTACCGCCTGGAAGGCTCCATCAGCTCCATCGTCAAGCGCAGCTCGGACTACAAGGACGTGTTCTACAAGTTCAGCCTGCAACTGATCGACGTTGAAAGCGGCCTGGCCGAATGGATGGACGAGAAAGAAATCCGCAAGACCACGGAGCGCTAAGCAATGCGTGCATGGATCGGCATGATCAGCCTGCTGTGCGCCTTTGGCGCCTCGGCCGCCCCGAAGATCGCGGTCACCGACCTGGCGTATGAGGCGCGCGTCGAGGAGTATATCCACGCGGTGTCGGCCAGCAACAACTTCCAGGCCAGCGCGTACAACGCCAGCGGTGCCTCGGCCTACAGCGAGTACGAGAGCCGCACCAGCTACATCGAACAGACTGAGTTGCGTAAATTCAGCGGCGATATCAAGGGCGAGATCCTCAAGTCACACCAGTTTCAGCTGGTGCAGGGCACGCCCTACACCGCCGACGCCAAGGGTGACGTCTATGATGTGATCAAACGCATCAAGGCCGGTAACTTCAAGGGCGCGGACTATGTGCTGTTCGGTACGCTGTCAGACATCGACTTCACCCAGGACATCAACGCCCTGGACCACACCAACAGCTACTCAGCAGTGCTGGGCCTGACGTTGGTGGCCGATTTCAGCCTGATCAATACCCGCACCTTCGAGATCACCTCGGCATTTACCGCCATGGGTGAAGGCCAGGACACCAAGCTGGTGAACAACCGTGACGTGCGTGTGAGCCTGAACCGGCCGCGTGTGGTGCGGGAAGTGTCGAAAGCCTTGGGTGAGGATGTGGCGCGCCAACTGGCGGAACAGCTGGGAGGTGGCTACGCAGACCCGGGCAAGCCTGCATTGCGCAATAACCTGCCAAGGGACGAAGCGCCGAAGATTCTGCGCTGAGCACGCGTTTCAAAGCCAACACATAACAAATGTGGGAGCTGGCTTGCCTGCGATGCAGACACTGCGGTGCGTCAGTTACACCTCGGTGATGCTATCGCAGCGGTGCGACGACTCGACAAGTCAGCTCCCACATTTTTAGCCGGTTTTCGTCAATCAAGCCGTTGCGCGATGCAAACTGGCGAGAAACCCTGCAGCTCCCACAAACAAGCCTGCAAACGTGCGGTTCATGCGTTTTTGCTGCTTGGGTGTGCGCAGCAGCCGCAAGACTTTCGACGCAAGCCCCGTGTAACCCGCCATTACGATCATATCGACGCTGATCATGGTTGCGCCCAAGATCAGGTACTGGACCAGCAGCGGCGCCTGCGGGTTCACGAACTGCGGCAGAACCGCCAGCATGAACACCAGGGCCTTGGGGTTGCTGGCGTTGACCAGGAAGCCACGGAACATCATCGCCATTGGCTTGCCGATCGGGCGTATCGTCGCATCCTCGCTCATGTCCATCGGCAAGGCGCGCCACTGTTTGATGGCCAGGTACACCAGGTACGCCACACCAAACCATTTGATCGCATAAAACGCGGTCGAAGAGGCCGCAAGAATGGCACCCAGGCCGCCCGCCACCACGGCGATCTGCATCGCCAGGCCCAGTTGCAGGCCAATGGCGTTCCAGTAGCCGCGCAGGAAACCGTATTGCAGGCCGCTGGACATCGAAGCGATGGCACCAGCGCCGGGGGAAAGAGAGATGATCCAACTGGCCAGGAAAAAGGCAAGCCATGTGTCGAGTGCCATTACACACCTCAGAGAAGAATTAGCGGTTATGCCTAAAGCTAACTCCGCCGAGTGAAGGCTGGCTACAGATTTTTACCCGCATTGAGTGTCAACGGTCACCCGGAAACATATGGGTACCTGGCCAACGTCGCACCGAGCGCTGGAAGAACAGACTATTTGGCACCTGTACCATCGCACTGTCAGTGCCAGCCTCCTCCACTTCGATCAGTGTGGTGTAGAGCAAGTTAATCGCCACCACCCGGCCTTTTACACCCGGCTTGTCGACGGTATCCACCAGCTCGACGATATCACCGAGGCGAAACGGCCCGACAGTGAAGATCAAAATCGCACACAGCAGGTTGGACAGTACCGACCACATGGCAAAAAACGCCACGGCCGCGACTGCAACAAACCCCGACAACGCCGTCCACAAGACAGTGGCGGAAACGCCCAGGCGCTCCAGCACAAAAATCAGCGCACTGCCCATGATCAGCCAGCGCAGGCCGCCACGCAGTGGCATCAGCAACTGCGGTGGGAACGGGTAGCGTTCACCCAGTCGATTCAAGCCTTTGGCCACGAAGCGCTGGGCGAAATAACCCGCCAGCAGGATCAGCAGTATCTGCACGCCGACCCAGATCGGCGCGATCCATTGTGCCGGCAGCGGCAACTGCAACGCTTCCATCAGGACAGCGCCTCCAGCTCCGCTTGCAAGGTTTCGAGCACTTCGAGGGCTTCCATCCAGGTTTCCTCCAACTGCCCTTCGCGCACCTTGAGCTTGGCCTGTTCGGCCAGCAGGTCGCGCAGCTCGTCCTTGCGCGCCGCCTCGTAGACGGCGCTGTCGCCCAGGCTGGTTTCGATTTTGGCCAGGCGCTCATGCACCTTGCCCAGTTCGGCTTCCAGCTTGTCAGCTTCGCGCTTGTGCGGCGCCAACTGCTGGCGCAGGGCAGCGGCGGCCTGGCGCTGGGCCTTCTTGTCGGTCTTGTCAGGGTTCACCGGCGTATTACTCACCGGCGCGTTGCGCAGGCGGTAATCGGTCAGCCAGCGCGCATAGTCGTCCAGGTCGCCGTCGAACTCTTCGACCTTGCCGTCAGCCACCAGCAGGAAGTTGTCGGTAGTGCTCTTGAGCAAGTGGCGATCGTGAGACACCACCAGCACCGCGCCACTGAATTCCTGCAGGGCCATGGTCAGCGCCAGGCGCATTTCCAGGTCCAGGTGGTTGGTCGGTTCGTCGAGCAGCAGCAGGTTCGGCCTGTCCCAGGCAATCAACGCCAGGGCCAGACGGGCTTTTTCGCCACCCGAGAAATTCAGCACCGGCTCATCAATGCGTGCGCCACGGAAGTCGAAGCCGCCGAGGAAGTCGCGCAACGTTTGCTCGCGCTCTGTCGGCGCCAGACGCTGCAGGTGCAGCAACGGGCTCGCCTTGGAATCCAGGGAATCCAGCTGATGCTGGGCGAAGTAGCCCACCACCGTGTTCTCGCCACGGGTCAGGCGGCCGGCCAAAGGCTCAAGCTCGCCGGACAGGTTCTTGATCAGCGTCGATTTGCCCGCGCCGTTAGGGCCGAGCAAGCCGATACGCGCACCCGGTGTGAGCTGCAGCTTGACCTTCTCCAGGATGGTTTTGTCGCCATAACCCAGGCGTGCATCCGAAAGATCCAGCAAGGGGCTGGAGATTTTCACCGACTCACGGAATACAAAGTCGAACGGCGAATCGACATGGGCCGCCGACAGCTCTTCCATGCGCTCCAGCGCCTTGATCCGGCTCTGGGCCTGGCGGGCCTTGGTGGCCTGGGCCTTGAACCGGGCGATGTAGCTTTCCATGTGCGCACGTTGCGCCTGCTGCTTTTCGAAGGCCTGTTGCTGCTGGGCCAGACGCTCGGCGCGTGCGCGTTCGAACGCGGTGTAGCCGCCTCGGTACAGCGTGATTTTCTTCTGTTCGACGTGGGCAATGTTATCGACCACGGCGTCGAGGAAGTCCCGGTCGTGGGAAATCAGCAACAAGGTGCCCTGATAGTTCTTGAGGAAGTCTTCCAGCCACAGGATCGCATCGAGGTCCAAGTGGTTGGTCGGTTCGTCGAGCAGCAACAAGTCCGAGGGGCACATCAGCGCCTGGGCCAGGTTCAGGCGCATGCGCCAGCCACCCGAGAAGTCGGCGACCGGGCGATCCATCTGTTCGTTGGTAAACCCAAGACCGGCCAGCATCTTGCGGGCACGGGCATCGGCGGTGTAACCGTCGGCACTGTCCAGCTCCGAGTGCAGGCGGGCCTGAGCGGCGCCGTCCTGGGCTTTCTCGGCCTCGGCCAGGTCGTGTTGCACCTGGCGCAGGCGCAGGTCGCCATCGAGCACGTAGTCGATCGCAATGCGGTCGAGGGTGTCGATCTCCTGGCGCATATGGGCGATGCGCCAGTCGGCCGGCAGCAAGCAGTCCCCGGAATCCGGGGTCAGCTCACCCAGCAACAGGGCGAACAACGTGGATTTGCCGGCGCCGTTGGCACCGATCAGGCCGGCTTTGTGACCGGCGTGCAGGGTCAGCTCGGCGTCTTCAAGAAGACGTTGCGGGCCACGCTGTAATGTTAGGCTTTGAAGTCGGATCATAATGGCGGCGGAGTCTACCAGCTTCGTTGGCCGCTGGCTTGGGTGTGAATATGTGCGCTGACCTGTGGAGCTTTGCCCTATCGATTTACGCCCGCCCAGGGTGCGAAGCCGCCTGCCTGCGCTTGCAGGAACACGGCGCGGATGTGTGCCTGTTGCTGTGTGGCGCCTGGCTGGAGCAGCGTGGCGTTGCACTTGAGCCTGCGCGTATTCAGGCACTGCAGCAGCTAGCACGCCCTTGGCAAAAAACGGTGGTCAAACCGTTACGACAGATGCGCATGCAATGGCGATCCCTGGCGCAACAGGATATGCCTCTGGCGGCATTACGCGAGCGAGTCAAAGCTCTGGAGCTGGAGGCCGAACGGGAATTGTTAGCGCGCCTGGAAGCGTTGGCGCAGGCATGGCCGACTGGGGAAGTGAGTCAACCGAAATGGCTGGAAGGCTTGGCGACCGAAGCCGCCAACCTTGACCACGACGCGCTGCAGCAGCTGCGCGTCGTGGCCACCCGCACTTAGGAAGCGCTGGTTGGGGTGGTGCTTGGCGCTACCGGTGCAGGGGTGCTGCTGGCCGATGCGGTTGGAGCGCTGGACGCTGCCGGGGTAGCAGGCGCGGCTGCCGGAGTTGCTGGCTTGGCCGGAGCAGGCTTGGCAACGGCTGGCTTTGCAGCTGGCTTAGCGGCAGCAGGTTTGGCAGCTGGCTTAACGGCCGGTTTCGCGGCAGCAGGTTTGGCAGCTGGCTTAGCGGCTGGTTTTGCAGCAGCGGGTTTAGCCACTGGCTTGGCGGCTGGTTTCGCAGCAGCAGTTTTAGCAGCTGGCTTGGCCGCTGGTTTTGCAGCAGCGGTTTTAGCTGCTGGCTTGGCCGCTGGCTTTGCAGCAGCGGTTTTAGCTGCTGGCTTGGCAGCTGGTTTTGCAGCAGCGGTTTTAGCTGCTGGCTTGGCCGCTGGCTTTGCAGCAGCGGTTTTAGCTGCTGGCTTGGCCGCTGGCTTTGCAGCAACGGTTTTAGCTGCTGGCTTGGCCGCTGGCTTTGCAGCAGCGGTTTTAGCTGCTGGCTTGGCCGCTGGTTTTGCAGCAGCGGTTTTAGCAACTGGCTTGGCCGCTGGTTTTGCAGCAGCAGTTTTAGCAGCTGGCTTGGCCGCTGGTTTTGCAGCAGCGGTTTTAGCAGCTGGCTTGGCCGCTGGTTTTGCAGCAGCGGTTTTAGCAACTGGCTTGGCCGCTGGTTTTGCAGCAGCGGTTTTAGCAGCTGGCTTGGCCGCTGGTTTTGCAGCAGCAGTTTTTGCAGCTGGCTTGGCCGCAGCCTTGGCTGGAGCTTTCGACGCGGCAGCTTTTGCCGGTGTGCGGGCGCCCAATACTTTAGCCACAGCTTCTTTCACTCGACCAACGCCCTGGGCCAGTTTCAGGCTTTCCTGAGCATCTTTTTTGAGTTGGGAAATGTAAGTGCGGGTTTCAGCTTGGCGATCCTTGAGAGCGTCCAGCAGGTCCTCAAGTTCTTTGACCGCGTCTTTGGCTTTGGCTTGTGCCTTGGCTTTGCCGGCAGTCGCGGCGTCTTGCAGTTTGGTGCGGGATTTGTGCAGCTTTTCTTGCGCTTTACCGCGTTGTTTTTCCAGTTTGGCGAGCAGTTTTTCTGCATCGGCCAACGCTTGGGAACATGCGCTTTCCAGATGTTCGAGCAAGCTGCCCGAAAGTTGTTGGAGTAAATGCAACGGGGTATTAACAGGCTTCTGTTTGGCCGACATGGTTTACCTCCTGGCTGACGTGGGTGCGGCTCATACTAGCCCTCTGCTCTTACCGCCGCTAGGGCATGTTGACAGTATCGTTTGCCTTGCGTTGCACCGTGAGTAAATTCTTATCGATATAACAAAAAACTGCGGCACTTTTTGCCCACTCACACTGGCATAATCCGTCGCACTTTCGGCGGGAGAAACAGCATGTCGCGTTATCTTTTTTTAGTGCTTGGCTTGGCGATTGGCGTGGCCAATGCAGGCGAGCAATCGCCGTCCAAAACCACCGCCCCAGACCCACACGACCTTGCCTACAGTTTGGGCGCAAGCCTCGGCGAGCGCTTGCGCCAGCAGGTTCCCGACCTGCAGATCCAAGCCCTGCTCGATGGCCTCAAGCAAGCCTATCAGGGCAAGCCATTGGCGCTGGACGATGCACGCATCGAACAGATCCTTGCGCAACACGAAGCACAAAACGCTGCCGACGCCGAGGTTCCACAAAGCGAAAAAGCCCTCGCTGCCGAACAGCAGTTTTTAGCCAAGGAAAAATCCGTCAGCGGCGTGCGTGAACTGGCAGATGGCATCCTGCTAACCGAGCTGGCACCCGGCAACGGCAGCAAACCGCTGGCCAGTGATGAGGTGCACGTAAATTACGTAGGACGGCTGCCCGATGGGACAGTCTTCGACAAGAGCACTCAGCCCCAATGGTTTCGCCTGGACAGTGTGATCAGTGGTTGGAGCAGCGCGCTGCAGCAGATGCCGGTAGGCGCGAAATGGCGCTTGGTAATTCCCTCCGCCCAGGCCTATGGTGCCGACGGTGCGGGTGAGTTGATCCCGCCGTATACGCCACTGGTGTTCGAGATCGAATTGCTCGGCACTCGCCACTGACCCAATAAAAAACGGTGCGCCATGGCACCGTTTTTTTATCTCACTCTGAGGGTCAAGCCTGGGCGGCCGACTCTTCTTTGTGAGCGTTGTGCAGCACTTCGATCAGGCAGTCTTCCAACTCGAAGCGCTCATGCAGCAACCCACCCAGCTCTTTGAATTTCTCAATGACACACTTGCCGGCATCACACAGGTCGTTAAAGGCAACGAGCTTCTCAGTGATAGCCTCCAAGCGCGGATAGATAGTATCAGCCAGCTCCAACCCTCGATCATCGCCAAAGGCTTTAGCCTCCTTGGTCAGTTGATCGTAGACACCAAAGTGGCCCGTAGATACGTAATCCATCAGCACGCCGCAGAACTCTTGCAACGGTTTGCGATTCTCAGCCAGTGCCTCGGGCTTGGCGCCAAGAGCATCAAAGGCTCGAACCAGTTCGTGACGTGCCTTCAACCAGCTGTCGATCAGCTTGTGCACTCCACCCCAGCGTTCCTGAGCATTCTGACAACTTTCCAGCATGGTGATCTCTCTTCCCTATAGGGGCGCTGCCGCCTGTGCCCGCGCAACACCTCAAACATTGAGGCGGGAGCCGGACAAGGCCGCATGTCACAAACGGTTTCTATAACGCGTGCGGGCCAGATTATGCCCGCATGACTATGGCTTCAAGGTACGCAGGAGAGAAAGTTCATACAAGTGTTTAATCCCGTCCTACACATTACGGCGAATTTTCAATACCTCGCAGGGTGCAAGCGACGGCCCGGCAACAATCGTGAAAACTGCATGATGCCGAGCACCAGCATCGCCAAAAAGAACAACAGGCTCCATTCGGGCAGGCTCAGGTCAAACAGTGTCCAGTTGAGCTCTACGCAGTCCACGGTGCCTTTTACAGTCAGTTGCAGTGCTTGCCAT
This sequence comes from Pseudomonas sp. WS 5146, assembly GCF_012985495.1. NCBI lineage: Bacteria > Pseudomonadati > Pseudomonadota > Gammaproteobacteria > Pseudomonadales > Pseudomonadaceae > Pseudomonas > Pseudomonas sp. WS 5146. The sequence goes on from NZ_JAAQWL010000011.1 coordinate 89,169, forward strand.
AACGACAGGTTTTCAATCATGTAGTGAAGACTGGGCCAGCAATCACTGGCCTGCTCCGGCGCGGCATTTTGTAGCAGCACCTGGCGTACCGCAGTGATGGCCCCGAGCATTGCGCAGCCCATGCTGGCCAACCCGTATAGGTAGACCCCTGAACGTTTTGGGTTATGAATCGCCGCAGCCAGGTTAATCAGAGTGAATGCGGCCAAAAAGATGCGCTGCACCTGACACAGGAAGCAAGGACGCAAGAGCGCGCCGAACTCAAGATAAAAAGACGCACCCAACGTCAGCGCACCAGCCAAGAACGCCAGGAGAAACAGAGAGCGTGAAGGGGCCAAAGACATTGTCATCCGTACCGCAGGAGATAGACCCTTACGGTAGAGTAAAGGCCTGACTCCTTTCAATACGCGCCAGAGCAGACAATTCCGCAACAGCCTGGGGATATGCCGTCAGAACCTGGATGACTTCAAGCAGTTGGCGGTAGGAATTTGCTACGTAGAGCTTTAGCGCCCGGGTTTTACGCGATAAAGAAAGGTTGGCCCTCAGAAAGGTCCGGCCAACCTTGACCTTCATTCCTACACTCGCGCAGGCACCGGCAGCGGTGATGCCAGCAAGCGGCTGTCCAGAAGCCCCAGACCTTCCTGGAACAACTGGTTGCTGCGCTCGGTGTCGCCCAGTTGGGCCAGCAAGCGCGCCAGCTCAGCACAGGCTTCGGGATTACGCTGCACTTGCAGGCTGCTTTCCAGATAGTCGCGTGCTTTGCCCCACAGACTGTTTTGCAGACACAGGCGACCCAGTGTCAACAACAGGCTGGCATCCCCCGGATGGTCTTTGAGCCAGCCTTCGGCAAATTTCAGCTGACGGCCCGGGTCACTGCCACGCAACAAACCGTAAAGCCGGATCAGATGGCTGTCATAGCCGCGCTTGATTGCGCCACGCAGCACTTCTTCGGCCTTGGCGTCAGCACCCAGCCGACGCAGTTGCTCAGCGTAAGCCAACACCAGTTGCGGTTCCTGGCGCTGGGCGGAGGTCAGTTGCTCCCACGCTCTCTCCAAAGACTGCAACCCGGCTTCGCCCTGCTGTTCACGCTCGACCGCCAGCCCAAGGTTTTCACCCCAGGCACGGCGCTCAAGCTCAGCCAGCTCGGGAGCGGGAAGTACCTTGTCCTTTCGCAGTTCGGGTAACAAGCGAATCACCGACGGCCAATCGCCCCGCTGCTGATGCAGACGCTGCAATTGGCGCAAGACCTGCGCGTTATGTGGGTGACGCTCGTACATCGCTTGCAACGTCACCAGCGCACCTTCAGTGTCGCCACGGTCCATCTGCAGTTGCGCATGGCTCAGGGCCACAGCCAGTTCCGCCTGTGGCTGGCGTTCCAAGGCACGCTCCAGCAAACCGTCGGACTCCGCATACCGGCCCAGTTCGTTGGCAGCACGTGCGGCGCCGAGGTAGTACAACAACGGCTGACGCTCGGCTTCAGCAGCGCGATGCAGGTGACGTTCGGCGCTGGCCCAGCGGCCCTCGGCGAGGTCCATCTGGCCTTGCTCGATGGCTATCTGCACACGACGGCTGCGGTTACGCCGCGACCATGGGTTGACTACGCCACCGGAGGTGGTGAGCAAGCTGAGCAGCACACGCAGCAGGTAGATCACCAGAAAGACGGCAAACACCGCCACCAGCGTGGCCCACAGGCTCGATTCGTAATGCAGCAGATGGGGATAGGTAATCAGCACGTAGCCGGTGTGTTTCGAAATACCCACGCCCAGTGCCAGAGCGATCGCAACCGCCAACACCAGGATCACATAAAAACGCTTCATCGGCTCTACTCCTGGGTCGCCGGCGTGCCCGCCGACGCCTTGGCTTCATCGGCAGACAGATGACGGCGCTCAAGATAGGCCTGCACTGCGGCCAGGCTGCTGGCCAGGTCCGGCGTCACCACCGAAACCGCCTTGGGCTCGAGCTCGGCAATGCGCGCCAGCATCGCCTTGCTCTGCGGGTTGTCCTGATTGAAGTTGTCCTGCAGCACGCTGCGCGCTTCACCCAGCGAGCGGCTGTACACCGCCGTTTCGCCGTTAAGTGCGGCCCACTGGGCTTGCTCCAGCGCCAGGCTCAGCGCCAGGCGCACCTGATTCAGGCCTTGGCCGGCGAGCAACGGGCGAATGTTGTCATCGGGGTTGAAGTCGATTCGGAAGTAACGAGAGATCTGCTCCCACCACTGGCTCAGGCGATTTTCCGTATCGGTGGTCGAGCGCCCTTCGGATGCAGGTTCAGTGAGCTGATACTCCGGTGCGATAGCCGCAAGCGCTACGACCTGATCGCGCAGTGCCGCCAGTTGCAGGTACAAACCGGTGCGGTCGGGTTGCTCGGTACTGCGTAGCGCGGCAAGGCTCTTGGCCAACTGCTCGCGGGCGGCGTAGGCGCCTGGGTCACTCTGTTCGCGCAGAATTTCGTCAGCACCCTGGACCAGTGACTGGGCGCTGTTGATGTCCTGCAAGGCAGAGAGGCGCAAGCTGGCCAGGCGGATCAGGTGTTCGGCTTCAGCCAGGCGCCAGTCCTGGCGACTGGCGCCCAGCACGGTTTCAAGGCGTTGGCTCAGACGCTGCTGGTCACCCTGCAATTGGGCGACCAGGCGGCGGCGCTCCTCAAGCTCGTCCGCCCCAGGCAACTGCGCCAGGCGCGCCGCCAGCTGTTGCTGGCTTTGCTTGAGGGATTGGGATTGATCATCAAGGGTCTGTACCTGGCCCAACTGCTGCTGGTTGCTGGCTTGCAGGGCACGGACCTGCCAGATCCCCCAGCCACCGGCGGCGACGCCTGCGGCACCGAGCAACAGGGCCACAACCGCCAGGCCATTGCCACGGCGTGGCGCGGCGACCTGCGACTCAACCGGCGCATCAAGTGCGGGTTGGGTGTCATCTTTAGGCAAGGTTGTTTCGCTCACGTATCCGTCCTTTGCGTATCAGAGAGTGGGCGCTGCATGCCTTATGAGGCAGCGCTGCGCAACGCCACTAACAAAGCCGCGGCACTCGCGCCGCGACAATCCACAACTTTTTCTGCACCAGCGGCCCGCGCCATTTCAGACACGCGAGGGCTGGGCACGAACAACGGCAGCTGAGCCACCTTCGGCCAATCGGGGCCGGCCAGGGCTTGCAGGTGTAAAAAACCCTGCCCACTGCTGACCACCAGGCCGTTCAAGCGTTCCAACTGGATGCGTTGCATCAGCGCCCCGGCGGGGTAAGCCGGGAGGAAACGACGATACAACTCCAGATAATCGACACTAGCACCTTGCTCACGCAAACGCTCAGCCAGCAACTCCCGGCCGCCCTCGCCACGCAGGATCAACACCCGGGCACCGGGCTGCGCGGCAGCTTCGCGCAAGGCCGGCAATTGAAGCAAGGCCTCGCTGTCGTCGCCGGTTTGCGGATAGTGAACGTTGAGACCGTGATCGGCCAGTACCTGCGCAGTGGCAGCGCCCACACTGAACCACGGCAACGATGGCCAGGGCTGCTGCAATTGCTGCACAGCCAGGCGTGCAGCCGGTTTGCTCACCACAATCACCGCGCTATAGCGGCCCAGGTCAGCAAAAACAGCCCGTTGCTCGGGCGTGGCGGGCAAAGCTTCGGTATCCAGCAACGGCAGGCTGCTGCTGAAAATACCAGTTTGGGCCAACAACGCAGCCACGGCCGCCGACTCTTCAGCGGGCCGCGTCAGCAGCACGCGCCAATCGGTCACTGCGGGCCGGCCTCGCCGTAGACTTTTTGCAGAATGGCGCCGGCGCCCTTGCCCAGCAACTCTTCTGCGACCTGGATACCCAAGGCGGTCGCGTCACGTTGTGGCCCACGCACCTGGGCGGTGAGCAACGTGCCGCCGTCCGGATCACCGACCAAGCCACGCAGCCAGAGGTTTTCACCTTCAAGCACCGCGTAGCAGGCAATCGGCACTTGGCAGCCACCGTTGAGGTGCTTGTTGAGGGCACGTTCAGCAGTGACACGCACTTCGGTGTCGTGGTGGTCGAGGGGTTTGAGCAAGGCATGGATTTCGCTGTCGGCGGTGCGGCATTCAATGCCGACTGCGCCCTGCCCGCCGGCTGGCAAGCTGTCTTCGACGCTGATGGCCGAGGTGATGCGGTCTTCGAAGCCCAGGCGGATCAAGCCGGCAGCCGCAAGGATGATCGCGTCATATTCGCCGGCGTCCAACTTGGCCAATCGGGTGTTGACGTTGCCGCGCAAAAAACGAATCTGCAGGTCCGGGCGACGGGTCAGCAATTGCGCCTGACGACGCAGGCTGGAGGTGCCGACGACGCTGCCCAACGGCAGGTCATCCAGGGACACGTAGGTATTGGAGACGAAGGCATCACGCGGGTCTTCACGCTCGCAGATGCAAAAAAGACCCAGGCCTTCGGGGAAGTCCATGGGCACGTCTTTCATCGAATGCACGGCGATGTCGGCTTGGTTTTCGAGCAGCGCGGTTTCCAGTTCCTTGACGAACAAGCCCTTGCCGCCGATCTTCGACAGGGGTGAGTCAAGCAGCTTGTCGCCGCGACTCACCATGGGCACCAGGGATACTTTGAGGCCTGGATGAGCCTGTTCAAGGCGTGCTTTGACGTATTCGGCCTGCCACAAGGCCAGGGCGCTTTTACGAGTGGCGATGCGGATTTCGCGAGAGGACATGGATCAATCCGTACTGAATAGATACGGCAGATAATAACAGCTCAGGCAAACACGCTTTGATTTGAATCAGCAAGTGCGGGGCCTCCCTGGCCACGTCGCACCGGGATATCGGAATGCAGGCCTCGCTACAGCCCTTGGGCTAAAGCTGCTGCATCATCTTGCGCACGCCGGCGACATGACGTCGGCTGACGATCAAGGCATCACCGTTAAGCCCTTTAAGGAACAACTGAAAGTGCCCCAAAGGCGTGCGCTGCAAGCGTTCTATTCGCTCGCGCGCCACCAGTGCGTTGCGGTGGATGCGCACGAAGCGGTCGCCAAACTCATCTTCAAGGGCCTTGAGCGGCTCGTCGAGCAACACTTCGCCGGTCTCGTGACGCAGGGTCACGTACTTGTGATCGGCAATAAAGTAGACCACCTGGTCCAACGGGATCAGTTCGATGCCCTTGCGGGTCCGCGCGCTGATATGGCTGCGCGGCCCATTGCCACTTTGGGCGGCCGGCTGGGTCAGCGCAGCGAGTTGCACGCGGTTTGGTCGCTCGGCCTTCTTAAGGGCCTTGAGCAATGCTTCACTCGCCACCGGCTTGACGATGAAGCTGACACCGCTGGCTTCCAGGGTCTCGGTGGAAAACTCTTCTTGAGCGGCACACAGCACCACGGCAGGTGGCGATTCTCGCTCACTCAAACGGGCGGCGACTTGCAGGCCATCAAGGCCCGGCAAGCGGATATCGAGCAACACCACGTCCGGCTTGAGGCTGTCGATCAGCGTCAACGCCTCTTCGCCGTTGGTGGCGCTCGGTTCAAGGACTGTATAACCCTCGAGTTCACTGACCAAACGGCTCAGTCGCTCGCGGGCTTGGGGTTCGTCATCAACGATCAGGACATTCATATTGCGCTGGATTCCTGCGTGAGTCTCGCACAAGGATAGCGTAGACAGGTGCGGTGACTTGCGTCACAGCGATCCACGCTAAGACTAGCGCGAGCGGCAAAAAGTGCCCCGGCAGCGGCACCCAAATTTACCCGGACCTGTTCAATTGCGCCCAAGACCTGCTGCCTTTGGGCATCGTCGTAGGGTTTGCTGATACACAATCCGAATACCCCCCTTTTTTAATGGATAGTCTGGGCTATGACCGCATCACCCGACTTTGGTGCATTCACGCTCTATCAGTGCAACTGTAGACGCTCGCTGAGACGATATTGCTCAATCGTCAAATATCGTTTCAATTAACGCCTGCCCCCAGTCTCGTCCCGGATGCGTTCGGCGGCAAGGCACTTAGCCATCCTTGGCGCAAATAAAAATGCCGATCACCCGTAGCATCGCCTCAACGGGCAACCCTGTTATTATCGGCGGCACACCTCCACGCCTCTTTTTAAGCAGATCACGAGCGAATCCATGAGCACCGACAAGACCAACCAGTCCTGGGGCGGCCGCTTCAGTGAACCCGTCGACGCCTTCGTCGCGCGCTTCACCGCCTCCGTCACCTTCGACCAGCGCCTCTACCGCCACGACATCATGGGCTCGATCGCCCACGCCACGATGCTGGCCAAGGTCGGCGTGCTGACCGACGCCGAGCGCGACAGCATCATCGACGGCCTGACCACCATCCGCGGTGAGATCGAAGCCGGCACGTTCGACTGGCGCGTCGACCTGGAAGACGTGCACATGAATATCGAGGCGCGCCTCACCGACCGCATCGGTGTGACCGGCAAGAAACTGCACACCGGTCGCAGCCGTAACGACCAGGTGGCCACCGATATCCGCCTGTGGCTGCGCGACGAGATCGACCTGATCCTGGCCGAAATCACCCGCCTGCAAAAAGGTCTGCTGGAGCAGGCCGAGCGTGAGTCCGGCACCATCATGCCCGGTTTCACCCACTTGCAAACCGCGCAGCCTGTGACCTTCGGCCACCACTTGCTGGCCTGGTTCGAAATGCTCAGCCGCGACTACGAGCGCCTGGTGGACTGCCGCAAGCGCGCCAACCGCATGCCGTTGGGCAGCGCGGCATTGGCCGGCACCACTTACCCGATAGACCGCGAATACACCGCGCAGCTGTTGGGTTTCGACGCCGTGGGCGGCAACTCCCTGGACGGCGTGTCGGACCGCGACTTCGCCATCGAATTCTGCGCCGCCGCCAGCATTGCGATGATGCACCTGTCGCGCTTCTCCGAAGAGCTGGTGCTGTGGACCAGTGCGCAATTCCAGTTCATCGACCTGCCGGACCGCTTCTGCACCGGCAGCTCGATCATGCCGCAAAAGAAAAACCCCGATGTACCGGAGTTGGTGCGCGGCAAGAGCGGCCGTGTGTTCGGCGCGCTGATGGGCCTGCTGACCTTGATGAAAGGCCAACCCCTGGCCTACAACAAGGACAATCAGGAAGACAAAGAGCCGCTGTTCGACGCTGCCGACACCTTGCGCGATTCGTTGCGTGCGTTTGCAGACATGATCCCGGCGATCAAGCCCAAGCACGCGATCATGCGTGAAGCGGCATTGCGCGGTTTCTCCACTGCCACCGACCTGGCGGACTACCTGGTGCGCCGTGGCCTGCCATTCCGTGACTGCCACGAAATCGTCGGTCATGCTGTGAAGTACGGCGTGGACACCGGCAAGGACCTGGCGGAAATGAGCCTGGAAGAACTGCGCCAGTTCAGCGACCAGATCGAGCAGGACGTGTTCGCCGTGCTGACCCTTGAAGGCTCGGTGAATGCCCGTAACCACGTGGGCGGCACTGCGCCGGCGCAGGTCAAGGCAGCCGTTGTGCGCGGCCAGGCACTGCTCGCCAACCGCTAAAAGCATCGCAGGCAAGCCAGCTCCCACACTTGAATGGGTTCACAATTCAAAATGTGGGAGCTGGCTTGCCTGCGATAGCGTCATCCCAGCAGCCAAATATCTACTTCTTGGCCGCAATCATCGCCATAAACGCCGGCATCGCTGCCTCCCTGTCCGCCGCCACCCTCTTGGCGTTGGGCATCTCATGCAAGCGCTCCAGCAAGGCCTTGGCCTTCGGCAACTGCGCCAGCAAATCCAGGCCAAACAGCTTCTCGCCCACCGCGCAGGCGAGGTTCACGCTGTACATGAAATACAGATCGGCAATCGTGAAGCTCTCACCCGCCACATACGGCGCGAACTTGCCGTGCCGGCCCAAAGAACCAACCCCCAGCAACAACTCAGCCTTGGTTTTGTCCTTGATCGCATCCGGCACCGGCATACCAAAGAACGCCTCGGCAAAACACGCGCGGGCGGGCAACTCGATATACAGCTCGATCTCCCGGCACAACGCCAGCACCTGGGCGCGCTGATACGGGTCGGCGGGTAGCAATGACGGGCCTTCCTGGGTTTGCTCGATGTACTCGAGGATCACGCTGGTTTCGTTGATAAAGCCTTGCTTGACGCCCAGCACCGGCACCTTGCCACGCGGGCTGACGGCCAGGGCTTCAGGGGTTTGGCCTGCGTAAAACGGCACTTCTTCGAACGGCAGGCCTTTCTCCAGCAGCGCCAGTTTGACCATGTTGTAGTAGTTGCTGACCGAAAATCCGTAAAGCTTGAGCATTGCGAATGCCTCCAGGCCGGGTGTGGGGTTGGCTGCAAGAGTTATAGATCCATGCAGGCCGCCTGACCAGCAGCATCAGTTGCCTGAATGGCGGTAGACTGGCGCCCTTTCCTTGAGGAGCCTGCCATGAGCGAGCCGACCGATATCGACAGCGACGAAGAAGAGTTCACCGAAAATACACTGATCGAAGCGATCGAAAATCAGATCGAAAGCGACAACCCGCCTGCCGCCAAGGCTACGTTCAACAAACTGACCCTGGTGGGTTATGAGCGTGAAGAGATCCTGAATCTCATGGCTCACGTGCTGGCTTTCGAGATCGACGCGATGCTGGACGAGGATCGCGCATTCAATACCGAATGGTACGAAACAGCACTGCGGGCGCTGCCTGAGTTGCCGCCGGAAAAGGAATAGTCCGGGCACGCAGCAACACGCTGGACAGTTCGGCAAAGTGCGTTCACCTTATGGCCTGCTAGCCTCTAATAAATTTTAGAAAGTCTGGAGTCCTTATGTCGTATACCCCTGAGTTGGTTGCCGAACTGGAAATCCTTGTACTCTTCCCCTTGGACAGCACCAAGGAAGGTCTGAAAGTCCACCAGACCGCCGCGCCTACTGCCATCGCCGCTGCCAAACGCCTTCATGCCAAAGGCCTGATCGACCAGCCGGATGGGGGCTACCTGACCAGCCTCGGCCGCGACGCTGCCGAGCAAGCGCAAACCCTGCTGACTATCCTGACTACCGCCACTACCAAAGAAGCTGCCTGACACCTTACTGTCGCCCATGGGGTCCGCCTGCTGCGGATTCCGAGGGCGTTGCTGTGGGCCGCACAAAATTCTGACGCCAAAAAGCCACATATCATCTAAACCTCCTACGCTTCTGGCTGTAAACTCCTACACGGCCGCCCACGTCGGGCTCTGCGAGCCAACGACCCAGAAATGACCCGCACCCATGAAATCCGCCCCGACTTGGACGAAGGCATCGACCGCAAGGTGCTGGCCCAGTTGCGTGCGCGCTTCATGGCCCTCAATGCAGGCCGCATGGCCCGCGCCGTCGAAGGGCTGACGCCGCGCCAACAAAGCGTGCTGACCCTGCTGCCGTTGTTTTTCCACGTCAACCACCCGCTGTTGCCCGGCTACGTCTCGAGCAGCACGCCGGCAGGCTTGTCGAATTTCGAACCCGACGCCCAGGCCCTCACCGAAGCCCAGCGCCTGACCCGCTCTTTCTCCTATAAGCCGCGCCATGGCAACCCGCCGCGGCCGATCCATGGCCTGTTCCTGATGGGCAGCCTCGGCACCTTGGCCCAGGCGGACCAGAGCGACATGGACGTGTGGGTCTGCCACGCTGCGGACCTTGTCGAGAACGAACTGGCCGAGTTGCGCAAAAAGTGCCAGTTGCTGGAAGCCTGGGCCTTGACCATGGGCGCCGAGGCGCATTTCTTTCTGATCGAGCCGACGCGCTTTGTTTCAGGCGAGCGCGATACGCAACTGAGTTCCGACGACTGCGGCACGACTCAGCATTACCTGTTGTTGGATGAGTTCTACCGCACCGCCATTTGGCTCGCCGGGCGCACGCCCATCTGGTGGCTGGTGCCGGTCTATGAAGAAACCCGCTACGCCGAGTTCACCCACGCGCTGATCTCCAAACGTTTTATCCGCGCCGATGAAACCCTCGACCTCGGCCACCTGGCGCACATCCCGCCGGGCGAATTTATCGGCGCGGGGTTGTGGCAACTGTTCAAGGGCATCGAGTCGCCTTACAAATCGGTGCTCAAGCTGCTACTGACCGAGGTGTACGCCAGCGAACACCCGAACGTGCACTGCCTGAGCCTGCGCTTCAAACGTGCGGTGTTTGCCAACCAGATGGACCTGGACGAGCTGGACCCGTACATCGTGGTCTACCGTCGCATCGAGGAATACCTCAGGGCGCGCAATGAACCCGATCGCCTGGAGCTGGTACGCCGCGCGCTGTACCTGAAGGTCAATCGCAAGCTCAGCGCCGGCCAACGCAGCACCAGCTGGCAGCGGCTGTTGCTGGAACGCCTGGCCCATGAATGGGGTTGGGACCAGCGCCAACTGGCCTTGCTGGACAGCCGCAGCCAGTGGAAAGTGCGCCAGGTGGCTTCCGAGCGCCGCGCATTGGTCAGCGAACTCAATTACAGCTACCGCTTTCTCACCCAATTCGCCCGCACCGAGCAGACCGTCAGCCTGATCAACAAGCGCGACCTCAATGTGCTGGGTCGACGCCTGTATGCCGCGTTTGAGCGCAAGGCCGGCAAGGTCGAGTTCATCAACCCCGGCATCGCCCCGGACCTGGCCGAAGACACCCTGACCCTGGTGCAATCGCCCAACCGCAAAGAGCCCGGCCAGCACCACTGGGGCTTGTACAACGGCAACCTCACGGCGCTGGAATGGGAGCACTTCGCGCCGATCAAGCGCAGCCGCGACCTGTTGGAAATGCTCACCTGGTGCCATCGCAACGGCGTAATCGACAGCAGCACGCGCCTGGCCTTGCACCCAGGCGTCAGCGACATGACGGAATTCGAGCTGTTCAACCTGCTGGGCTGCCTGCAACAGACCATCGCCCTGCCCCTGGCCAGCGTTGATGAAGACCGTCTGTTGCGCTCGGCGGTGCCGGAAGAGGTGCTGTTGCTGATCAACGTCGGCGTCGACCCGCTCAAGCATCACCGCGACTTGAATATCCTGATGACCACCGAGCGCACGGACTCCCTGAGCTACGCCGGTGTGCGCGACAACCTGGTGCTGACCCTGGATCAGGTCACGCTCAACAGTTGGAACGAGGTATTGGTCAGCCGCTACGACGGCCCCCATGCACTGCTCGACTGCCTGCGCGACTACCTCAACCAACTGCCGCCGAACCACCTGCCACGCCTGCGGGTGCGCTGCTTCTGCCACAACCGTGCGCAATTCATTGCCCAGCGGGTGGAAGAAATTTTCGACACCGTGCAGAACCTGCTGCTGAGCCAGTCCAATCACCGCTACCTCCTGCAGGTGCAGCAGCACTATCACGTGATGGAACTGACGCCGGGCCAGGCCACTCACGTGCCACTGCTGACCCAGGATGCGCTGATCGCCTACCTCAGCGAAGAACTGGCCAGCTACAGCCCGCTGCACCTGGATGCCATGGCGCTGGAAGACCACGACCTGGCCCTGCTGCTGCCCATGGGCGTGGCTGATTGTGTGCAGGTGTTCTACCGGGCCAATGAAGGCTTCGCCGAGCTGTATGTGCTGGATGAGTTCAACGCGCTGTGGCAGCAACGCTTGCCGTTTCATGATGAGCAAAGCCTGCTGGCGCCGCTGCAGCGCTTCCTGCAGTCGATCATCTATCGCCGCGAAGCGCTGGCACCGCTGGACACGCAACAGCCGCTGGGTGAAGTGCAGATTTTGTATTACCAACTGTTGCCGTCAGGCAGCCACCGCGCCCGCGGCATCGAGCCTCGGCCGGTGCCGCAAAACCCGGCCAACAAGCCGTTTTATGACGTGCAGGCGATTATCGGCAAGGCCGCACCCGGCCAGGTCGGCATCACGCTGTATTGCAATCAACGGGAGTTTTCGGAGTTGGAGTTCGGCGACCAACTGTTTGCCGTGGTCGCCCAGGAAATCGTCGGGCAACGCCGGGAGACCGAGCTTTACCGCTGCTACATCACCGACCTGGACCTGTCCGGCCTGCTCGGTGATGTGCAAAGCCCGAGCAACTTGTATCTGCGTTACAAGGCCGAGCTGGAGTTGTCGCTGAATGCGGCGCTGAGCCAGATTTAGAGAGGGAAGGCGCCGCCATCTTTGGGCTGGCCTTCGACGCTGAGCAATTCAAGCTTGAGGGTTTTGCCGCCCGGCGCCGGCCAGTCGATGTGCTGGCCCACTTGCAGGCCAAGCAAGGCGCTGCCTACCGGAGCCATGATCGAAATTTTGCCTTCATCGGCGTTCGCGTGCTTCGGGTACACCAGGGTCAGGTGGTAGTCCTTGCCGCTGCCTTGCTCACGGCAATGCACGCTGGAGTTCATGGTCACGACACCCGCAGGCACTTCATCGTGGCCAACCACGTCTTCGGCGCGGTCGAGTTCGGCTTGCAACGCTTCGGCGCCGGGAGAGTCGTCGCCCAAGCGGTCGATCAATTGCTCCAGACGCTGCACGTCAAGACGGGTAAGAATGATGGAAGGTGCGGTCATGATTCAGGCAGACTCCTTTTTTCTGCACAAAAAAGCAAAACCCCGCCAGGAAAAGGCGGGGTTCTCACGGGCCTCGATGAGTTGAGGCGTACCCGGACACTACCACAGCGTCACAAATAAACAAGACGGCCTCAGGCGCGCGCCCTGCGCTGTTCGGCCTCGGCGCAGATCACCCGGCGCCGGGCATCGTCGGCGGAGCGCCATTCACGGATGTCTTCCACGTGCCGGTGGCAGCCGAGGCAGACTTTTTGCTCGTCCAGGCGACACAAACTGATACAAGGTGACGGCACTGCCGGGCTGACATTGCTGAACAGCGGCTTGGGTGGGCGTACAGGTGCAGGCTGGGTCACGATCAGATCTCGTCGAAGTCCAGCTCAGCGCCGGCTTGTTCCTGGACCAGGCGTGCGAGCATTTCGCTTAACAGCTCATCGCTGGTATCGCACTGCCAGTTTTTGTCTTCTTCGTTGTAGTCGAAGTGAAAACCACCCGAACGCGCCGCCAGCCATAGCTGACGCAGCGGCTCCTGACGGCTGAAGATCAGTTGGGTGCCGTTTTCAAACTTAACGGTCAGCACGCCAGCCGAGTTCTCCAGGTCCACATCCAGGCCGCTGTCGTCGAAAATATCTTCCAGCGCCTGCTGGGTCGAATCCACCAGGTCGTGAAAACGGGCTTCGGTCAAACTCATTGTGGGAACCTCGAAAAGTGTCTGGTCACGCTCAAGCGGCGCACGATACGGACGCGCCATGATGATTGCAAAGGATACCGATTTCATTACCCGCAGCCGCGTGAAATATCCTCATTTAGCGTAGGCCGAATCGCGACATGCTCGGCAAACCCCCGCCGGACGGGTATTACGGCGCATAGGCAAGCTGCCGGGTGGTCGGTATACTCGGGCGCAATTAATGCATATTCAAGGATTTCGCCATGAAGCGCCTGATCTCTTCCCTTGCTGCGCTCGTCGCGGTCGCTTGCCTCGTTAGTGCCTGTGGTCAAAAAGGCCCGCTGTACCTGCCCGATGACAGCAAAGACCCGAACGACCAGGCACAGTCGTCGCAAAAAGCTGCGAAAGCGCATAAGCACGACACTTACTAAGGGAACATCATGGACGCTTTTAACTACCGGGACGGCGAGCTGTTCGCGGAAGGCGTGGCGCTGTCCGCGATTGCCGAGCAGTTTGGCACCCCGACCTATGTGTACTCGCGTGCGCACATCGAAGCCCAATACCGCTCGTTCACCGACCCACTGGAAGGCGTTCCACACAGGGTGTGCTACGCGGTCAAGGCCAACTCCAACCTGGGTGTACTGAATGTCCTGGCGCGTCTTGGCGCTGGTTTTGACATCGTTTCCCGTGGCGAGCTGGAACGTGTTCTGGCTGCCGGCGGCAAGGCTGACAAGATCGTCTTCTCGGGCGTCGGCAAAAGCCGCGAAGACATGCGCCGCGCGCTCGAAGTGGGCGTGCATTGCTTCAACGTCGAATCCACCGACGAGCTGGAGCGCCTGCAAGTGGTCGCCGCCGAGATGGGCGTTCGCGCGCCGATCTCCCTGCGCGTCAACCCGGACGTCGATGCCGGCACGCACCCGTATATCTCCACCGGTCTCAAAGAGAACAAGTTCGGCATCGCCATTGCCGACGCCGAAGACGTGTACATCCGTGCCGCACAGCTGCCGAACCTGGAAGTGCTGGGTGTCGACTGCCATATCGGCTCGCAACTGACCACCCTGCCTCCGTTCCTGGACGCCCTTGATCGCCTGCTGGCGCTGACCGATCGCCTTGGCGAGTGCGGCATCTACCTGCAACACATCGACCTCGGTGGTGGTGTGGGTGTGCGTTATCGCGATGAAGAGCCGCCGCTGATCGCCGATTACATCAAGGCTGTGCGTGAGCGCACCGAAGGCCTCGGCCTGACCCTGATGTTCGAGCCGGGCCGTTATATCGTTGCCAACGCCAGCGTGCTGCTGACCCAGGTCGAGTACCTCAAGCACACAGAGCACAAGGATTTCGCCATTGTCGATGCAGCAATGAACGACCTGATTCGCCCGGCGCTGTACCAGGCGTGGATGGACGTCACTGCCGTAACCCCGCGCGAGGGCGAAGGCCGCGCCTACGATATCGTCGGCCCGATCTGCGAAACCGGCGACTTCCTGGCCAAGGATCGTCAGCTTGCGCTGGAGGAAGGCGACCTGCTGGCCGTGCATTCGGCCGGTGCCTACGGGTTTGTCATGAGTTCCAACTACAACACCCGCGGCCGTGCCGCCGAGGTGCTGGTGGACGGTGATCAAGCGTTTGAAGTGCGTCGCCGCGAGACGGTAGCCGAGTTGTTTGCTGGCGAAAGCCTGCTGCCGGAGTAAGCCATGCTGCTGCGTTTTACCAAGATGCACGGGCTGGGTAATGATTTCATGGTCCTTGACCTGGTCAGCCAGCACGCGCACATCCTGCCCAAGCACGCCAAACAGTGGGGCGACCGGCACACCGGCATCGGTTTCGACCAATTGCTGATCGTCGAGGCGCCGAGCAACCCGGAGGTGGATTTCCGTTACCGGATCTTCAACTCCGACGGCTCCGAAGTGGAACAGTGCGGCAACGGTGCGCGCTGCTTTGCGCGCTTTGTGCTGGACAAACGCCTGACTGCCAAGCGCCAGATTCGTGTCGAGACCAAAAGCGGCGTGATCGAGCTGGACATTCGCAGCGACGGCCAGATCAGCGTCAACATGGGCGCGCCACGCCTGGTGCCAGCGGATATTCCGTTTCAGGCCACCGAGCAGGCCGCCAGTTACGCGCTGGATGTAGAAGGCAAAATCGTCGACATCGCTGCCGTCTCCATGGGCAACCCCCATGCCGTACTGCGGGTCAACGACATCAACAACGCCCCGGTGCATGAGCTGGGGCCGAAGATCGAGCATCACCCGCGCTTTCCGGCGCGGGTCAATGTGGGCTTTTTGCAGGTGATCGACCGTACCCGCGCGCAGCTGCGTGTATGGGAACGCGGCGCCGGCGAAACCCAGGCGTGCGGCACCGGTGCTTGCGCCGCAGCCGTCGCCGCGATCAGCCAGGGGTGGATGGATTCGCCCCTATTGATCGACCTGCCGGGTGGGCGTTTGTCCATCGAGTGGGCAGGGCCTGGCCACCCGGTGATGATGACCGGGCCGGCCTCGCGTGTATACGAAGGACAGGTCCGTCTATGAGTGAGCCAAGCTAATGACCGATAAGCCTCAAGTACCCGCCCAAGCAACCCCAAGCGAAAGTCTGGAGGCCGCTGCTGTCGCGGCGTACCTTGAGGCTAATCCGGACTTCTTCGTCGAACACGAAGAACTGCTGCCCGCCCTGCGCATCCCCCACCAGCGTGGCGATACCGTGTCGCTGGTGGAGCGGCAGATGAAGATCCTGCGCGAGCGCAATATCGAAATGCGCCATCGGCTTTCACACCTGATGGATGTGGCCCGCGACAACGACCGCTTGTTCGACAAGACCCGCCGCCTGATCCTGACCCTGATGGACGCCAACAGCCTGGAAGAAACGGTGATCGCCGTGGAAGACAGCCTGCGCCAAGACTTTCAGGTGCCGTTTGTCAGCCTGATTTTGTTCAGCGACAACCCGATGCCGGTGGGCCGTTGGGTCAGCGGCAGCGACGCGCAAACCGCAATCGGCGGCCTGCTCTCGGAAGGCAAGACCATCAGCGGCACCTTGCGTGAACACGAGCTGGATTTCCTGTTTGGCGCCGAACAGCGCAAGCAGATCGGCTCCACCGCCGTGGTCGCCCTCAGCCATCAGGGCTTGCAAGGCGTGCTGGCAATTGCCAGCCGTGACCCTGCGCACTACAAAAGCTCGGTGGGCACGCTGTTCTTGACCTACATCGCCGAAGTGCTGGGCCGCGTCTTGCCCCGCCACACCACCACCCTGCGCGCGGTGCGCTAGCCATGGAACGGCAACTGGACGCTTATTGCGCTCACCTGCGCAACGAGCGCCAGGTGTCGCCTCACACCCTGGAAGCCTATCGACGGGACCTGAACAAGGTCCTGGCGTACTGCGAAAAACAACAGATCACCAGCTGGAAGGCGCTGGATATCCAGAGCCTGCGCAGCCTGATCGCGCGCCTGCACCAGGCGGGCCAGTCTTCGCGCAGCCTGTCGCGCCTGCTCTCAGCGGTACGCGGCCTCTATCACTACCTTAACCGTGAAGGCCTGTGCGACCACGACCCGGCCAACGGCCTGTCGCCGCCCAAGGGCGAACGGCGCCTGCCCAAGACCCTCGACACCGACCGCGCCCTGCAACTGCTGGACGGCGCCGTTGAGGATGACTTCCTGGCCCATCGTGACCAGGCGATTCTTGAGCTGTTTTATTCCTCGGGCCTGCGTTTGTCGGAGCTGACCGGCCTGAACCTGGATCAGTTGGACCTGGCGGACGGCCTGGTACAAGTGCTCGGCAAGGGCAGCAAGACCCGTGTGCTGCCGGTGGGCAGGAAGGCCCGCGAAGCCTTGCAGCTGTGGTTGCCGCTGCGCCTGTTGACCAACCCGGCCGACGATGCGGTGTTTGTCAGCCAGCAAGGCCGACGCCTGGGGCCACGGGCGATTCAGGTACGGGTCAAGGCTGCCGGCGAACGCGAGCTGGGGCAAAACCTGCACCCTCACATGCTGCGACATTCTTTTGCCAGCCATATGCTGGAGTCGTCCCAGGACCTGCGCGCCGTGCAGGAGCTGCTCGGCCACTCCGATATCAAGACCACGCAGATCTATACCCACCTCGACTTCCAGCACCTGGCGACGGTATACGACAGCGCCCATCCACGGGCCAAACGCATCAAGGGCGGCGACTCATGAGTATCAAGCTGATCACCTTCGACCTGGACGACACGCTCTGGGACAACGTACCCGTCATCATCAACGCCGAGGCGTCGATGCGCGAATGGCTGGCACTTAACGCCTCCAAGGTTGGCGACTTGCCCCTGGAACATTTCGCCAGCCTTCGCCAGCAGGTGTTGGAGCGCCATCCAGAGCTTAAATATCGCATCAGCATCCTGCGTCATAAGGTCCTGATGCACGCGTTTGAAGAGGCGGGTTACCCACAGCCTGAGGCCACGCAGATGGCGGATGTGTGCTACGAGGCGTTTATTCACGCCCGTCACCAGCTCACTCCGTTCCCGGAAGCGGAGCCCATGCTAAAGGCGTTGCGCCAGCACTTCCTGCTGGGCGTGATCACCAACGGCAATGCCGATGTGCAACGCGTGGGGCTGGCGGATTACTTCCACTTTGCCCTGCGCGCCGAGGATATCGGCATCGCCAAGCCGGATGCGCGGCTGTTTCAGGAAGCCTTGCAGCGCGGTGGCGTGGATGCAAATCAGGCCGTGCATATTGGCGATCATCCTGGCGATGACATCGCCGGTGCGCAGCAGGCCGGGCTTCGCGCGGTGTGGTTCAACCCGACGGGCAAGGCGTGGGAAGCGGATAAGCAGCCGGATGCTGAGATTCGTAGCCTGACAGAGTTGCCGGGGCTGCTGCGCAGCTGGCAGTCACGCTGAAGATTCAAAGTGGGAGCTGGCTTGCCTGCGATAGCGGTCTGTCTGACCCACCGCTATCGCAGGCAAGCCAGCTCCCACAGGGCTATGCAATGAATTTTAAGAATTTGTTTCAGGCATGAAAAAGCCCGCAGCGACGGCGGGCTTTTTCTTACAAGCAGTCTGCTGACCTCAGATAGGTCGGCTGCCGTACTTGTTATCCGGCTTCTTCGGTGGGTCTGCCACCACGTTGGCCTCGACTTCCTGCACTTTGCCGCCTTTAGCGAGGAATTCTTCCATCGCACGGGCCAGCGCATCGCGCTCTTTGTTCTTGGCTTCAACGCTCGGCAGTTCGTCTACCGAGACAGCGGCCTTGGCTTTGCCTTTGGCTGCCGGGGCGGGTGCATCATCGCCACCGTCGTCGTCAGCAACGTCTTCAGCTGCCGCTTCAAGGCCTTCTTCAGCCTCGTCGTCGTCGCCTACTTCAAGGTCGTCGTTTTCCAGATCATCGTCGCTCATGTTCTACCTCATGACTTGCGAAAAGCAGATTAGTTATAGCCCAGCTTCACCCTCTGTCGAGGTCGCCGGAAAAAAATCACATCCACTGGATAACCAGTGGCTTATGCCCCATCACCGTGCAAGGTGGCGAGGACTTTACGAGCACCGCCATGATCACGGTGCTCGCCCAGATAAACACCTTGCCAAGTCCCTATCGCCAAGCGGCCGGCCTTGACCGGCAAACTCAACTGGCAGCCCAGCAGACTGGCCTTGAAGTGCGCCGGCAGATCATCCGGACCTTCGTCGTTGTGTTCGAACCCTGCACGCCCTTGCGGCACCAGCGAGTTGAAAAAACGCTCGAAGTCACGGCGAACCGCCGGGTCGGCATTCTCGTTGATGGTCAACGAGGCCGAGGTGTGCTGCAGCCACAAATGCAACAGGCCTACTCGGCAAGCCTTTAACTCAGGCACGCCGGCAAGCAACTCATCCGTTACCAGGTGAAAGCCCCGGGGCTTGGCCCGCAGGGTAATCAGGGTCTGTTGCCACATACAGTTCTCCGCCCATCGGCGCGCATTCTAGCGCGGTCTGGGAAAAAACAAAGTGTCGAATACGCCTACATGCATGTAAGACTTTCGCATCCTCAAAAGTGCCGTGTGGATCCCATCACAAACTCGGCAAAAAACCCATCCGCCTTTAGCCACAGACAAACACCAGACAAAAAAATGCCCGGCAAGCCAGGCATCTTTTTTTCGCGTACTTACAAGTTGTAGCCGCGTTCGTTGTGTTGCGCCAGATCGAGGCCCACCGCCTCTTCTTCGTCGGTCACCCGCAGGCCCATCACCATGTCCAGCACCTTGAGGATGATGAAAGTCACGATGGCCGTGTAGATCACGGTGAAGCCCACGCCTTTGCACTGGATCCAGACTTGCGCCGCGATGTCAGTAGTGGCCGCGTTGAAGCCGCCCAGCGAAGGCGCTGCGAACACGCCGGTGAGGATCGCGCCGAGGATACCGCCGATACCGTGCACACCGAAGGCGTCCAGGGAGTCGTCGTAGCCCAGTTTGCGTTTCAGGGTGGTGGCGCAGAAGAAGCACACCACGCCCGCTGCCAGGCCGATGACCAGAGCGCCCATCGGGCCAACAGTGCCGGCAGCCGGAGTGATTGCAACCAGGCCGGCGACTACGCCCGAGGCAATGCCCAGTGCGCTTGGCTTACCGTGGGTGACCCACTCGGCGAACATCCAGCCCAGTGCCGCAGCAGCGGTAGCGATCTGAGTGACCAGCATCGCCATACCGGCAGTACCGTTGGCCGCCGCAGCAGAGCCTGCGTTGAAGCCGAACCAGCCGACCCACAGCATGGCCGCGCCGACCAGGGTGTAACCCAGGTTATGCGGTGCCATCGGGGTGGTCGGGAAGCCTTTACGCTTGCCAAGTACCAGGCACGCCACCAGGCCGGCCACACCGGCGTTGATGTGCACCACGGTGCCGCCGGCGAAATCCAGCACGCCCCAGTCGCCCAGCAACGAGCCCGGACCGCCCCACACCATGTGGGCAATCGGCGCATAGACCAGGGTGAACCAGACGCCCATGAAGATCAGCATCGCGGAGAACTTCATACGCTCGGCGAATGCACCGACGATCAGCGCAGGGGTAATGATGGCAAAGGTCATCTGGAAGGTGACAAACACCGCCTCAGGGAACAGCGCCGCAGGGCCGGTGATGCTCGCCGGGGTTACACCCGACAGGAACAGTTTGGACAGGCCGCCCACGAACGAGTTGAGGTTGACGACGCCTGCTTCCATACCGGTGGTGTCGAACGCCATGCTGTAGCCGTAAACGAACCACAGGATGGTGATCAGGCCGGTGATGGCGAAGCACTGCATCATCACGGAAAGAATGTTTTTGGAGCGCACCATGCCGCCGTAGAACAGCGCCAGGCCCGGAATGGTCATGAACAGTACCAGCGCGGTGGATGTGAGCATCCACGCCGTGTCGCCGGAATTGAGGACTGGAGCAGGGGCTGGGTCCGCCGCCAATGCCAGGGCCGGCATTACGAGGGACAACAGGGCTCCTAGCCCTGCGAATTTACGCAGAGTCATATTGTTTTCTCCTGGGGCGTTGGGGGTTTGGCGGCTTAGATTGCGTCGGTATCGGTTTCGCCGGTACGGATGCGAATAGCCTGTTCCAGATTGACCACGAAGATCTTGCCGTCACCGATCTTGCCGGTGTTGGCCGCCTTGGTTATCGCCTCGATAACCCGGTCAAGATCCTTGTCGTCAATGGCGACATCAATCTTCACCTTTGGCAGGAAATCGACCACGTATTCCGCGCCGCGATACAGCTCGGTGTGACCCTTCTGCCGACCG
This sequence comes from Pseudomonas sp. WS 5146, assembly GCF_012985495.1. NCBI lineage: Bacteria > Pseudomonadati > Pseudomonadota > Gammaproteobacteria > Pseudomonadales > Pseudomonadaceae > Pseudomonas > Pseudomonas sp. WS 5146. The sequence goes on from NZ_JAAQWL010000011.1 coordinate 109,910, forward strand.
AAGCCTTTGACCTCAGTAACGGTAATGCCCTGCACGCCGATCTCGGACAGTGACTCGCGTACATCGTCCAACTTGAACGGCTTGATGATGGCAGTGACTAGCTTCATGAAAACTCTCTCCCGAATTGGTGGACTTGCCCCAGGAAAACAAACCCGTCTCAAGTCTAAGCGCAGTGCCTGGCTTTGTAACGCGTCGTCGCCTCGGCATTTGCCGTTGCGACGCCAGCGAACCACTGGTGACGAAACCTGTACCCCTGATCCGTCGGCGCACTGCATTCGTCACAGCGACTGCATCAGTGCATGGGTCATGATCGTCTAAGCAGAAACCTTGCCAGCTCCGTAAAAACCACTGAAATCAGTCCTTTGCCCACTTATGCCCACCTGCGGGGCGTATTGGCGGCTGCAATGCGCACAAAAACAGTGCGTAGCCGCCCAGCCCTCTGCGCGAAAAGCGTGCGCTCGCGGCCGTGAAAGGACTATAGACGCTGCGTGATACACTGCCGGCCAACAGTTTTCCGGAATATTTCCCATGCTCGCGCCCAAAGACCTCCTCGACGCCCTGAGCGGCCACGCCTCTCGCCTGTTCAGCGGCGAAACCCCGCTGCCCCGCAACGAAATCGAAAGCCAGTTCAAGGCGCTGCTGCAAAGCGGCTTCAGCAAGCTTGACCTGGTGAGCCGGGAAGAATTTGACAGCCAGATGGTCGTACTGGCCCGCACGCGTGCGCGGTTGGAGAGTCTGGAAGCGAAGGTAGCGGAGCTGGAAGCGCGGTTGACGCCACCCGCTGCTGAATAAACCCGGCCCCTGTGGGAGCTGGCTTGCCTGCGATAGCGGTGTTGAATTCACTGGCGCTATCGCAGGCAAGCCAGCTCCCACGGTGTTCTGCGTCGCTCTTTGGATACGTTCAGTAAAACCTCCCGCCCTCGAAAGCATCTCACCTCGTCTACCCTTGAAAAACCCGCAGGAAGCGGCCTCCCACTCAAGGAACGAGCATGTCCCTCGCCATCGTCCACAGCCGTGCCCAAATTGGCGTAGAAGCCCCCGCCGTTACCGTCGAAGTGCATATGGCCAATGGTCTTCCATCGCTTACCTTGGTGGGCCTGCCGGAAACCGCCGTCAAGGAAAGCAAGGACCGCGTGCGCAGCGCCATCCTCAACTGTGCGCTGCAATACCCGGCCCGCCGTATCACCCTCAACCTGGCGCCCGCCGACCTGCCCAAGGATGGTGGGCGTTTTGATCTGGCGATTGCCTTGGGCATCCTGGCCGCCAGCGTGCAGGTGCCGGCATTGATGCTCGATGACGTGGAATGCCTGGGGGAATTGGCCCTGTCCGGTGAGGTGCGGGCGGTCAAGGGTGTGCTGCCTGCCGCGCTGGCCGCGCGTAAGGCCGGGCGCACCGTGATAGTGCCGCGGGCAAATGCCGAGGAGGCGTGCCTGGCGTCGGGGTTGAAGGTGATTGCAGTGGACCACCTGCTGCAAGTGGTGGCGCACCTGAATGGGGTTGTGCCGATTGAGCCGTATAAATCCGACGGCTTGCTGTACTTGAACAAGCCCTACCCGGACCTGAGTGAGGTGCAAGGCCAGCTTGCCGCCAAGCGCGCACTGCTGATTGCGGCGGCGGGCGCGCACAACCTGCTGTTCAGCGGGCCACCCGGCACCGGCAAGACCTTGCTCGCCAGCCGCCTGCCTGGTTTGCTGCCGCCCTTGAGTGAGCAGGAAGCCCTGGAAGTGGCGGCCATTCAGTCAGTGGTCAGCCTGGCGCCGTTGAGCCATTGGCCGCACCGTCCGTTTCGTCAACCGCACCATTCAGCGTCGGGGCCGGCGCTGGTGGGCGGCGGGTGTAGGTTTTGGAAATAGATGCGAATCTTTCGAATTAAATGCGACTGATTGCAATTGCTTTGACCACCGATTCCTTCGGATTTTGTTAGCATGCTTGGCCAACATGATCGGCCAATTTCTGCCGTTCGTGACGAGGAGCAACCGGCCCAGAATGTGTAAAGAAAGTTGTGTCAAAATTGAAGTACGCGCGTCTACGTTAAATCTGAAATTTATTGGCACGTCAGCAGATGCGCAATTTCTAGTGCGGTTTTGAGTAGTCACAAGAACGTCATGGGATCATGAATCTCTTTATAGGCATCAAGGCCTTAATAAAACGCCTATATCGAGCGTACGATGATGAAACAGCAGAAAGTTTCAGCCGAATGGCATTGGCGGGTGAGATAGCCCCAGCCTATTGCGTTCCGCCTCGGGAAATAGGGCATTGCAAGCCCACCAAGCGGCGTTTCGAAATGGTTGTTCGGGATTATTTATATATGAATCAATTATCCTATCCCAAGTAGCCTGAGCGGCTATTGGACGACCTTCTTTTAAATGAATGTCGGCGTCTACCCATTGACTAACAATTAGCTTAAGGTGGTTTGTAACTTTGTCGGCGCGCAACGATAGATCTAGAACTTCAATAGTCATATCCCCCTTATCGTCCAAACCTGCTACTGTCCACTGCCAGTTCTTTGGGTGCAACGTTCTATTAACTGGTATCCATTGAATGTGATCTATTGGATTATCCAGTCGAGGATCAATTAGCAAACGTTCTTCAGAAGCACAATCGTAGTGGATGGCTGAAATAGGATAAGAGCACGGAGAAGGAGGTGCCAATACCCGCGAAGCGGAGGAACGAATTGGAAATTTATTCCCCTTACTTCCAGAGTTATTGCAGCGCTCGCAAGCGAAGAGCAGATTTTCCCATGTCCATGCTAACCACCAATAGTGCGTTGATACCCTCCGCCAAACGCCACCAATTTTTTCCTCCGCTCCCAGTTTGGGGCGAAAGTGTTCAACCGGGCTTCCGCAATCGTCATTTGAAATCTCACAGAACGCGCACTTATTATGCTGCCTTTTAAATAGCAAAGGGCGTGCGCATTGATAACCAGTCTTGAACACTTTCTTGAATTCATCTGAGTTCAGCCCATGACTATTTAACAGTCGAACTGCCTCATTTAATTTATTCGCGCGAGTGGTGGTTAGAATATTTGGCTCCAGGCCGAGATACAGTTTAATCATGATCTCTGGCTACCGGACTTATAAGGTCCAACACATTATCAGTTTCGAGTTCAGCTCGCAGTGCTAGCATGACCGCATTTTGATGATCATTTCGGAAGGGGTTGCTAGCCAATGCAGTGTATTGCCTTATTTTTTCTCCATTTATATTCAGTGTTAACCGGTCGATTCCAAAATACTCCGTATACATTTCTGTACCAGTCATGGCGCGTGGGTCAGGTTGAGTATGCAGATCTGCTTCTCCCTCCACTTCGTCCCATTCCCCAGTAACTGAGTCAGGCGTAATTTGGTGGACATCACCTGTGGCCGGATCTGCCTGAACCCTTACAACTTCTTCCGGGGAAAGAGTTGCAAGCACAACAGGGCTATGCGTTGTAACTACAAATTGGAGTTTTGGAAAAGTTTTACGAAGCGCAGGAATTAGCTGGCACTGCCATTTAGGATGAAGGTAAAGATCGATCTCATCAATAAGAACTAGACCTTCAAACTCTTCCGGCTCTAGATCAGAATTTGGCGATTCAAGAAGAATATGCCCAACCAAATCTGCTATCCAAGCAATCGTGGATTGGTAGCCATGAGCAAGAGCAATAGCAGGAACTTGAAAAGTTTTTTCTCCCATTTTCTGATGAAAACGGTTTCTTTCTATAAGGTCCGATGCACGCTTCACCCCTCCTTGACCTCGCATCTCCAGATTTTCAATATCCAGTGGTAGAATTCCGGTATCTATAATCGTACTTTTTAGGATACGTGAATACGCAAGGGCTTTTTTTTGTCTATCGCCAAAATGACTTAAAAAGCTTGTACTCGTTAAAGATGCTCTTGAATCGAATAATGATTTCATCCGATCCACAGAAGCTCTTGCTAAATCAGGCATACCTCCTGCCTCAGGAAGAGTACGCTGGACCCCATATCCAATGACGAACCAACTGGGAGCCTCTGTGGCTCTCGCGGTATCGAGTGGATTGACGATATCCTGAGCCGAGTCCAAATCATACTTATCAGATGCGCGAAGAGAGGTTTCTTTTGGTTTCAGTATTACACTTGATTTCAAGCCCATACCGTAAAATGGCATCGCTTTTAGGTCGGGATGATACTTTGCATTTATTGATGTTGGAGTGAACTTGAAGTCAGCATTGATCTCAAGAGTGCTCTTATCTCTTCTATCTAGCAGGTGAGTAATTGAACTCCCAGCTAGGTCATTAACCCTTAAGCTGCCAGCTGCTGCTAATGCAATGGCTTGAAGAATGCTAGTTTTGCCTGTGCCATTTTCCCCAATGAGAACCGTCCACATGCGTGGCTCGCCGTTGGCTTGTGTAAAATTCAACGTCAAATCTTTAAGGCGTTTTAGGTTTTTAACGTGTAGAGATCGGATATACATCGCCGCCCCAAAAAATTCGCAAGTCAGCTCAATATATTACATGAGATCACGCCGGTTGACGTGAGTATTGGAAAACCTCCGCAATTAACACAAACGCTCGCGACCTCTAGCATCGGGCACCGATCGCGGCTTTCTGGCAGGAACTGAACTCCAGAAAAGGCAGCTTAGGGTCTCGAAATCGACTGTCTGCTTCGTTTTCTGCTGCATCACCATGGCTCCTGATGATACGTACTCGCCATAGCCAATGTCGCGCCCGCGAAGCTCGGTTAAGCTGCAGGCTCGAAGCTTGCTGTCGATGGCAAGATCGAAGAGAGCCAGATCCCGGGGTCGTTCTGCAATTTGAAGCCGTACTCGGATGACCCAGATATTTCTAAGTCGGAGTGAGGTTTTCTGCCCGACCATTTTTCCTTTGTTCCAGGGCCGACGACTGCAGGTCGCGATGATGTCCATGACAAGTCTTCTCAGGCGATCTGAAAATCCGACTTTTTCAACAGAATCGACCCATAGCTGCCTGTCGCCAAGGGCTCCAGCTGACCTATAGCGACCGTTAACCAACCACTCAAAACGGTGCTTTGAAGTGCCTGCGGAAGCAAAGGCGATTCACAAAGTCTGCACTACCTCTACTCGTCTATCGTGGCATTACGCTATCGTGCAGCCTTGTCCGCCGCCATCTATGAAGACACCATGAGCATTAAACCTGAATATTTTGAAAAATTGCGCGAGATGCTTATTTCAGGTGCTATCACCGCTATCACCTTTGACACACAGGTATTTGACAGAAATAGCAGAACTTTCAGAAAAGGGCTCTTAGCACAGCTGGGGCAACTAAAGAACTCCAGCATTCAACTGGTTATCACTGAATTGGTTCGCGACGAAGCAGAAAAGCATATGCTTGAAATGCACAGCTCAAGGCGGAAGCGAGTTGACGACGCATTTGCGCTGGTAGCCCAGCACTTGAGTGAAGACTTAGTTAATGACATGCGAGAAAAACTCGAAGCAAGGGCCACCCCAGAGCAAATTGTATTTCGTGAAATAAATGATTTTTTCCTAGCAACTAATGCTGAGTTAGCGTTCTATGAAGAAGCATCCACCAGAAAGCTTTTTGAACTTTACTTCCGCAACAGGCCTCCCTTCCACAAAAGCAACGATAAAAAATACGAGTTCCCCGATGCCGTAGCGCTTCTAAGCTTAGAGGCATATGCAGAAAACAGTGGAATTCTAGTTGTTTCCTCCGACAAAGACTGGATTACGTTCTGCAACAGGTCTGAAAGTAAAAAACTTTATTGCATCCCAGACCTGACGACGGCACTTACGCTTATTAACTCAGTAGAAAATGATGTCAAGGATATCGCTAGCCAACGCTCTTTAAAGTTTCAGCAACTCAATGAAAGTGGAGATCTCGAATCGGCAATTAGAGATAGCTTATCCGAAACACTCAGGCGCGAGTTGTTGTTTACTGCCAGGACTAATTATTTCTACAACGCTCGCTGCTCGAACATCAATATTGCCTCAATCACTCATGGAGAAGAAAAATCATTCGGGACAATCCGGGATGATTCAAGTAAGACGATTTGGGCGATTGAGCTAGACGCTGTATGCCATATTGCCGTAGACGTTACATTTTCCGATGATGGAGAAAGCTACGTCGGCTGCAACAGCTATAATCACTCCCTGTCTATACCAGCGATTTCAATTGTAAATATAGCAGGCGAACGTATCGAAATCGAAGTTCACTTTGACCCAAAAACGACTTTAGACCTGGGGGCAATTGCACCAAGCGAGCTAAACCAGAGCATGCCAGACGGTCACAAGGTGTACGGTCCTTGACGATCCGCTGCTGGCCGATTGCCGCCACACGTAGACTGGTAGAATCAACCCTGACCCTATTAGCCGTCATCGAACCGCTGGGGTAAGCTTGGCGCCGGAGGCTTCCCCCAGCAAGGAGGATAAACGGCGATGGGCTTGTTCAGTCGATTGTTCGGCGATCGCTTCACACAACCCCCACCCGATGAACCACGGTTGAGCGATGCCGCGATTATGCGTGAGCTTTATCCATTCGGCGCGCAACTGAAAACGTTCACCCAGGCCCTGTTGGCGCGGCTGCCTGAAAAGGAACGTGCGCGTCTCGTGAGAAGGGTGTCGCGCTATTACAACCTAGGTGAAGACCCGGTCACCGCGTTGGTCAGTGGGCTTTTGGACGCTGAGAAAGGCCAGTTACTCAATAATCTGGTTCTCATAGCCGTGGACGTGCACGGCTTCGATGATTTCAAGTACCTGGCACCGAAACTGGTTGAAGCCAGCGGTATTGACCAGATTTATGCCTACAAGCTGGAAGAGACGACATCACTGATGCAAGTGCTGATCGATTTCGATCAATGGCTGACCGGGTTCGGGAAGCGCTTTCTGCATGTGGATACAGGCGGTGCCGATTATGTGGGTTGCATCATTGAGCAAGATTGCGTCGAAAACCTGATCGCGCTGGCTAAGCAGGCTGGCATCGACGCACGTCTCGATCCCTTTTGAGACACGTTGGCTGACCGCTATCGACCGATTGTGTTGAAAAAGTCGGCCTTTCCGAAACACTCGAATATTGAGGGATGAAAACACCTCAGTTGCACGCTGCTATGCGAAATCCGAGTCCTGAACCTTCTGCCAAAAATTCAGATTTCAATCTGAGGCGCGTACTTTTCTGACGCGGAATTCGAAGCCGACTTTTTCAACAGAATTGACCCAAAGCTGCCAGTGGTGAAAGGCAGCAGTCGGCCAGAATCAGCTCTTCGCCTAAAGCAGCTACCGACCAGAACCGACGCTTGGTTCCGAAAAAACAAATTCGACCCCTTTTCCCTAAAGCCGTGAGCGGCAGCGGTCTGTCGAAGCTGCTTTAGAGTACGCATGACGTCACCATCGTGCCAGTACGAACCGGATGACATGCACCTTGGCAAACGCTATCTTTACGCTCTCCTTAGGACAACTGAGGGTGAATAAAGCACCAAATGCGAGGTTGACCATGGCGTCGAAATATACGTTGCTTAGCGAAAAAAGCGTTAGGGCTGCAGTCCAGGATGGTGTTTTCACCTCTAAAGCCGTGGACATCGTTCGTGACGGCAATAATTCATTTGTACGCCATCTCGAGCGTCAGGATACTCCAACAATCCCTTCCTCAGTTGTTCAAATTCACAATAATTATATTTACGAGGCGGACACGTCAAAATACGTAAGCGCAGTTATTGACATCCAGAACCAATACATAACTGGCGAGCTTAAAATAAAATATGACGAGGTTATAGTTGGCCTTACTACTTATCAAGAGCAAGGTAGTGATCTGGAGCTTTTAAATACAGATACTAGAAAGTCTTTGTCCGCTTTTAGTGAGCGAAGTTCGCAGATCCTTTCGCCTGAAAGCAGAGAGCCTTACCTTAAGGACGCAAGTCTAGAAGTTCTAGACTCATATACAAACTTGATATTTATTTATGTGATGAGTGGCTTTTGGCGTTTCAGGTCTGGATTTTCGAAGGACTCAGTAGCAACGAATAAGCTTGACACTCTTGAGTCAGAGGTTCGATCCCTTTACTCATGGTTACTTCAAAATGGAAAAGAGTATGAGAATCAGATAGGAAAATCGGTTTATGCCTACATACTCCTGGAAAAACCTGAAGAAATCGAGGTCATCGGTCAGCTTGTTCAATATGATGATCGCTATAGCTCAGCGCTCGATGTTGTTAAGTCCTTTTCGCTGAAGTGTATTGATCGCAAGGGTTGGAGCGAGCCTTACAAGGTCAGCAGGCTGCCAAATGATACTTGGGGCGAGGATCGCTTGAGGATTGCGCTGAGACTCCACGATATTCTAAACAAGATAAGTAACATTCGTAGTGTTATTGATGAGCTTAAAACCGTAGGCAAAATCAAGATATCCGAAATCTTGCTGGGCGGTGACTACCTTGACTCTCCCTTGTCGCTGTTCCGAATTGAAAATAAGCCGGATGCCTGATCCGGCCTTCACGCCTGCACATGTACTCAATGACCTCCTGAAGGAGCGAAAAGGGTGAGAGATTTATTTACCGCTCCTCTATCCGTTTCTGGCCGATGACCGCCTGTCGCCAGCGGCAACAATGGGCAGCTCTCTACCGATTCGAAGCTCTGGCTTGGGAGTGGAACGGCACGAGGTAGTTCGACATTGCATCAAGCGTTTTGCAAAGGAGGATGTGCACCTCCAGATACTCTTGGGTGATGTCAGTTTTCGAAATTAATAAGATTTTTCCAAATAAATGCGACTGCTGTCGATGGGCGCCCTGCTATCCGAGAGAATCTCCCGTCGGAAGAGTTGACTCTGTCCGAGATCCCAATCCAGCCAGTGGCAGCGCTTTTTGTTGAGGATAGTCCACAATCGCTTACGACAAATAGATAACCTTCTGCTCTGCTTCAGCTAATGCTGGGTTTAAGAATCGCTCTGATCTCTTCAGTAAAGGTCTCAAGACTAGGTTGTTCAAGGACCCTCAAGGGAATATCCAGGGCATCGCAAATTTTTTGTGCTTGAGCGCGCTCTGCCGAGAGAAAGCCGGCGATGTGACTTAAATCTGCATTCCGCCCGTCGCGATCTTGGATGCGAAGGGCAACGGTCTCAGGAGTGGCTTCAAGCAATATTACCCCCTTAAGATTCAGTGCTCTGAATACATCGACTTCTAAGGGTTGAAAATCGCCCTTCTTGTTCAATAAAACAAAATGTCCATCCAGAAGAAGGTAGAAACCTCCACCGTTGTGACGGGAGACCGCAGTAGCGAGCGCGACCTGATTAGCGTCTACTTGGCTAACCCGTTTATCGCTACCCCATGTCGGCATAGCTCGCTCTTCTTTTATCAGCTTGCTTGCCGACGTATGAGTCAATCCTAACGACGCTGGTATTCGGGACGCTAAATGGGTTTTTCCGACGCCATGTATACCAGCAACGAAGACATTCATGAGCGTGCCTCTGAGGGAAACATTGCGCGTAAAACCCGGGAGAAGTCGTTGGGGTCTATATATAAAAAAGATTGCGGGGGCGTGAAATTGGGGAATAGATCTTTGGGGTCTACTTGGATCTCCGCCACCTTTACCCTGTTGATCATCACCCCATACGCTGTTTTCTTGCCTTTTACATAGTTTTTCAATTCTTCATGCGTCACCCCGCCACCGTTGGTATCTGCTAATGCCCAGAGGGTTTCGAAATCGCACTCTTCAACTCGATCAACAAATGCTAGACCTACGAGCCTTTGCACTGGCAACGATGAGTACAGCACGATGATGCCGATATCAGTAGATGGCCAGCTTCGGCGCAACTCGACACGTTTCGTTCCGGCGACGATCAGATCGGCATATTTGGGTTTGATCGACAGCAAGACAGCCCTACCGCTCGGTTGCTCGGATGATTCTGGAAAAAGACTCATTGGTAATTTTCGTTATGGATTGAATTGGTCCCTTGATTACTCGAAGGCGGCGCCTAAGCGCGGTATACCCAAGGGGGGAATCGAAGTGGCAGATTAGTCGGAACAGCATCACCTTTGTTTCTGTTTCCGCCATTTCCTCAATCTGTTCGTCGGAATAGACGGTTCTACGGCTGACAATTTCTGCGATTTCTTCAGCTGATTCGGACCACTTGTAACGCTCAACTATCCCAATCGACGTGATTGCTTGCAGGTCGTGACTTCTATAGAAAAGCACGACGTCGCCTGAGCGTGGACGCCTGCTCGGGGCGTGGCTGAGGTAAGCCAGTTTAATAGCATTGCTCACATGACGCCGAGGATGATCATTAGGAAGTGCGTGCCCTGGTTCCTGATAGTCCGGGAACAAGATGTCATGGAACGCCGGCACGATGGGTACCAAGAATTTTTGAACATCGTCACCGCTCAGGTAATGAGGAAAATAACGTCGGACGTAGTCAAATGCGTCCATGAGTATTGCTGGGGGCTCTGCCGGATGCGCCTTGACGTAAACGGAATCGCCTCGATAATCGCCTGCATACTCGAAGCCATAATCCTCGATTAGAGTTATCAGGAGAGGATGCCGCTGGTTGTTGGCATGTAAAAAAATTGATTCGCAGTGGTGGTTCGTTGCGTACTGAAAGGCAGCCCGCAGAAAAAGCTCACCGAGCTTTCGTCCTCGTACTGTCTCTCCCACTTTGAATGTGCAGAGCTTAAGCGACTGACCACGTAGTGTTTCACCGTTGTCCGTTATGCGCTCGTTTACCTGGACTGCATAAATGCAAATGGCAGAGATCATTGGGCCAGGCCCATCGCGATATACCCAAGCGCGTCGACCGTCCATAGCCTTCTGACGAAACCAGTCATCAAAGCCAGTGTATCCCACTCGAATACTGTCGAAAAATGCTTCCGCCAGCTGAGGGGTGAGCGTATGAAGTTCGACATCCTCAATATTGGGGAGATGCACATTTGCCGGCTCATGAAGTCGACATAACCAGTCATTCGCCGTTTGGATAAAGTAGACGCGGTTACCTAGTCCTCGCTCGCGAGCTCTGCGGTGGAGACCTTGATCCTCCGTCACCAACGCGTGAGCGGCATTGCACTCCAGCGAATAGAGAATCTCATTGTCACAAACGTCATTTACGGATGTACCGGCAGTATTCCACGGGCACGGCGGGCCAGCTTGCAGCTCTGAATACTGCCTGAGTCTCTGCAACGTTCGTCTGCGTCGATCCTGGTCGGCATCACGTTGGATATCCTCTACTGAAGCAGGATGGTATAGGAGCTGATGCCCATGGACGTTGCAAAGCCTCACAAAGTTAGTCAGGCTCGGCTGCAACACCACCATAGAGTCCTGCAGCGGTATCAGGACATTGGTGTCCAATAGGAAGCGAAGACGGAGTGCCAAGGATCCCTCCTACCGGCGATATTTATCCATTGCATGGAATACCTGACCTACGTCAATGGCTTCCTATACCTATATTTATCCGATGTGCTTGCTATCTAATTGGTATTACGTCATCAGAGCGTAGCTGCCCTTTGATAATTCACAATCTGGCGTAAAGAGAATTTCGTATAGACGAGCATCGAGTCGGTATTGCATTCCGATCTGCGGTGTCCACAATCCATGGATCGTGAACGACAGTCATTTTGCAAACCTGCCGTGAGCCGTTAGTCTGCACCGCAAGACGCCCCTGCCGAAAATGGCAAACTGACACTTGTCAGATTTAACAAGAAATACCTATGATCAGTTTTCTCTGTCGCAGGAGCGAGTTTTGTCGCATTCGGTCATTCGCAGTCCGCTGCAATTTGCCAAGCCGCAAGTTTCACTGGGTGGCCGCTTCAAGGACATTTCAGGTGATTTGCTCGTGCTGTGGTACGGCACATTCACGCCGAATATCAGAGAAAAAACCGTTCCCCTCGTCAACGTGCATTTTCGGTCTGTTGATCCGGACGGTACGTTGGGCGCGTTCTACTCCGTTCCGATTGGACTGCCTTATCTCAGTTTTTTCCAGATAGGTACTATCTGGCGTGTGGGCTCGATCAATTCCGACACGTTGTCGGAGTCACTTCCAGAACTGGAAGTGGATTTCAGCCCGCAAAGCTGGACGTATGTAACGGCTTCGCAACTGGGACTGACCAACACTAGCAGCCCTTACAAACTTCCAATGTCGGCAGACACCTGGTTGGTAGAATTGCGTACCGGAGCCAAAGACCAGACCATCTTGGTCCCGTGCGTAGAGCTCCTGATCCGATTGTATGGGCGCAGTTCCGAGACCAGCCGGATTCTGACCACTTATCCTTGGCAGGAGGTGCAAGCTCGCTTCTTTTTTGATCCTGAAGAGACCTGGGCAAAAAACGTGGTGAAGCTGCAGCGTTCGGTTAGGGAAAGTGAGGCTGTATTTCTCAACCACATGAGGCATGACGGCTACACGAAAAGCCTGTGCCGTAAGCTTTATGCGGACCTTGAGTCCCAGTTCAGCAGCTCGCCAGTCTCGGACGTGCCCTTTGGCAACCTGCAAATTGCACCCTGGTTTCAGGGACCCGCGACGATCAAGGGCCGCGGCTACTGGCTCAATAAAAAAACCTTTCTCTGCCTGCGTTTAACCGGCGCAAGTGAGCCTGATGGTCCGGAGCTTGAAATTCATCGGGCGGAATACCACACAGAAAATTTCCAGCCAGGTGACGAGGAAGATCAAGGTCTTTTTATCACCCGCCCGACCATAACTTTGCCGCTCAATCAGAAGTTCGAGCTGACCAACGATTCCGGATCAGACCCGGATCTGGGAAGGCACATCCTGGAGCACGAGAGTTTTGAAGTACTGGGCAAGCGTCGGGCTACCAGTCGCTACGTGCATCACAAGCCGGGGGAGCGTGGTAAAAAAGTTCTTCCTACTGGCGAAACGGAGGTCTTGTCAGGTGGTGATCCTGGCGCCCGAGGTTCGGGGATTGGAAAAGCTGAAATCATAGACATGGAGCCATGGGAATCATCAGGCGTTCTAGTCGATGTATGGGTCGCACTGAATAAGCTGCAAACGTATTTTCCCACGGTAATCGACAGGGTCGAGTGGATGACGCTTGACGGCCAAAGGGGAACTCAAGCACCGGCCAAGCTGGTACCTATCAAAGAGTTTGAGGAGGACGAAACCGCAACGCCAAAGCAAAGATCCTGGGTCTTCCTCGACCCCAAACATAAAATAGTGCGTGGCGTGCAGATTCTGCGCATCGTCTGCGGCCAGCGTCATTTTTACCTCTTTGAAATTCAACGTCGGCCTGGGAGTGGGAAGGCCGAAGGCAAAACCACGGAACAGAAGGCGCAAGGGATGCTCATTGAACTATCAATGCCTTTCTCGCAAGCCCTGGTACAGCTAAAAATAGTGCTCGGTCTGATACGCTTTTTTGAAGGCGTGTTTCGCGACTTTGTCGACAACATGGACAATCCCGGCGTGTCCTTCAATCACTCCAAAACTAAAGGGGACGAGGTTCTGCATCTCACTTGCATGAGGAACAATCTGCAAAGATTGGGTGTTAATTTTCCGAAACGTTCACCTCTTGCACCAAGGAAAGATGCCGCGGGTCAGGTACCCAATAGGTAACGCTATCCACGTCTACTAGCCAGCCGTTTCCGGCTGGATCCGGATTGGGTACAGCGGCCTTTGATTGGCTCGAGCTCAAGCGATGAAAGTAGGCCAACGAGCGTGAAATCCATGTGCGCTGTACATCGCGTCCGCGGTTGGCAGCGATAGCCAGTTTTATCATCTGCGCCTCCAGCTTGAGGCGCCTGGCTGCTTGAACTTTGTGCTTTTCGATTGTGATCAACGGCCTGCCTGCTTGTCGGGCATTGCAAAAGGTAACGAATCCCCAGAGGTTGCCTGCAATACCTGGCTTGATCTTCAAGAGGCGGTCCACATGACGTTGCTTGAGAACACTCGCTCCCTCTGATCGAGCCAGCAGTAGCAAGTGCACTGCCGCGTTCAACCTGCCACGCAATGAAGCTAGTCTCAACCGTCCCATGCTTACCCCATGCTTCAGGGTTGTCAGATAGTCATACAGCAACGCACGGTCCGCGCCGAACGACATGCCTGAAAGGATGTTACGCACCCGTTCATGCTCAACATGCAGCTCCAGTAACTCATCGTTGATCACGAACTGCTTGGCGAGCTTGTACCAACGGATAGGAGCTCGCGCCCGTCGCAGCCCTTCACATCCGATATGCTCCAGTAGTTGTTTGGCTGGTGGCATCCCGGCCCATTGGGTATCAATCACTGCGAAGAAGTCAAAATGGCGATGGATGCTCAGGGCCGCACGCTGATTCCCACCTTTGGCGGCAAGCCACGCGCCAAATTCCAAGAAGTCGTCTACCACCGCCTGAGCACCCAGAGCATTCGCATCTAGCAGCAGACGTTTTTGAAACGTCCTCGACCAATAGCAATTTTCACATTCCTTCCCCCGCCCACCAGGAATTTCACAATGGCACTCTGTACAACGTGAACCGGAGGTCAGCATGCACTGTCGGCAAATCGCCCTGCCGTCTGCCTGAAGTATCAGCTTTCGATACCTGTGACACTGTGGGCACGTTTGCTCATTGCACCGGGCGCAGCGGGGGCAGCAACGCAATGTGCAATCGTCAATCTGGATACTCACCAAGCGCGTCGACAGTACCGAGCATTTTTCACAAGGACGGGGAGCGTTGAAGTAATGGGCGCAGGAATTACAGGCCGGACCATAAGCAGTCAGCTTACCGACCGGGCGACCAACGCGGGAGCACCTGACGCAAGGGCGCGCGCTTACACATCCACTGCATTCAGCCTGGGGATCGAACACAGGCAAGCGTGAAAAGTTACCGCAGCTCTTACACAGACCCCGCTTAAACAGCCGTGCATAGCACGTCGCGCAATAACGCTTTGCGGCGTGCACTTTTTTGGCCTTTGCCATCAACCTGCCGCATTCATCGCAGCCGCTAGATTGGTCAAGAGTGGACATAGGCAAATATCTTGCGTTGCAGACGAGCCCACTCACGTACCACCGTTTTCCGGTTCGAATGCCAGTGGCGATCCGTCGGTGAAGCCTTATGGGCAGCGGGGGCCGCAGCTGAGCACAACAACCCAGCCGTTGTTCCGATCGCAGTTTTTTTACAGTTTCGTCCGAACATAGACACGGGCAAGCGGTGCCTCGCAATTACCTGCGCGACCTGGTCAGGAGAGTGCGCGACCAATGGGGCCAACCACGCCATGAGTTCCATCCGCTCGCTCACCTCCAGCAACTCCAAGGGTAGGCCGCTACTCACTTTGTGCCCGGACCCGAGCTCAACCCCCAGCTGACTCAGCAAGTTCAGCGTAGGCGCACTACGGCTACGCAATGCGTACCGCAACAGCGACACCAGCAGATAGGCGTATTCAAACCACTCTTGCGCTGAATCAGAACGGCCATACAGCTGATTGTCCGCCATTGACTGCAGAACCAGTGCATCAGGGAGGCAGGGTTCTAGCTCTGATACAGATCCCAAGATTGCACCGCATGCATGGCAGGTGGAACAGTTGATTTCGGGCGGGACGAGCAGGTGAAGCTGGATAGGTGCGTGGCACCGGGGGCATCGACTGGACAGACGACAGCCATGAATCGGGCAACCGGTATACCAGGCATAACGCCCTTGGAATCGCAGATAAGGTATCTCCTCTGCAAAGCACATCGGGCAATATTGAAGTCCGCAGGAATGCCGTCGGTTACGCATGCCTAACGAGAGTAACCAGCGGGTATTGGCATCTCTGACGTCAACGCCGGAAAGGGTCTTGATCGCACTCTTGAACCGGTTCGCTGATAAAGCAACGCCCGGAAAATCCGCGCTATCAAACTGCCGCAGAAAACGCTCATCCAGCCCGTAATCCAGATCCTTTGTCCATAAACGTGCGCCAGGCCAGAGCGCTCCGCAAAAAGCCAACGGCGCGCAACCATGAGCAAGCGCATTACGGAGGAGCCACGAGGAAAGCAGCTCATCGTTCTGGATCGGTTGATACAGCGGCCAGCGGTTCACACCCGCTCCCGGATCCCACGCGTAGGCTGCAGCCAGGCGTGCTTTTCAATGGTGGATTTAGTGATCTTCTCGCTGCCCGTGATGATCGCGTCCTTGGCACATTCCATGAGCAAGCGATGAAGATCACCTGTGTTCCCGCCCGAAATCGAGTGCAAAGCCAGCGCAAGCTCAGGTTTGCTCAGCACGGAAGCCTGTCGCAGAGGAAGAATCGACTCAAAAGATCTGATCAAGCGCTGAAAGTCTGGAGACGGCTCCCAGCGGCGAAGAGCGACCACATCAAAACGACTGGCGTGCTGCGGATCGGTGTGCAGCACCCGAACGGCATCAGAGGTGCCCACACCCACGATCGGTATGGCCAGGGTGTTACACAGCAGCTTGAGAGCGTTCATGACCTCCCTTTGCTTGATCGCCGAGCCGGTCAGGAGCGAATGAAACTCATCGATAACCAACAGGCGAACATGACACGAGCGGAACATGTGAACCACCTGATAGCGCAATTTTGCTGTGGCATCACTGGCACGGTAAGGCGCCCAAAAACTCTCAAGGATCGAAATATAGAGTCCTTTCTCATCAGCCGCGGGAGGAGACTCCACCAAAATCACGGGTTTGACAGGCTCACTCTGGGCGTTCACATAGCCTTGGCCGTACAGCTCCACAAATCGCCGAATAATGGTCGTCTTGCCATTGTTGGAGTCCCCGACCAGCAACAGATTAGGCATTCGTGGACGAGAGGGGATCGTCAGTAGCGCCCTCATGGCACTAATGATTTCGTGCGCGGCGGGGTACCCAATCCACCTGGGCTCCTGGATAAACCGGATGCGCTCCTCATCAGACAGGCTCATGACGGCACGAAAATCTGGATGAATGTGCGGGTAATCGCTCATAGGATTTCCTCAAACACCTCGTCCATATCGTCGAGCAATCCCAGCAAACCGTGGGGAACGATCGTTTTTGGCTCGAGGGGTGCTGGAGCAGCGGGCGCCGCAGGCGTTTTGTTTGTTTGATGAATTTTCTGTCGCTGGGCCAATCGACGCGTCTTTTTGGTGTGGGTCTTGGCGCTTTCCACCAGCTCGCGGTTCTCCATGATCAGCCGCTTGATGAGGTCATCGTCGATATTGGCCAGCCCTCGCTCGACGGCCTGCTTCTTGGCTGCGCGAAACTCCCACACACTGGTCGCCGGGAAGGACTGATTGGACACAGGGATCTTGAAGTACTGCTTCAGGTGGGGATCGTAAAACCAGAGCTGGCTGATATCGCGCGGATCACGCCGAAAGATAAATTTTCGCGTCTTACCCGACTCGTCCTTGGCGTTTATCCACGGTCTCAGCGCTTCGGAGTAGTACGTCACATCGAGCTCCACGCCGTAGTGCTGGACGGTTCGCTCATAAGCGGGCAGGAAGTCTCGTTGAATGGTGAAAGGGTCTGCTGGCCGCGGAGGCATGCCAATCGCCGGAGTGTCATCACGCCCTCCAAAAATGCCGACATTCCACTTATGAAGCGGACTCATGAAGATCTTCGAGTGATACTTGGCGTTGTACTTGAGAATTTCGCGTACCAGCCAGACTTCAAATTCCGAAACGGTCAGCGCCGCCTGGGCGTCGGAGTCGATGCCTTCGCGCTGCTGAATATTGCTGAAAGTGGTGCCGGGCAGGCCATGAACGGCTTGCATAAACTTGCCCATCAGCCGTTCGATATGACCGCCGTACTTTGGCCGTTTGATGGGGCGGAATCGGTTCTCAATCCCGTAGTTAGAGCAGGATCTGCGCAGGCTTTCAGATCTGAAGTCAGCACCGTTGTCGCTGTGCAAAATGCGAGGAAAGCCCCAGACAGGCCAATCACCTTCGATGCCGTGCGCAAGCAACCACTCTTCCTTGGGAATAATCGAATGCGCCACGCACATGGCGACGGAGATTACCGAGGGCGCGTCGATCGCCAGGTAGTAGCCCGTGATCATTCTTGAATGCACGTCGATGGCCAGTGTCAGCCAGAGACGCCCGATGGATTTACGATGCACGTCGTCGACGACCATTACATCGATCGGCGTATGGTCAATCTGGACGACCGCGAGCGGGTACTCGGCGCCGGGAAACGCGCCAGGGGAAGGGGTATATGCGTTGCGTGCTTTATCTG
The DNA here is from genome assembly GCF_012985495.1 of Pseudomonas sp. WS 5146. Lineage (NCBI taxonomy): Bacteria > Pseudomonadati > Pseudomonadota > Gammaproteobacteria > Pseudomonadales > Pseudomonadaceae > Pseudomonas > Pseudomonas sp. WS 5146. The sequence continues at coordinate 127,955 of NZ_JAAQWL010000011.1, forward strand.
CAAATCCCCGACCACGAAGAAACTGCTTATCAGTGATACGGCTGATGCGCTGACGAATAGTCGACTCGGCCACCATGGGAACACCGCGTGCTTCGGCACGAATGCGAAATTCACTGACCGCCTTGCTGACCGTGGGACGTGTCTTGCTGAGATAATAATCGTGAATCACCTCATCGATGAGCGCATCGGCCTCGGCTGGAATACGGACGTTGCCAGCCTGCCAGCCGCGTTTTCTTGGAATTAGGGCCAACAATTCTCCCCAGCTTTTGTAACGGTCCATCCAGCGGTAGATCGTCGCACTGTCCACCTGGTACAGCAGCGCGCGAGCCTTGATCTCGGCCTTAGTTCGAACAACGTCTCCAAGCAATGGCTCAATGGCCTCAAATCGCTTCTTCGCAATCGCCCATTGCTCTTCGGTGATGCTTTCCGTGTCGTAATTGACATAGAGGCCGTCCAGTCGCTCCTGGGCAACCGGTTTGAGGCCTTCAACCGGCAAGGCCGAGGCGCGACCGCTGTATACATCAATTCCGACCACCGTCTTGAAGTCCAGTACCTGGCTGATTCGGTAGACGTCTTCGCCATAACGAACAAACGCATTTCGCTCGAGGGAAACACGTGCGCGATCAGGCACAAAAGCCTGAGGTTTTTCCTCGTGAGTATTTGTCTTGTTCATGGCGAGGGGATCCAGACATCGAGAAAATCGTTCAGCGGCTGACGGATGTCGCAGTCGAGCTGACGCGTCGCGATCAGGTACCAGATGTGACTGATGCCGCGCCCGCGGTAGATGCCGGCAAAATGAATCGCCAGCAAGTAGTGCACCGGCACTGATCCGGCCTCACGAACCGTTTGAACAACCCATTCACTCTCCTCACGTGAGAAGTCCATCGCTTTGTAGCGGTCGAGGAACTGGATGTTGGCAAAGCCCGTGTCACGAATTCGAGACTCGTCGTAAATGTGGAACGCCCATCCTTGTTCCCGCGCATATCGCCAGGCGGCTTTCCATTTCGGCAGCCATTTGCGCCAGTTTTTAACCCAGAGGTCGCGAGGTTTGACCTCGACCAGTAAAGGCACCGGGTAGTTACCAAACTGACAGTCACCCAGGTGATAGTTGATGAGGAAATCAGGCGTGTAGGTATGGGTGCGCGCCCCGTCACCGTGAAAAGGGATTTGAACCGGCTGCGCGATAACGTCACACACCTGGCTGGAAAATGTCATTCGCGCAAGGAAATCACGCTCGAGCAACGACTCATAGGGAATGCCATCGCCATTACGCAGCGGATAGGTGCCGGAAAGGCTGCGTCTCGTCGGCGCAATTGGCCGAGTCTGCTGGTGGGCGACGACGGGAATACGGTGGGTCTGCATGATGTTCACCTGGTCAACCGAATTCCAGGAATCATGCTTTGAGTGTAGGCCAAAAATGTAGGCAATTCGGCCCCGTTCAGGGGGCGAAGCGTTGCGCGAACGAGAAATTTCGCCGCCCCAAGAAGGCACGCTTGACCCGAAATTCTAGGAGGCTTACGGCGTAGGAGCGTCAGCGAGTAAAAAACATGGTCCGCTGCTGAGAGGGAATAATGATGTCACTTGATTTTATGCTGCTGCCCTTGCGTCGCTTCGTTCGACTGTTCTTATCAAAGACCTCAATGTCGCCATTCATGATCGGACCGTGCAAGGACTGTTTTACGATGGCCTCATCCGCCATCGTGTGGTTGGCCATACCCATCATCATCTGTTCGAAGGACAATTGCGGTTGATCGTAGATCTTCCTTGGCAGCACTTCAGAGAGCTCCACTTCAATGCGTTTACTCGTAACACCACAAAAATTATGCTCGTCTCCAAATCCGAACGCATGTTGATCCGTAATCTGGATATCTTTATTGGTGTCATAGCCCACAAAAAGTGACGGCGTCATGGAGTGGGAAAAGTTGTTGCCATATCTCCAATGAATTTCTTTCATCACCGCGTTGGCGCGGTAGCTCTTCGCCAAATGGATAAACCAATAGGCTCGCGGATTCGGCCCACCAGGAGTAATAAAGAAAACGGTCATGAAATCAGCACCGCTTTCTTTCAAGATCCCCTCTGCAAGAAACCGCTGAATCAAATGCTGCCACTCGTGACGCATGGTGGCTTTAAAAGATCGCAGCTTTTCCCAAGGAATATACTTCTCCAAATCGATATTTTGTAATGCCTTCTTGTTTTCATCCCGCTCGGAGAGGTAGTCGATCAGGCTATCAACATTGAAAGTCAACAGAACTTCAGCATTCGTCAAACTATTGAAAATGGTTCGTATGCTAGAGAAAGGTACATCTTTGTAGGCGTATTGATCGAGCAAAAACAATGAGCGCTCGGAAAACTTGAAATCCTTTATCTTTTTAATAACGCTCGGAAGCGCATTCGTAAATCTCGCGCGAAGAGCGTAAATATCTTTATCCAAGCGATGGCCATGCCCTTTGGTGGCAAGCACGGCCTTCAAGTAATCAATATTGGCCTTTTTGATATCTATGAAAAAATACTGCGCCAATACTTCCCGCGGCATGTTTCTCTGAATATTTATCTCAGCGACAGTTTCTTGAACCGCCTCTATCGCGATAATGGGTGAGCCGTAGTGGTCACGACGACCCCAATCATCTTTATAAACGCCTCCACCGCAAAAGCCATCGACGATATTAATGCCAATGCGCGGAATCATTTGATTACTCATGACCACCGTGATGTACGAACGGATATAGTCATGAATAATCTGATGTTTTATTTTGCTATGAGGATCTATGTTCGGATAGATACCAGCCGACAAATCCCATTTGTATTTTTCGTCCTTGGCCACGCGAAATCCTTTTAGCTCAGGCTAGGTTTAGCAAGGGAATTTCATCCCAAGTCTGACCGTTCAATAGGCGACCATTGGCTTTCTTGGATCGTTTTACTCCGTCAGCGCCCCAGCCACCCCACTGCTTGAAGAAGAAAGCAGAACCGAAGGCATCGCATTGACGGTGGATGTTGTCGACCCATTCCTGCTGCATTGGGCGCGCCTTCGCACCTGATTCACCCCCGACAATCACCCAATGAATATCCGTCAGGTCAATCTCGCCCAAGTCTTCCAATAAAGGCTCCGCTGACAGAAAGCGGATGGTGGCATCAACCTTACGCAGACAATCAACACGCGGCACCCCGTAGGCCTTGTCCTCTACCGAAACACCTAACCAGGCATTGGTAGGCGTTTCTCGCGTGCTGAAATACTCAGCCAGGCGCTCAGCTCGTTTGGTCAGTATCTGAAACGTATGCTGAGAGGCACGCTGGATCACATCGAAAACCTGATCGATATAAGCATCAGGCACCTGCTCGTGGAAGAGGTCAGACATGGAGTTAACGAAGTAAATCGTCGGCTTCTTGCGCAGAAGAGGCTCTTGAAGCTTTTCTGGACGCAGGCTCAACCGAAAGCCATTCTCGTAGCCAGGTGTGCCCATCGCCTGCAGGCGGTGAGCCATGTTCTCGGCGTAGCAATGTTTGCAGCCCGGTGAGACCTTGGTGCAACCCACCACCGGGTTCCAAGTCATCTCGGTCCACTCAATGCTTGTTTGGGTACTCATTGCACTGTCGCTCCTTTCGTGCGCGATATTAGTAAGATGCCGCAAGATATGTCAAATTGACATCACTCAACGTTTCTGACTTCACCCCATATTATCTTTTCGATTCATATATTCAGTGAAAATCGTAGCCCAAACGTAGCACGATTTAAAAAAACGCAAGAATGGCCTGATTTTTCGACTGAGATGCCTTCAATTATCATATCAAGTGTTTCCTAAATATCGCTATATATTCCCTCACTGGTCAGTCATTAAGGATCCAGCGCTCACTTTTTCGCGGCCAATCGGGCTTAACCGGAAATTTGCTTCGCCTGGCAATATTTGCATCAAGATTTAGGATTCGGCCTTCTTTTGCCAATTCCTTAAAGGCCAGCTGAAGATCGGTCGGATAATAATCAGTCTGCACAAGAAATTCTGACCAGCAGTCGTAATCTATCAGCAGAGGTTTTTTTGACAGTCTCGCCAGAAGAAACTCTTTTGCTGCTAGTCGATTGTCTTTGAGTTTTTCAACAGGCTGTAGAGCTTGGTCCGAGCCGAACAAATCGCCGATGGGAGATTTGCTGATTTGTGCTCGAACCTTCGACTCAAAGTGGCTGACGCGCTGAACCATCTCCATTTCTTCGGCAGCTTGTTTGAACTTGATAATGCCCAGAGGATGCCTGGTCAGATATACCAAGAAATAAAGCACCCGCTCCATGCCTGGGCGCTCAACTGATACATATGCCGTCTTTCCACCATACAAGTCCCCGATGACCTCGCGATACTGAGAAATTACCAGCGACTGCCGTTCGGATGAGGTTTCATTTCCAGTTAAAACAACCGGCCTTCCTAAAAGTTCTTCAACATCTGCTTGATGCGGCTTCATCGACATAGCACGGTTGAAGAAGTCGTACATCAAGTTAATGAGGAACTCGACTTTATTCAGTGCCAAGAGCGGGGCCAGAACTGGCGCGCTGATTACAGTTTTCCAACCCTTGGGATCAATAAAGAAAAACGTAAAATTGCCTGACGCCCACTGAACGATGTCATCGATCTTGCTGGTGTAGTCACCTTGAATGCAGGAGGCTTCTACAGAGGGCTGCTTGTTCCCAGCGAGGAACGCTTCGAGCTTTCCGAAGGCTTTTTTGTCCTTCTCGATGTAAAGCGCGCGAAATTTTACATTGGCGCTAAACTTGGATTTCAGCGTCTCGGCACACTCCCTCATCTGACGAAGCGAAATACCGATAGAGGTGTCTTTTAAATCATCCGACTCCTCTGCCCAAGGACCAGCGAAGCAATCAACGTAATTGATGACGGTTTCCTTGCGCCCGATGATCATGAACAAGCACTGAAGGTACGTCTTCAGAATCGTGTGTTTGACGTATGCCTGTTCGCGGCCATGATATTCCTTAGGTATTGGCAAGTTTTCACTCCATGTGTTTTCCCTTTACGCCGGGACACTACCCTATAAATGATACGTGCGAATAGTGCTCGAATGAGCGCCCGCACGGTCGGTCCACCTGGACTCCGCTACGATTTTCCGAAAGTTTCGCACGCACCGGTGTGGGTTTACCGGATACTCAGATTAAGCAAAAGGGTTTCAGCGTCTACAAGGTCGCGTTGGATGCGCAAAGAAAGCCCAGGGCAATGCCCTTTGGAAGTGCGGAATCGACCGAAGATGCAAAAGTCAGGGGCCCAAAAACGGCGAATCCCGCTCTAGGCGGGATTCTCAGCCGTCGATTGTATGCGTTCGACGGGGCAGGACGCTGTTACCTGGCACTGGGCCATCTGACGCTCATCAGAAGCGGGATGCGATCCGAAGATCCCTGTAGCCATCCTGTGGTTCACGCCTAGGCGCGGACGAACAATAGTCAAACCATAGTCACGATGTCAATGGGCTGTCCACTCGTGGATCGCTGATTCCCCCGCGATCATTCCGTTAGCCCTCGTTCAGAACTGCCATAACAGCGTCCAATCCATCGGCCCAGCTGGCAAGCTTCCCTGGCTCATCATTCATGGCAAAAAAGTGCTTCTTGAAGTTCAGGACACGTGGGCATTTTGCAGATCTTTCCGGATGCTCCAGGGCATCACAATAGCCTAGGGTACGATTTTGCCCGAATTATGCTGCGCAATTGCGTTGACTTGACCACTCATTTGCATTCGACTTGACCAGCACACTGCTTGGCCTTGACGGGTAGAAATCAGCCAGAAAGCTCACGCAAAATACTCACCAAAATACTCACCAAAATGGTTCCTGACATGGATAAGGCATACTCAAAAAACGATTTAATGAAGCTAGCAATTGAAGAACATCTAAAATGCTCTGAGTACCCTCGGGTAGGCGCCCTAGTGACCAAGGGCGGAAAAGTTCTTTCTACCGGTTATCGTGGCGAAGTTAGTGGGGTTCATGCAGAACGAGTTGCCCTTGAAAAGCTTTGCCATGCAGAGCGTTTGGGATCGACAATTTATACGACTTTGGAGCCTTGCGTTAAACTACACCACGACCAATCTATAGAGTCTTGCGCTGAGTTAATAATTTCATCAGGCGCTACCGAGGTAGTTATAGGTGTACTGGATCCTAACGGAACCATCTACTCTCAAGGGTTCAGAAAGCTCCTAGAAAATAACATCAGCGTAAGCTTCTTCAGCCGAAAGCTACGAGAAGCTGTCGAGGAGGAGACCTTTGAATTTGGCGACATTCATCGCGTGTACAGCAGCGGAAAGCGGCGTGTTCCGGTCGTGCACAGCGGAATTGATATCTATGTGCAGTTCAGCGAATCAGACATTAGAACCATCCCGATCTCTTGGAAGACTTTGCAGTACAGTCATGGCTGCGTAGACTTATCAAGTAACAGTGGTGCTGTCACGGTTGCAGCAGGCACTACTAACCTTAGCGATATAACAGATACGGCAGTATTCCGATTCCCAAGTCATGTCGCGAGAATGAAAAAAGGAATGATTGCAATAGTTAGGCCATCCGGCGCGAGCTTTTGTGTTTTAATAAAATTACATGAAATATTCGAAAACGATATCTTGTTTCAATGGGAAGTTCGGAACTGTACGTAGTAGCCCGACATCAAGGGCTGATTAGGGTTGACCTCTGCCGGTGACCACCCAGTCTGATGGTCAAACCCCATGCAAACGAGTGGCCAGGTGGAGCGCGATTACTGATTATTCGGGATACCCTTAGGGATACTCGCATCTATTGCCAGCGCATCTGGACACAGCCGCATCTGTTTCAGTATCCAGTCACATTTATTACTTACGGTCAGATATCGGTTGAACAATCGTTCTCGACTGCAGTATCTGTGTCTCATAAAAAGCCTCGCAGATGATCTCATGTCCGTTATCAATCCAGTGGGTCGCTTCTCGTAAAAGCCCCTTTGGAAATGGGTGGGAAGCCAAGGGATTATGAAAAACCTCGAGCTCCGCTGACCAAGGTTCGTAACCTTGCGGCCAAAGGTCTCGATACTCCTCACTCGACACATCAAGGCAGAAGTCGAAGCCCTGCAACGCACCTGGCGTGCGATCAAAGATGCTTCCAACGCGAGTGTGTCTATAGCCGTTGCCATTACCCGTGATGGAAACCATCACACGTCCAAATTTCTGAATGCTGCATCCATTGCTGAATATCACCGCAGACAGACCCGCGTTCTCGGGGAACTTGAAAAGACCTGCCGGAATACTCTCCGGTCCTAATAGTCGCTCTACATCAACCCGTTTGGCCTCCTGCTGCCCATCGACTTCATGCGTCACTGCGTAAAAGCCGAAGAGGTAAGCAACCAGGGCAGGCCTGCTCCAGGTCATTGAACCTTGAGCATAAAAATCGGCGAGAGCGAGCGCAAAAGGTTTGCCAACTACATGCGACATCTCGTGATATCGACGGTCAAGCTTGTTTCGGATTGTTTTGGCATATCTTACTGCCGCTGCTCCCAGAATCTTCTCAATCACATTTCCGGGCGGAGGGTCAGCAATGGTGGTGGCATGGTCATACCGCACTTCAGGATTTGTGGTCACAGCCTCAATCCATGCGGATGCCCCCTTCCGGTTAGACACATAGAAGTCTGGCGAAGGGTGATCCTGGGCTACATGCATGCCTTGCTCACGAAAACACGCAAATAGATGAAGCTCCCAGAGACGAGTATGAAGATTTTCTCCTTGGAAATCTGGCACCCAATTGAGATCCGGTTGAGGAAGCGCGTAGTACAAATATCCGATCATCCAAGCGGCCATCGCTCGTCTTTTGGTCTTGAGTTGCTCAAACAGATTGCTTGGCTTTCTTTTGCCAACTTTATAGAGGTTCGGCCGCTTCCCTGAGTTTCGCGGTACCGGTTCCCGCGGATTGCCGTCGATCAACTGCGTCTCTAATCGTTGCTTGGCTAAGTCGAAGCTCGCCAGCCCAATAGCCTCCAACGTCAACGTCCAAACAAAATCGACTCGTTGGCGCATGGCGATGCAGCCGAACGTATTTTCCTGTTCATTGAAAGTCACAATTCCCCACGAAGCTGCATCCGCCGTCCTCCAGCCAGCAATTGGCATCGATTCAACGAAACTTAAGCCCCAAGGCAAAGCCAGACCGTAGATATCAAACATGTTTTGAGGAATGGGGTGCATTTTCAGATCGCGTCCTTAATGGCTCAAAATCCTCCTTAGGATAGCCGCACCTATTGCCAGCGTTACTAGACGAAGTCGCATCTATTTCCAAAACCAGTCGCACTTAATTCCGTAATGCGAGTCCGGAAGGCGGGGCTTCCGGAGCACTTCAGTCGTATTAATTAACAAAACCTACAGCGGGTCAAAACCGCAGCCGGGGGAAATTACCCTGGCCCATCATGGCGTGCTGTTTCTGGATGAGCTGCCGGAGTTTGATCGCAAGGTGCTGGAAGTGCTGCGCGAGCCGCTCGAATCCGGGCATATCGTGATCTCCCGCGCCCGCGACCGGGTGAGTTTTCCGGCACGTTTTCAATTGGTGGCCGCCATGAACCCCTGCCCTTGCGGCTATTTGGGCGAACCCAGCGGGCGCTGTCGGTGTACGCCGGAGCAGATTCAGCGTTATCGCAACAAGCTCTCAGGGCCGTTGCTGGACCGGATCGACTTGCACCTGACCGTGGCACGGGAGACCACTGCGCTGAACCCGACCCAACACACTGGCGATAATACGGCGACGGCTTCGGCGCAGGTGGCAGAGGCTCGAGAACGCCAGCAAAAGCGCCAGGGCTGCGCCAATGCCTTTCTGAATCTGCCGGGGTTACGCGAGCACTGCACACTGGCAAAAGCCGATGAAGGCTGGCTGGAAGGCGCCTGCGAGCGACTGACCTTGTCCCTGCGCGCAGCCCACCGGCTGCTCAAGGTAGCGCGCACCCTGGCGGACCTTGAGCGGGTTGAAAACATTGCTCGGCATCATTTGCAGGAGGCCTTGCAGTACCGGCCTGCGGCAGTCGGCTAGCGCTTAATGAACGCAAATTCTGTGGCATGTGGGCTTTTGTGGCGAGCGGGCTTGCCACAGTGAAATGGTGTAAATACCGAGCCCTTATGCGGAGAAACCCAACAGCAGCTGCGCCACTTCCATGACCTCATCCAGTACCGCCTCGGCCGATTCCACAGACGGCTTGAGCATCAGGTCATCGGCATACCCCATCGCCAACGCGAAGATTTGCCGGGCCGCGCGTTGCGGCGAGTCGCAGCGAAAAATCCCCTCAGCCACGCCTCGCTCAATCACCTCAGCCAGCATGCCTTGCCACTGCGCGTTGATTACCAGATACGCCTGGGCCATTTGCGGGTCGTGCATGGCTTCGTCCCAGGCATCCAGCCACAACGCCCAGCCGGCATCAGCGGTGCTCGGCAGGCAATCACCTAAAAAACCCACCAGCGCCTCAAGCGGCGGCGCATCCGCCAAGGGCTCGCGCACTTCATCCAATTGCTCATTGGCAAAGCGCACAAAGGCTTCGCGACGCAGTTCGTTCCAGTCGCTGAAGTAGTGATAGACGTGGCTGCGCGACAGGCCGGCATGCTCGGCCAGGTCCCGGGTGGACACATCGGCAAAACCCTTGCTGCGAAACAGCTCCAGGGCGGCGACGATGATCTGGTCTTTACGGTCGATACGCGACATGGGCAATTCCTTAGGCGCCGGTAGATAAGCGGCGCTTGCTTTTTGAGCGATCGCTCAAGGATACTTGAGCAGTCGCTCAATAATAGCGTCTATCACTCCTCTGGTGCACCCATGTCATCCGTGACCCCGCAAATCCTGATTGAAGAAAGCAAGAAAATCGGCCAGCAATCCGCCGGCCAAACGCTCAAGGCAATCGCCAAGGCCTACCCCGGCAAGCTGTTCTGCACACTGTCACTGGTGGCGCTGGAAAATGCTCTGCTGCTGGCCTACCCGCTGTTTGCCGGGTTTGCGGTGGACTCGATTATCCGTGGCGATGCCACCAGCGCATTGTTCTATGCGTTGGTGGTGATGGCGTTCTGGGTGGTCGGCGCGGCGCGACGGGCGCTGGATACGCGCACTTTTACGCGGATCTACGCCGACCTTGCGGTGCCGGTGATTCTCAACCAACGCCAGCAGAACCACAGCACCTCAAAATCCGCCGCACGGGTGGTGCTTGCGCGCGAATTCGTCGACTTCTTTGAAAAGCACGTGCCGATTATCGCCACGGCGCTGGTCTCGATTATTGGCGCGGCGGTGATGCTGATCGTGATTGAGCCTTGGGTCGGCCTGGCGTGCCTGGCCGCCCTGCTCTTATGCGTGACGCTGCTGCCACGCTTTGCCCAGCGCAACCAGGAACTGCATGAGCGCCTGAATGATCGCCTGGAGAAAGAAATCGGCCTGGTGGAAAAAGTCGGCGCACCGACCTTGCGTCGCCACTACCACGTGCTGTCACGCCTGCGCATCTGGCTGTCCGACCGCGAGGCCGCCGCGTACCTGTTTCTCGGCACGCTGGCAGCCCTGCTGTTTGTGGTCGCGATCAGCCAGCTGGCTTTGTCGCCGGCGGTCAAGGCCGGCCACATCTACGCGGTCATGACCTACCTGTGGACCTTCGTCACCAGCATGGACGAGGCGCCTGGGATGGTCGACCAACTGGCGCGCCTCAAGGATATCGGCAAGCGCGTGGACCCAGGCCTGGGCGAGCATTAAGCCTTAACGAAAACGGTCGACCTCCTGCCGCAAGCCTGCCGCCAGGGTTTCCAGTTCCTTGGCGGTAATGGCCAGGTTCGACACCACTTCGCGCTGTTCGCTGTTAGCCAATGCGATGCTTTGCAAGTTGCTGCTCAGCACGTTGGCCGTGCTGCTCTGCTCCTGGGTCGCGGTGGTAATGGCAGCAAATTGCTGGCCTGCCGAACGGCTTTGCTCGTCGATGCGCGCCAGGGCCGAAGCGACGTCGGCGTTGCGCGACAGGCCTTCCTGCATCAACACGTTGCCGTGCTCCATGGTGCTGATGGCGTTGCCGGTTTCCTGCTGGATGCTTTGGATCATCACCGAGATTTCGTCGGTGGCCTGGCGCGTGCGCGAGGCCAGGTTGCGCACTTCGTCGGCAACCACCGCAAAGCCCCGGCCTTGTTCACCGGCCCGCGCCGCCTCGATGGCGGCGTTGAGCGCCAGCAGGTTGGTTTGCTCGGCAATCGAGGTGATCACGCCGACGATTCCGCCAATTTCCTGGGAGCGCTGGCCCAAGGTGTTGATCACCGTGGCCGTGCTGTTGAGGGCGGTGGCGATATGCTCCAGCGACGACGACGCCTCTTGCATTGAGGTGCGGCCAATACGCGTCTGCTGGGCGTTTTCCTGGGCCAATCGCTCGGTATTGCCCATGTTGTCGGCGATGTTCAGCGAGGTGGCGCTGAACTCTTCCACTGCGCCGGCCATGCTGGTGATTTCGCCGGACTGCTGCTCCATGCCCTCATAGGCCCCACCCGACAGGCCGGACAACGCCTGAGCCCGGCTGTTGACCTCTTCTGCCGCTTTGCGAATATGCGAGACCATGGTCGAAAGCGCCTCACCCATCTGGTTGAAGCTGCTCGCCAACTGGCCGATTTCATCATGGCTGGACACATTCAAGCGTGCGCTCAAATCGCCAGCGCCCAAGGCTTCGGCCTGGCGCACCAAGTCGCTCAAAGGCTGCAATTTGCTGCGCAGCAACCACACCGCTGCGCCTACTGCCAGCAACATCGCCAGCACGCTGCCGATCACCAGGCGAATGCCGACCGCCCACGTGACTGCACGTATTTCGGACTTCGGCATGCTCGCCACCACCGACCACGGCCCGCCTTCGAACGGCACCGCAACGCTGTAGAAGTCTTCGTCCTTGTCGCTCCAGAAGCGGCCTTTGCCTGGGTTCTTGGCCAGATCAAGCATCACCGGAACCGCCTGTTCCAGCGCCTGCACACCCGCCGGTGGCACCAGCCAGTGCTTCTGTTCGTCCAGCAAGGCAAGTGAGCCAGTCTGGCCGATACGGAAGCGCTTGAGGTTGTCGAACTGGGCCTTCTGCTCATCGGTGTAATCAAAGCCGATAAACAACACGGCGATCACCTTGCCGGCGGCATCGCGCACAGGGCTGTACTGGGTCATGTAGGCGCGATCGAACAACACCGCCCGCCCGATGTAATTCTGCCCGGCCAACAGGCGCTGGTAGGCCGGATGCTGGTGATCCAGCACAGTCCCGATGGCGCGATTGCCATCTTGTTTGGTCAGGGAGGTACTGACGCGAATGAAGTCTTCGCCACTGCGCACAAACACAGTGGCCACGCCGCCGGACATCTGCTTGAACTCGTCCACCTCCGCGAAGTTGTTGTTCAACACCTCATCGCCCAACAGCAGGCTTGGGGTCTGCACACCGGCCACCGCAACCTGTTGGTCCGCGCGCACGCTCAACCCGGCGCCAAAGCGCTTTTCAAACAGCCCGCTCAATCGCTGAGTACTCTCGCGCAAGGTGCTGTGGAAGGTGTTGAGTTGATCGGCCAGCAAGCGTGCCTCGCTGGCCAGGTGTTCCTCACGGGTGTCGAGGTTGGCCGAATCCAAGGAACGCAGGGCAAAAACAGTACTGCCGCTGATGACGACCGCCAAAATAACGGCCAAGGCGAGGCCTAACTGGGAGGCGATCCGAGCGCGAGGTTGAGACATGACAGCTCCTGGCCGAGGCCAGGATCATCCTGATCTCTTAGCGCAGCTCGGCAAATTATCTGGTGGGAAACGCTGGAAAATAAGGGTTCCAGCACACCTTATTCGGCAAGCGCAGACAATACTTGAGCGATTTACAGGGGTACCGCGCAAACGATTGCACCGAAGGGCTAGGCAAGGCGTTCGACCTGGGGCAATTCCATGGCATTGACTTCGCCTTGAAGAAACTCCGCCAATCGCCGCAAACGCTCACCACCGGGGCGGGTTTTCGGCCACACCAGGTAGTAATTTTCCCCACTGGCCACCGCCGTCGGCCACGGCAGGCTCAAACGGCCCTGGGCCACATCTTCGGCCACCATCAGCAAATCGCCCATGGACACGCCGTAACCCCGCGCGGCGGCGATCATGCCCAACTCCAAGGTATCGAACACCTGCCCACCCTTGAGCGACACCTGGGACGACAACCCCATGCGCTCCAGCCAATTGCGCCAGTCACGGCGGTCGGGTGTGGGGTGCAGCAGCTCGGCGCTTGCCAATCGTGGGACGTCCCACGGCCCGTCATTGAGCAGGTTGGGCGCACCCACCGGAATCAGCAACTCGGGGAACAGGTAACAGGCCTCCCAGTCCGCCGGAAAGTGCCCGTAGCTCAGTAATACAGCGCAGTCGAAGGGTTCCTGGTTGAAGTCCACTTCATCCACGCTCATCCATGCACTGGTCAGTTGCACTTCATTGCCAGGCTGCAAGGCGCGAAAGCGACTGAGCCGCGCCAGCAACCAGCGCATGGTCAGGGTCGATGGCGCCTTCATGCGCAGGATGTCGTCTTCGGCGTTCAGGGTGTGGCAGGCGCGTTCCAGCGCCGCGAAGCCTTCGCGCACGCCGGGCAACAGCAGGCGCGCCGCTTCGGTGAGCTGCAGGTTGCGGCCACTGCGCTGGAACAGGCGGCAGGCGAAGTGCTCTTCGAGCGTGCGGATATGCCGGCTGACAGCACTTTGCGTGATGGAAAGCTCATCCGCCGCACGGGTAAAAGAGTTGTGCCGGGAGGCGGCTTCAAAGGCGCGCAAGGCATACAGCGGCGGTAGACGGCGTGCCATAGAAGAACCCCCTCAGATCAATACCCAACCCTACCATGAGTTTTAATCATGCGAATGATCGCTTTTATCCTTTTGTGTAATGCCTCGGGAGCGCCGAGAATCAGCCCTTTCCCAACCCTCTGACTTTTTGAGTGTGATGATCATGCAACATCCGGTGCGTACTGAACTCTGGGCCATTCTGCGGCTGTCGGGGCCGTTGATTGCCTCACAGTTGGCGCACATGCTGATGGTGCTGACCGACACGCTGATGATGGCCCGCCTGAGCCCCGAAGCCCTGGCCGGTGGCGGCTTGGGCGCGGCGAGCTATTCGTTCGTCGCGATCTTCTGCATCGGTGTGATTGCCGCCGTCGGCACGCTGGTCGCCATCCGTCATGGCGCCGGTGACATCGAAGGCGCCACTCGCCTGACCCAAGCAGGTCTTTGGTTGGCGTGGTTGATGGCGTTGGTGGCCGGCTTGCTGTTGTGGAATCTCAAGCCCGTGCTGCTGATGTTCGGCCAGACCGAAACCAACGTGCAGGCGGCTGGGCAATTCTTGACCATCCTGCCGTTCGCCCTGCCCGGCTACCTGAGCTTCATGGCCTTGCGCGGTTTCACCAGCGCCATCGGCAAGGCAACGCCGGTGATGGTGATCAGCCTGGGCGGCACGGTACTCAACTACTTGCTCAACCATGCCTTGATCGAAGGCATGTTCGGTCTGCCGAAGCTCGGCCTGATGGGCATCGGCCTGGTAACAGCGATCGTCGCCAACAGCATGGCCCTGGCGCTGATGTGGTACATCCGCAGCAACCGGGCTTACGCAGCCTACCCGCTCGGCGCGGGCCTGTTGCGCCTTAACACTCAGTATCTGCGTGAGCTGTGGCGCCTGGGCCTGCCGATTGGCGGCACCTATGCAGTGGAGGTCGGTTTGTTTGCCTTCGCGGCGTTGTGCATGGGCACCATGGGCAGTACGCAATTGGCAGCGCATCAGATTGCCCTGCAAATCGTTTCGGTGGCGTTCATGGTGCCGGCGGGGATGTCCTACGCGATTACCATGCGCATCGGCCAGCATTACGGCGCCGGGCAATTGCTGCAGGCGCGCGTGGCCGGGCGGGTCGGCATCGGTTTTGGCGCGTTGGTGATGTTGGGATTTGCCGTTGTGCTGTGGCTGTTTTCCGATGCGCTTATCGGGCTGTTTCTGGACCATAACGACCCAGCCTTCCACGACGTCATCGTGCTGGCGGTCAGCCTGTTGGCCGTGGCGGCGTGGTTTGAGTTGTTCGACGGCGTGCAAACCATTGCCATGGGCTGTATTCGCGGGCTGAAGGACGCCAAGACCACCTTCCTGGTGGGTTTGGGTTGCTATTGGCTGATCGGCGCGCCGTCTGCTTGGTTGATGGCGTTCACCCTGGGCTGGGGCCCAACGGGCGTGTGGTGGGGTTTGGCGCTTGGGCTGGCGTGTGCGGCCGTCAGCCTGACGTGGGCGTTTGAGGCGAAGATGAAGCGGATGATTCGGCAGGAGCCTGAAGTGCGCACGCAATTCCCGGCCATGCAACCAGACTAGAGAATGTACTCGGTCAATGTGGGAGCTGGCTTGCCTGCGATAGCGGTGTGTCAGATGCCAAATTGGCTGGCTGGCCCACCGCTATCGCAGGCAAGCCAGCTCCCACATTTTTGATTGGGTTTACAACCTTCAGCCCAGCAGCGCCTGCTGGCTCTTGCCGAACGTCAAATACTCCACCAGCTCCGGCAACGGCAACGGCTTGCTGATCAGGTAACCCTGGGCCTGATCACACCCAAACAGCCGCAACAACGCCAGCTGTTCAGGGGTTTCCACCCCTTCGGCCACCACTTCCAGGTTGAGGTTGTGGGCCAGGTTGATCATGGCATGCACCAGCTTGCGGTTTTCTTCGCGCTCTTCCATGCCGCCGACGAAGCTCTTGTCGATCTTCAGCAAGGCAATTGGCAGGCTGTTGAGGTGCACGAATGAGGAAAAACCGGTGCCGAAATCATCCAGGGAAAACCGCACACCCAAGCGGCCAAGGGCGTCCATGGTCTGCTTGACCAAGTCACTGCGGCGCATCACGGCGGTCTCGGTCAGCTCGAACTCCAGCCACTGCGCTTCAACGCCACGCTCGGCGATCAGCCGGCTCAACGTCGAAAGCAACTGGCTGTCCTGGAATTGGCGAAACGACAGGTTGACCGCCATATGCAGCGGCGGCAGGCCGCGTTCGCGCAGGTCTTGCATATCGCGCAAGGCCCGCGAGATCACCCAGTAACCCAATGGCACAATCAGGCCACTCTGTTCGGCCAAGGGCACGAATTCGCTGGGTGGCAACAGGCCACGCTCGCCGTGGCGCCAGCGCACCAGCGCTTCCAGGCCGACGATATGCCCGTCGTCCAAATCCAGGCGCGGCTGGTAATGCAGCTCCAGTTCGTCGCGGCGCAGAGCACGGCGCAGCTCACTTTCCAGGTCGGCCAGGCTGCGGGCGTTGCGGTTGATGCGTTCGTTGAAGATGTGAAAGGTACAGCCCTGGGTACTCTTGGCCTGCTGCATGGCGATGTGCGCGTGCCACATCAGCGGGTCGGCCCCGGCGCGGGCACGGGCATGTGCCACGCCCAGGCTGCAGCCGATCAGCAGGCTTTCGCCATCCACCCAATACGGCTCGGCCATGGCTTCGGTAATGCGCTCGGCCATCCACTCGGCGCGCTGGGGCGCACGGCGGGTGTCGATCAGCAGGGCGAATTCGTCGCTGCCCAGGCGCGCCAGTTGGTCACCGGCTTCGAGTTGGCTCTTGAGCCGCGAGACCACTTGCAGGATCAAACGATCGCCGGCCTGATGGCCCAAGGCGTCGTTGGCGTGACGAAAATTGTCGAGGTCCAGATGGCCGAGGGCCAGGCCACGGCCTTCGTTTTCAGCCAGGCGCGCCGCCAGCAAGGTCTGGAAACCCTGGCGGTTGGCGATACCGGTCAGCGGGTCCTGTTCGGCCAGGCGCTGCAGGGTGTTTTCCAGCACGCCGCGCTCACGCACGTGGCGCAGGCAGCGGCGCAAGGTATCGGTATCCAATGCACCAAAGACCAGCCAATCGCTCACACCCAGCGGTGAAACCAGCGGTTCCTGCTCCAGCAGCAATATGCACGGCAGGCTGCAACGGCCTGGGCCGGGTTGCAGGCTGGGCGTGGTCAATAACACGGCACTGTGGTCGTCATCGAACAGACGACTCACCGAGTCCCAGTTGGGCGCGCTGACCAGCACAGCCCCATCGCCCATCGGCGCCAGGCACTCGCGCAACAACGCTGCCCACGCTGGCTCATCGGCCAGTAGCAGCAAACGCAAGGGTTCGACAGGCGTAGACAAGCTAGCTCCCTAGACTCTGCAAAATTTTTTGGCGGCGGGCATTATGACGCGCGGCCTGATAATCACCAATGATAAGGGTTATCAAATACGCTAACGGTATACATTCACTGCAGTTACCCGTCACATCCTGCGGCAAAGTATCAAAACCGGCAAATTTAGATCGAGTGGTACGTCACACCGTCGTTCTAAAGCAGCAGAATCTTGCCAGCCTGTTAAAATGCCCGCCCTTTTGAACAACGACTCCCTGATTTCTGTATGTCCCGACTCAATCCCCGGCAGCAAGAAGCCGTGAACTACGTCGGCGGCCCTCTATTGGTGCTCGCCGGTGCTGGCTCCGGCAAGACCAGCGTGATCACCCGCAAGATCGCGCACCTGATCCAGAACTGCGGCATCCGTGCCCAGTACATCGTCGCCATGACCTTTACCAACAAGGCCGCGCGCGAAATGAAGGAGCGTGTCGGCACGCTGCTCAAGGGCGGCGAAGGCCGTGGCCTTACGGTGTGCACGTTCCACAACCTGGGCTTGAACATCATCCGCAAGGAGCACGTGCGGCTGGGCTACAAGCCGGGCTTCTCGATCTTCGACGAGACCGATGTGAAGTCGCTGATGACTGACATCATGCAGAAGGAATACGCAGGCGACGACGGCGTGGATGAGATCAAGAACATGATCGGCGCCTGGAAAAACGACCTGATCCTGCCCCCCCAGGCCCTGGAAAACGCGCGCAACCCCAAGGAACAGACCGCCGCCATCGTCTACACCCACTACCAGCGCACGCTCAAGGCGTTCAACGCGGTGGACTTCGACGACCTGATCCTGCTGCCGGTAAAGCTGTTCGAGGAACACGCCGACATCCTCGAAAAATGGCAGAACAAGGTGCGCTACCTGCTGGTGGACGAATACCAGGACACCAACGCCAGCCAATACCTGCTGGTGAAAATGCTCATCGGCACGCGCAACCAGTTCACCGTGGTAGGCGACGACGACCAGTCGATCTACGCCTGGCGTGGCGCGCGCCCGGAAAACCTGATGTTGCTCAAGGACGACTACCCGTCCCTGAAAGTGGTGATGCTGGAGCAGAACTACCGCTCCACCAGCCGTATCCTGCGCTGCGCCAACGTGCTGATCTCCAACAACCCCCACGAGTTTGAAAAACAACTGTGGAGTGAGATGGGCCATGGCGACGAGATCCGCGTGATCCGCTGCCGCAATGAAGACGCCGAAGCCGAGCGCGTGGCCGTGGAAATCCTCAGCCTGCACTTGCGTACCGACCGGCCCTACAGCGATTTCGCGATCCTGTATCGCGGCAACTACCAGGCCAAGCTGATCGAGCTGAAACTGCAGCACCATCAGGTGCCGTATCGCCTGTCGGGCGGCAACAGCTTTTTCGGACGCCAGGAAGTAAAAGACCTGATGGCCTACTTCCGGCTGATCGTGAACCCGGATGACGACAACGCCTTCCTGCGCGTGATCAACGTGCCGCGTCGAGAGATCGGTTCGACGACCCTGGAAAAGCTCGGCAACTACGCCACCGAACGCAAGATCTCGATGTACGCCGCCACCGACGAAATCGGCCTGGGCGAGCACCTGGACACGCGCTTCACCGATCGCCTGTCGCGCTTCAAACGCTTCATGGACAAGGTACGCGAGCAGTGCGCCGGCGAAGACCCGATCAGCGCCCTGCGCAGCATGGTCATGGACATCGACTATGAAAACTGGCTGCGCACCAACAGCTCCAGTGACAAGGCTGCGGATTACCGCATGGGCAACGTCTGGTTCCTGATCGAGGCGTTGAAAAACACGCTGGAGAAGGACGAAGAAGGCGAGATGACCGTCGAAGACGCCATCGGCAAGCTGGTGTTGCGCGACATGCTTGAGCGCCAACAGGAAGAAGAAGACGGCGCCGAAGGCGTGCAGATGATGACCCTGCACGCGTCCAAGGGCTTGGAATTCCCTTACGTGTTCATCATGGGCATGGAAGAGGAAATCCTTCCGCACCGTTCCAGCATTGAAGCCGACACCATCGAAGAGGAACGGCGCCTGGCCTACGTGGGCATTACCCGCGCACGTCAGACACTGGCCTTCACCTTCGCCGCCAAGCGCAAGCAATACGGCGAGATCATCGATTGTGCCCCCAGCCGGTTCCTGGATGAACTGCCGCCGGACGATCTGGCCTGGGAAGGCAATGACGACACCCCGACCGAGGTGAAGGCCGTTCGCGGCAACACCGCCTTGGCGGACATACGCGCGATGTTAAAGCGCTAGAATCGACTACTTTTTAATCTACTTTCGGCGCAAACCGCGCCATTAGAGGAAGCTTTCCGTGGAAGCACTGCACAAGAAAATTCGCGAAGAAGGCATCGTGCTTTCCGATCAGGTCCTCAAGGTTGACGCCTTTTTGAACCACCAGATCGACCCGGCGCTGATGAAGTTGATCGGCGACGAATTCGCCGCGCTGTTCAAGGACTCGGGCATCACCAAGATCGTCACCATCGAAGCCTCGGGCATCGCCCCGGCGATCATGACCGGCCTGAACCTCGGCGTACCGGTGATCTTCGCCCGCAAGCAACAGTCTCTGACCCTGACTGAAAACCTGCTGTCGGCCACTGTGTATTCCTTCACCAAGAAGGTCGAAAGCACCGTGGCGATTTCCCCACGTCACCTGACCAGCAGCGACCGCGTGCTGGTGATCGACGACTTTTTGGCCAACGGCAAAGCGTCCCAGGCGCTGATCTCGATCATCAAGCAAGCCGGCGCGACCGTTGCAGGCTTGGGGATTGTGATTGAGAAGTCGTTCCAGGGTGGCCGTGCGGAGCTGGATGCGCAGGGTTATCGGGTTGAATCGCTGGCGCGGGTGAAGTCGCTGGCGGGTGGCGTCGTCACCTTCATCGAGTAATCACTGCCTGAACTCGATTAAAAATGTGGGAGCTGGCTTGCCTGCTCCCACATTTGATTTTTGGTGCCTGTCAGTGCGCGGTGGCTTGGAGGCCAGCAAGCAGCAAGCGCTGATACAGATCCTCTTTCAACCCCTCCGGCTGATCCAGCCGCATGCGCTTCAAATGCTCGGGAAACGCCTCCGGCTCCGGTGCATCCAGTGCCGCCCGGCCCAATTCCAGAATCTCCGTCAGCTTGAATTTGCTCTTGAGCCAGTTAAGGGCGCGCAACAGGTCCCGTTCCTCATCGGTAAAATCAGTGCCCAACGGATATTCCGGAAACAACCGGCGATGCCGCGCCTGAATGCCCTTGAGCCGCTCCGGCGTATTCTCAGTAAAACGTGGGTCCAGTTCGAAGTCCTTGGCCAGCTTGCCAGCCTTTTGCGCCTGTTCGATCAGGTCGTTCTGGAAGCGCGAGTCGGTGACCTTGAGCAAGGCCTCGATCACCTTGGCATCCGTCTGACCGCGCAAGTCGGCAATGCCGTATTCGGTAATGACGATATCCCGCAGGTGCCGTGGGATGGTGCAGTGCCCGTACTCCCAGACTATATTGGAACTGACCTCACCCGCCGACTCGCGCCAGCTGCGCAGAATCAGGATTGAACGCGCGCCCTCCAGCGCATGGCCTTGCGCAACAAAGTTGTACTGCCCGCCCACGCCGCTGAGTACGCGACCGTCTTCGAGCTGGTCGGCCACGCCCGCACCGAGCAGCGTCACCATGATCGCGCTGTTGATAAAGCGCGCATCCAGGCGTTGCAGACGCTTGAGTGCTTCCTGCCCGTACAGCTCGTTGATGTAGCTGATGGCGGTCATGTTGAATTCGAGGCGTTTGGCGTGAGTCATTTCCTGCAAACGCTGGTAAAAGCTGCGCGGCCCGAGGAAGAAACCGCCGTGAATGGAAACACCGTCGGGCTGCGCGGCGTCATCCAGGGTGCCGGCGTTGGCCTGCTGCTGGGTCGTCACATCCGGGTAGACCTTGCGCCGAATAATCCCGGCATCGGCCAGCACCAGCAGGCCGTTGACGAACATTTCGCTGCATCCATAAAGGCCACGCGCAAAGGGCTCGACACCGCCTTCGCGGCTGATCAAAGGCGCCCACTGGTAAACATCCAGATCCGTCAGCAACAACCGGTAGGCTTCGTTATCGGCCTGGCGCGCCAGTAAGGCGGCGGTCAGCGCATCGCCCATAGAGCCAATGCCAATCTGCAACGTGCCGCCATCGCGCACCAGGGTGCTGGCATGCAAGCCGATAAAGTGGTCTTGAAAGCCGACCGGCATATTCGGTGTGGAGAACAACGTGGTGCTGTCCTTCTCGTCGATCAGGTAATCGAAGGCGTCCATACCCAGTTCGGCATCGCCGGGCATATAGGGCAAATCGCTGTGAACCTGGCCGACGACGAGGATGGTTTCGCCTGCTTCGCGGCGCTTGGCGATCATCGGCAGCAGGTCGAGGGTGATATCGGGGTTGCAGCTCAAGCTCAGCCGGTCGGGGTGTTCGGCGCTGCTGGCGACCAATTGCGCCACCAGGTTCAAGCCGGCGGCGTTGATATCGCGGGCAGCGTGGCTGTAGTTGCTGCTGACGTAGTCCTGCTGCGCCGACGCGCTATGCAGCAGGCTGCCGGGCTGCATGAAGAACTGCTGCACACGGATGTTCTTTGGCAGGCTGTCCTTGTGCAAATCCGCCAGGAAATCCAGCTCGGGATAGTCGCCGAATACCCGCTCGATAAAGGGTTCGAGAAAGCGCTTCTGCAAGCCGTCACCCATGGTCGGGCGGCCCAGGGCCAGTGCGGTATAGATCGTCAGCTCGCGCTCCGGCAGCTTGGCGATACGCCGGTACAGCGCATTGACGAACAGGTTGGGCTTGCCCAGACCGAGCGGCATGCCCATGTGGATATGCGCCGGCAAGCGTGCCAGTACGTCGTCAACTGCTTGCTCGATTGAACACAACTGCACCATCCGACCCTCCTGAACATTCCGTGATTAGGGGTTGGACCGAGCTTGCCGGGTCTTTGCTGCAATGAACAGCGTTGAAGTACAAATCGCAGGCACAAAAAAGCCGCTGGTCAGCGGCTTTTTGGCGAAGATCGGTTTATTTCAGCCCCGACATCTTCTCGATTGCGCCTTTCAGCTCAGCATCCGAGCAATCGGCGCATGTGCCTTTTGGCGGCATGGCGTTCAAGCCGGTGATCGCCTTGGCCAGCAGGCCGTCGAGGCCGCCCTGGTGGTCGGCGCGGTCTTTCCAGGCCGCGCTGTCACCGATCTTCGGTGCGCCCAGCAAACCCGTGCCGTGGCACGCATTGCAGTGCTTGGCAATCACTTCATCCGGCGTCTTCGCGCCGCCGCCGCCGCCCGCAGCCACGGCCACTTCCATCCCTTTGCATTCCTGGCCCTGGACACACACCTGGCCGACAGGCTCCAGGCGCTTGGCAATTTCATCATTGGTCGCAGCTTGAGCGCTGACAGCCCATAGGGCCAGTACGGTTGCTGGTGCAGCCAGCATTTTCATAATTAGGTTCACGCGTTCACCCTCAATGGTGGCTATTCACGCCTGCGGCCACGGTTTCGCAGGCGGCGAAAGTATAACGGTTAGCCCGTCATGCCGAAACAACCCTATTAAATAAAGGGAGATTCGGCCTCACGGTTACAGCAACGGGTGTGTCTGCAACGCTGGCAGCACGCCTCTTCTGTCAAAAGTTCGCAGGTGTGGCTGCGCTGATTAGCCGCGCCGGCACGTCGAACGGGTTGCGAAAACGATGCGGCTTGGTGCTTTCAAAGTAGTAGCTATCGCCGGCTTCGAGCACAAAAGTTTCAAGACCGACCACCAACTCCAGGCGACCTTCCACCAGAATCCCGGTTTCTTCGCCTTCGTGGGTGAGCATTTCTTCGCCCGTGTCGGCGCCCGGCGGGTAGATCTCGTTAAGAAACGCAATCGCCCGGCTGGGGTGCGCGCGCCCGACGAGTTTCATGGTGACGGCGCCGTCCGAGATGTCGATCAGCTCATTGGCTTTATAGACGATCTGCGTCGGTTTTTCCTGGAGGATCTCTTCGGAAAAGAACTCGACCATGGACATGGGGATGCCGCCCAGCACCTTGCGCAAGGAACTGATCGAGGGGCTGACACTGTTTTTTTCGATCATCGAAATGGTGCTGTTGGTGACACCCGCGCGCTTGGCGAGCTCACGCTGGGAAAGACCTTTGAGTTTACGGATGGATTGCAGTCGTTCGCCGACGTCCAATGCAGGAGCCTCCTAGGATTCAGGCTTTGTTGTAGTTGAGCGTTATCATGGCGACAGCGTTCAGTATTTACAACACTTGGACCTAAATCCCGGTGGGCTCTGCTCGTAGGCGCTGCTTAAGCCCCGCAATAGAGCCTTGGTACGCGGCGCAGGTTGCAGAAAATCTGGTAGGGGATGGTCTCGGCAGCCGCCGCCACGTCACTGGCAAGGATATTTTTGCCCCACAGCTCCACGGTGGAACCGAGGCCGGCCTGGGGCACGTCGGTGAGGTCAACGCAGAGCATGTCCATGGACACTCGGCCCAGCAACTGGCTGCGCTGGCCTGCCACCAGCACTGGCGTGCCGGTCGGTGCATGGCGCGGGTAGCCGTCGGCATAGCCCATGGCAACCACGCCGACGCGCATCGGTTTTGGCGTGATGAACTTGGCGCCGTAACCGATCGGCTCACCGGCCGGCAATTCACGCACGCAGATGACTTTCGATTCCAGGGTCATCACCGGCTGCAAACGCGCAGCGATGGCCTGGTCCTCACCAAACGGCGTGGCACCGTAGAGCATGATGCCTGGGCGCACCCAGTCGCTGGACATATTCGGCCAGCCCATCACCGACGGCGAATTACGCAGGCTGACCTCGGCCGACAACCCTTGGCGCGCCGCTTCAAACACCGCCACTTGCTCGTCACTGCGCACGCAATCGAGTTCATCGGCGCGGGCGAAGTGGCTCATCAGTACAATCTTGGCCACTTTGCCGCTGGCCAGCAGGCGCTGGTACGCCTCGTGGTAATCCTTGGGGTGCAGGCCCACGCGGTGCATGCCCGAATCGAGCTTGAGCCAAATGGTCAGCGGTTTGCTCAGCCGGGCTTGTTCGATGGCTTCCAACTGCCACAACGAATGCACCACGCACCAAAAATCATGTTCGATGATCAGCGGCAGTTCGTCAGCTTCGAAAAAACCTTCCAGCAGCAATACCGGCGCACGAATCCCGGCAGCCCGCAGCTCCAATGCCTCCTCGATGCACGCCACCGCAAACCCATCCGCCTCGGCTTCCAGCGCCTGGGCCACACGTACGGCACCATGGCCATAGGCATCCGCCTTGACCACGGCGAGGGCTTTGGCCCCCGTCAGTTCACGGGCCAATTGGTAGTTGTGGCGCAGGGCTTGGAGGTCGATCAGGGCACGGGCAGGACGCATGGCGGCAGGCTTCTAGGCGGTAAAGTGAAGAAAAACCGGCGCCGACTATCAGCCACGGCGCCGGGGGAAAAAGCTACGTTTAAGGCAGCGCAGCCACCACGGACAGCTCTACCAGAATTTCCGGTTCGCACAGTTTGGCCTCAACCGTGGCACGGGCCGGGGCCACGCCTTTAGGCAGCCACTTGTCCCACACCGCGTTCATGCCGGCGAAATCGGCGTCGATGTCTTTGAGGTAGATCGTCACCGACAGCAACTTGGTTTTGTCGGTGCCGGCCAGGTCCAGCAAACGTTCGATATTGGCCAGGGTTTCGCGGGTCTGCTGTTCAATCCCGGCATTCATGTCGTCGCCGACCTGCCCTGCCAGATACACGGTACCGCTGTGAACAACGATCTGGCTCATGCGCTCATTGGTGAGCTGGCGCTGGATTGACATGTTTTGCGGACTCCTGGTGGTTACTGCCGTAACGGGAAATATCGAGACCTTCGGCGCTGATCTGCGGCGTTTTTTTCGCCATCAGGTCAGCCAGCAAACGGCCAGAGCCGCACGCCATGGTCCAGCCAAGTGTGCCGTGGCCGGTGTTCAGGAACAGGTTCTTGAACGGGGTGGCACCGACAATCGGCGTGCCGTCGGGTGTGGTCGGGCGCAGGCCGGTCCAGAAAGTGGCTTCAGTCAAATCGCCGCCCTGAGGATAAAGGTCGTTGACGATCATCTCCAGGGTTTCACGTCGACGAGGGTTCAGCGACAGGTCAAAACCGGCTATTTCAGCCATGCCGCCGACGCGGATGCGGTTGTCGAAACGGGTGATCGCGACCTTATAGGTCTCATCCAGAATGGTCGAGGTCGGCGCCATCGCCGGGTTGGTGATCGGCACGGTCAGTGAGTAACCCTTGAGCGGGTACACCGGCGCCTTGATCCCCAGCGGCTTGAGCAGCTTGGGCGAGTAACTGCCCAGGGCCAGTACGTAACGGTCGGCGGTTTCCAGCTTGCCATCGATCCATACGCCATTAACGCGATCACCGGCGTAATCAAGGCGCTGGATGTCCTGTTCGAAACGGAATTCCACGCCCAATTGCTTGCACATGTCCACCAGACGCGTGGTGAACATCTGGCAGTCGCCGGTCTGGTCGTTGGGCAGGCGCAGGGCGCCGGCGAGGATATCGGTGACGCTGGCCAGGGCTGGCTCTACGCGGGCAATGCCGGCGCGGTCGAGCAATTCGAACGGCACGCCGGATTCTTTCAATACGGCGATGTCTTTGGCTGCGCCATCCAATTGCGCCTGGGTGCGGAACAACTGCGTAGTACCAAGGCTGCGGCCTTCGTAGGCAATGCCGGTTTCGGCGCGAAGTTCGTCAAGGCAGTCACGGCTGTATTCGGACAGGCGCACCATGCGCTCTTTGTTCACCGCATAACGGCTCTGGGTGCAGTTGCGCAGCATCTGCGCCATCCAGAGGTACTGATCGATATCGGCGGTGGCTTTGATCGCCAGTGGCGCGTGGCGTTGCAGTAACCACTTGATGGCCTTGAGCGGCACGCCTGGCGCGGCCCAGGGCGAGGCATAACCCGGCGACACCTGGCCTGCGTTGGCGAAACTGGTTTCCATGGCAGCGGCGGGCTGACGGTCGACCACAACCACTTCAAAGCCGGCCCGCGCCAAATAGTAGGCACTGGTCACCCCAATGACGCCGCTACCCAAGACCAGAACGCGCATTTTTATATCCTCATCACGGGCTTAGCCGCTGACGTGTGTTATTCGAGCAATGATGGGCGCAGTGTAAAAAACAATGACCAGTGCATTTCACTATATAAATGCCTATATTTGGCGACAATTCTCGGCAAAAACCCTTTTCACAGAGGCGTATCCCCTATGCGTACCAACACCCAGACCAAGCGGGAGCTGGACAAGATCGACCGCAATATCCTGCGCATCCTGCAAACCGATGGGCGTATTTCGTTTACGGAGCTGGGGGAAAAGGTCGGGCTGTCGACCACGCCGTGCACCGAGCGGGTCCGCCGCCTGGAGCGCGAAGGGATCATCATGGGCTACAACGCGCGGCTCAACCCGCAGCATTTGAAGGGGAGTTTGCTGGTATTTGTCGAGATCAGCCTGGATTACAAGTCGGGCGACACCTTTGAGGAATTCCGCCGCGCCGTGCTGAAGCTGCCCCATGTGCTGGAGTGCCACTTGGTGTCAGGCGACTTCGACTACCTGGTGAAAGCGCGGATCTCCGAGATGGCCTCGTACCGCAAATTGCTCGGCGATATCTTGCTCAAGCTGCCGCATGTGCGCGAGTCCAAGAGCTATATCGTGATGGAAGAGGTGAAAGAGAGCCTGAACCTGCCGATCCCCGACTGACCAAATGACACAATTCGGTCAAATGTGGGAGCTGGCAAGCCAGCTCCCACATTTTTTTGATCCAGTACATCCGTCAGACCAGTACTTGCCGGGTACTCGCCATGTACTCGTGAATTTGCTTCTCAACCCTAGGGTGAATCAATTCCACCGGCCGCCGCCCATTCGGGCACGGCAACGTCTTGGTAGTGCCAAACAACCGGCAGATCAGCGGCCGCTCGTCATACACCGTGCAGCCGTTCGGCCCCAGGTGCACGCAGTTCAGCTCGTCCATGGCCGCCTCCTGCTCGGCGGCAGTCTTGCGTGGCAGGCGCGACATTTCCTCGGGTGAGGTGGTCACCGGCCCACAGCAGTCGTGGCAGCCGGGGACGCACTCGAACGAAGGTATCTGCCTGCGCAGCGCGCTGATTTTCTGGCTGTTGCAACTCATCGAAACACTTACCGAACGGCGAATAGGCGTGGATTCTGACGCAAAACGTGCTGCGCAGACAGCTTCGTCCGACCGCTGTATCCTGCGTCAAATTTTCCAAACAGGGATGCTCCCCATGACCGCCAGCGCCCGGCACACCGCTTCCTACTACGCCGCCAGCAGCGTTTCACAGCCCGACTACCCGGCGTTGATGGGCGAAGTGCGCGCCGATGTGTGCGTGATTGGCGGCGGCTATTCCGGCATAAACACAGCGCTTGAGCTGGCCGAGCGTGGCTTTAGCGTGGTGCTGCTGGAAGCGCGCAAGCTCGGCTGGGGCGCCAGCGGCCGCAACGGCGGCCAGCTGATTCGCGGTGTCGGCCACGGCCTGGACCAGTTCAGCAACGTGATCGGCAGCGACGGCGTGCGCCAGATGAAGCTGATGGGCCTGGAAGCCGTCGAGATCGTGCGCGAGCGGGTCGAGCGCTATCAGATCCCCTGCGACCTGACCTGGGGTTACTGCGACCTCGCCAACAAACCCCGCGATCTGATCGGCCTGGCCGAAGACGCCGAAGAACTTCGCAACCTCGGTTATCGCCATGAAGTACGTCTGCTGCAAGCCAACGAGATGAGCAGCGTGATCGGCTCCGAGCGCTATGTAGGCGGCATGATCGACATGGGTTCCGGCCATTTGCACCCGCTGAACCTGGCCCTCGGCGAAGCCGCCGCCGCGCAGCAGCTGGGCGTGAAGCTGTTTGAGCAGTCCGAAGTGACGCGCATCGACTACGGCCCCGAGGTCAACGTGCACACCGCCAATGGCAACGTGCGCGCCAACACCCTGGTGCTGGCCTGCAACGCCTACCTCAACGGCCTGAACCCGCAATTGAGCGGTAAGGTGCTGCCCGCCGGCAGCTACATCATCGCCACCGAACCCTTGAACGAAGCCCAGGCCGCCAGCCTGCTGCCGCAGAACATGGCGGTGTGCGATCAACGCGTGACCGTGGATTACTTCCGCCTGTCCGCCGACCGCCGCCTGCTGTTCGGCGGAGCCTGCCACTATTCCGGCCGCGACCCGCAGGACATCGGCGCCTATATGCGCCCCAAAATGCTCAAGGTGTTCCCGCAACTGGCGGACGTGAAGATCGACTACCAATGGGGCGGCATGATCGGCATCGGCGCCAACCGCCTGCCGCAGATTGGCCGGCTGGCCGACCAGCCAAACGTGTATTACGCCCAGGCCTACGCCGGCCATGGCCTCAACGCCACGCACCTGGCCGGCAAGCTGCTCGCCGAGGCAATCAGCGGCCAGCAGCAGGGCCGTTTCGATTTGTTCGCCCAGGTGCCGCACATCACCTTCCCCGGCGGCAAACACCTGCGCTCGCCGCTGTTGGCGTTGGGGATGCTCTGGCACCGGGTCAAAGAGCTGCTCTAATCAGTCGCGCCAGAACGGCTTCATGCCTTCCTGGCGCGCCTGTTCGGCAGTCAACCCGACGTCACGCAGTTGCTCACCGGTCAGGTGCAGCAAGGCTTTGCGCGTGTAGCGGCGGTGCCAGAACAGACTCCAGCGGCTGATATCGCGCGGCGCCTTCGCCCGCTCCTGCCCTGCCTGCAATTGCTGACTGTGTAACATCAGCCGCACATCGCTCATGCCGTTCATCGTGTTGCCCCTCATTTGCCTGTTGCCATGAGTGACTAGGATGGGCGCACGGGCAAAACCATTACAGATTCAACCAATCTTTATTAAATCCATACAGATACTGCCCATGAAGGGCTGAATCCTGTATTTTTCGCCTATCTGTACTGGTCCCCTCGGAGCGATCACCATGACCCTCTACGTCAACCTCGCCGAATTACTGGGCACGCGCATCGAGCAGGGCTTCTATCGCCCCGGCGATCGTTTGCCGTCCGTGCGGGCCTTGAGTGTGGAACACGGGGTGAGCCTGAGCACCGTGCAACAAGCCTATCGCTTGCTCGAAGACAACGGCCTGGCAATGCCAAAGCCCAAGTCGGGCTACTTTGTGCCGGTCGGACGCGAGTTGCCGGCGCTGCCGGAAATCGGCCGTCCGGCACAGCGTCCGGTGGAAATCTCGCAGTGGGACCAGGTGCTGGAGCTGATTCGCGCCGTGCCGCGCAAAGACGTCATACAGATGGGCCGTGGCATGCCCGATGTATTGTCGCCGACCATGAAGCCCCTGCTGCGCAGCCTGGCCCGCGTGAGCCGCCGCCAGGACCTGCCGGGGCTGTATTACGACAATATCCTTGGCTGTATGGAATTGCGTGAGCAGATCGCCCGACTGTCTCTGGATTCAGGCTGCCAGCTGACTGCCGAAGATATCGTCATCACCACCGGCTGCCATGAGGCGCTGTCCGCCAGCATTCACGCGATTTGCGAGCCTGGCGATATTGTTGCGGTCGACTCGCCAAGCTTTCACGGCGCGATGCAAACCCTCAAAGGTCTGGGCATGAAGGCCCTGGAAATCCCCACCGACCCCATCACCGGCATCAGCCTCGAAGCACTGGAGCTGGCACTGGAACAGTGGCCGATCAAGGTCATCCAGCTGACCCCCAACTGCAATAACCCGCTGGGTTACATCATGCCCGAGGCACGCAAACGCGCACTGCTAACCCTGGCCCAGCGCTTTGACGTGGCGATTATTGAAGACGATGTGTACGGCGAATTGGCCTACAGCTACCCGCGTCCGCGCACGATCAAATCTTTCGACGAAGATGGCCGTGTGCTGCTGTGCAGCTCGTTCTCGAAAACCCTGGCGCCCGGCCTGCGCATCGGCTGGGTAGCGCCAGGGCGCTATCTTGAGCGGGTGTTGCACATGAAATACATCAGCACCGGTTCCACAGCGACGCAACCGCAGATCGCCATCGCAGAGTTCCTCAAAAACGGTCACTTCGAGCCGCATTTGCGGCGGATGCGCACCCAATACCAGCGCAATCGCGACTTGATGCTCGATTGGGTCAGCCGCTATTTTCCGGCCGGCACCCGTGCCAGTCGGCCCCAAGGCAGCTTCATGCTATGGATCGAGCTGCCGGAAGGCTTTGATACCTTGAAGCTTAACCGTGTGCTGATGGAACAAGGCGTACAGGTGGCAGTGGGCAGCATCTTTTCCGCCTCCGGCAAATACCGTAATTGCCTGCGCATGAACTACGCTGCCAAGCCAACGCCGCAGATCGAAGAGGCAGTGCGCAAGGTCGGGGCCGCCGCGATGAAGATGCTTGCCGAGGTGACCGACTGACCTTTCCCCGCAATCTGCCGTCATATCCCACAACCGCCCTGACCTGGAAGCAGTGCCTTTGATGATTCGACGGCTTTTACCGTTTTTGCTGCTGGGCGCCCTGACGCTGAGTGGCTGCGCCACGGTCGATGCACCGCGCATCCCCAGCGACGCCCTGCCTGCGGCGCAATCCTCGTTCGGGCGCTCGATCCAGGCCCAGGCGGCGCCGTACCAAGGTCGTTCGGGCTTTCGCCTGTTGCCCAACAGCAGCGAAGCCTTCATGGCCCGTGCCGAACTGATCCGCAATGCTCAGAGCAGCCTCGACCTGCAGTACTACATCGTGCACGACGGCATCAGCACGCGCATGCTCGTGGATGAACTGCTCAAGGCCGCCGACCGTGGTGTGCGCATCCGTATCTTGCTGGACGACACCACCAGCGACGGCCTCGATCAGGTTATCGCCACCCTCGCCGCCCACCCGCAGATCCAGATTCGCCTGTTCAACCCGCTGCACCTGGGCCGCAGCACCGGCGTGACACGGGCGATGGGCCGGCTGTTCAACCTGTCGCTGCAACACCGGCGCATGCACAACAAGCTGTGGCTGGCGGATAACAGCGTGGCCATTGTCGGCGGGCGCAACCTGGGCGACGAGTATTTCGATGCCGAGCCCAATCTCAACTTCACCGATATCGACATGCTCAGCGTCGGCCCGGTGGCCGAGCAGCTCGGGCACAGCTTTGATCAGTACTGGAACAGCGCGCTGAGCAAGCCCATTGACGACTTCGTCTCAAGCACCCCGTCCAAGGGTGACCTGAACGCCGCACGCGCACGCCTGCAAGACTCGTTGGCTGAGTCGCGTCAGCAGAACCACGCCCTCTATAACCGCTTGCGCACTTACCAGACACAACCGCGCATGGACATCTGGCGCCGCGAGCTGATCTGGGCCTTTAACCAGGCGTTGTGGGATGCGCCGAGCAAGGTGCTGGCCAAGGCTGACCCCGATCCACGCTTACTGCTAACCACTCAGCTGGCGCCGGAGCTGGAAGGCGTCAGCCATGAGCTGATGATGATTTCGGCGTATTTCGTGCCGGGGCAACCCGGGCTGGTGTACCTGACCGGGCGCGCCGATGCGGGCGTGTCAGTCAGCCTGCTGACCAACTCCCTCGAAGCCACCGACGTGCCTGCCGTACACGGCGGCTACGCGCCCTATCGCAAGGCGTTGCTGGAACACGGCGTGAAACTCTACGAGCTGCGCCGCCAACCGGGCGATGCGGGCGGTGGCAGTGGCCCACACCTGTTTCGCCGAGGCGCCTTCCACGGCTCGGACTCCAGCCTGCACAGCAAGGCGATGATCTTTGATCGGCAAAAGTCGTTTATCGGCTCGTTCAACTTCGACCCGCGCTCGGTGCTGTGGAACACCGAAGTCGGGGTGCTGGTAGACAGCCCCGAACTGGCGGAACACGTGCGCAACCTGGCGCTGCAAGGCATGGCGCCAGCGTTGAGCTATGAGGCGAAATTGCAGAATGGCCAGGTGGTGTGGGTGACCGAGGATAACGGCCAATTGCACACCCTGACGCGGGAGCCGGGCAGTTGGTGGCGCAGGTTTAATGCCTGGTTCGCCACCAGTGTTGGCCTGGAGCGCATGCTGTAAGAACAACAGGGTCAACTGTGGGAGCCGGGCTTGCCCGCGATAGCGGAGTATCAGGCGCCATTTGGGCAAGCTGACACACCGCTATCGCAGGCAAGCCAGCTCCCACAGTTGATTGCATTTCAAATGCTTAGGCAGGCTGTGCGGCGCCGAATGCGCCCTGGCGCAGTAGCAACACCACCAGCCCCAGCGCCCCGGCCGCCATCAGCAACGGCAGCGCATGCCCGCTGACCCATTGGCTGCCCGCGCCCGCCACCAGAGGCCCGATCAGGCAACCGATGCCCCACAGCTGCGCTACGTGAGCATTGGCACGCACCAGCGCATCGTCGCGATAACGCTCACCGATCAGGATCAGCGACAAGGTGAACAACCCACCGGCACTCGCGCCAAAGATCACCCACACCGGCCAGATCAACTGCGTATGCAATAGCAAAGGAATCGCCAGGCTTGAGGCCAGCAACAACACCGCGCAGCTCAAGAACAAGGTGCGCCGTGGCAAGTAATCGGCCAAAGCGCCAATGGGCAATTGCAACAGCGCATCACCGACCACCACGGTGCTGACCATGGCCAAGGCAATCTCGGCGGTGAAACCCTGCTGCAGGCAATACACCGGCAGCAGCGTCAGAATCATCGCCTCGAACGCGGCGAACAAGGCGACCGCCCAGGCAATTGCCGGCAGCGTCAGGCAGAAACGCCACAGGTCACTGAACGTCACGCTGAAGGACTCGGCGGTTGGGGCACCGGAACGCCCTAGCAGCAACAGCGGCGCGACCACCAACAAGCCAACGCCCACCCAGAAGCCATAGTCATGGTCAGTGCCCAGTACGCCCAGCAGCAACGGGCCCGACAATTGGCTCAAGGCATAGCTGCAACCGTACAGCGCCACCAGGCGACCACGCCATTGCTCGACCACCAACTGGTTGATCCAGCTTTCACCCAGGATAAACACAATGGTCAGGATCACGCCGATCATCAGCCGCAGCACCAGCCACACCGGGTAGCTGGGTAGTATTGCCA
This sequence comes from Pseudomonas sp. WS 5146, assembly GCF_012985495.1. NCBI lineage: Bacteria > Pseudomonadati > Pseudomonadota > Gammaproteobacteria > Pseudomonadales > Pseudomonadaceae > Pseudomonas > Pseudomonas sp. WS 5146. Next base: position 161,057 of record NZ_JAAQWL010000011.1, read on the forward strand.
GCAAGCCGATGGAGATGGCACCGGCCCACAGGCACAGCCGCATCAGGTTGGCGGTGCCCAGCCACGAGGCCAGCCGGCTGGAGACCTTCGCGCCGAGCAGTACGCCAAAAGCCGGCATGGCGGCCATCACGCCAATGGCGAAGCTGCCATAACCCCAGCCTTCGAGACGCAGGGACACCAGCGGCATGCTGACGCCCAGGGCCAGGCCGACGCTGAGGACAGAGGCCAGCACGGCGAAATAAGTCGCCCAACGCATTTCCACGCTCCTGTGGATAATTATCAAGATCACACAAAACAGTGTGGGAGCGGGCTTGTGTGGGAGCCGGGCTTGCCCGCGATGCAGACACCTCGGTTTATCTGTTACACCGAGTTGATGCTATCGCAGGCAAGCCAGCTCCCACACAAACCGGCTCCCACATTTGACCTGCGGTGTTGCTTACAGCTTGATCCAGGTCGATTTCAGCTCGGTGTACTTGTCGAACGCGTGCAGCGACTTGTCGCGACCGTTACCCGACTGTTTGAAACCACCAAAGGGTGCGGTCATGTCGCCGCCGTCGTATTGGTTGACCCACACGCTACCGGCGCGCAAGGCCTTGGCAGTCAGGTGTGCCTTGGAGATATCAGCGGTCCACACGGCTGCGGCCAGGCCATAAATGGTGTCGTTGGCAATAGCGACCGCCTCTTCGGCGCTGTCGAATGTGATCACCGACAGCACTGGGCCGAAGATTTCTTCCTGGGCGATCTTCATGGCGTTGGTCACGCCGTCGAAAATCGTCGGCTCCACATAGGTGCCACCAGTTTCTTGCAGGGTGCGCTTGCCGCCCGCCACCAGCTTGGCGCCGTCGGCATGGCCAGCTTCGATGTACGACAGCACATTATTCATCTGCTGGGTGTCCACCAGGGCACCGACGTTGGTCGCCGGGTCCAGCGGGTTACCTGGCTTCCAGCCCTTGAGAGCCTCGATCACCAGCGGCAGGAATTTATCCTTAATGGAGCGCTCGACCAGCAGGCGCGAGCCGGCGGTGCAGACCTCGCCCTGGTTGAAGGCGATGGCGCCCGCGGCAGATTCGGCGGCGGCTTGCAGGTCCGGCGCATCAGCAAACACGATATTCGGGCTCTTGCCGCCCGCTTCCAGCCATACACGCTTCATGTTCGACTCGCCGGAGCGGATCAACAGTTGCTTGGCGATTTTCGTGGAGCCGGTAAACACCAGGGTGTCGACGTCCATGTGCAGTGCCAGCGCGTTGCCGACGGTGTGACCGTAGCCCGGCAGCACGTTCAACACACCTTTAGGGATGCCGGCCTCAACGGCCAGGGCCGCGATGCGGATGGCAGTCAGTGGGGATTTTTCGGACGGCTTGAGGATCACCGAGTTACCGGTGGACAGCGCAGGGCCGAGTTTCCAGCAGGCCATCATCAGCGGGAAGTTCCACGGCACGATGGCGCCCACTACGCCGACCGGCTCGCGGGTCACCAGACCCAACTGGTTGTGCGGGGTGGCGGCGACTTCGTCGTAGATCTTGTCGATCGCCTCGCCGCTCCAGCTAAGGGCGTTGGCGGCGCCAGGCACATCAATTCCCAGGGAGTCGGTGATCGGCTTGCCCATGTCCAGGGTTTCGAGCAGCGCCAGTTCTTCGGCATTGGCGTTGAGCAGCGCGGCGAAACGGATCATGACGGCTTTGCGTTTGGCCGGCGCCAGGCGAGACCAGACACCGGAATTGAACGTAGCGCGGGCGTTCTCGACAGCGCGCTGGGCGTCGGCGGCGTCGCAGCTGGCAACGGTAGCCAGCAGACGGCCATCGACCGGGCTGATGCATTCGAACGTGTCACCGGAAACAGCAGCGGTGTACTCACCATTGATGTAGGCGCGGCCTTCGATCTTCAGATCCTTGGCGCGTTGTTCCCAATCGGCACGGGTCAGGGTGGTCATGCGAGTGTCCTCCTCTTATTGAATACAAGGGCCAGGTGATGTCCCCCGGCAGCCTCAAAGAATTCTTGCCCGGCCAGCCTGCTGTTCGGCTCAAGGCAGCTGCCACCCTAAACCAGCGGCTGGGGGTGTTTCAATATATTTGACATAACGGCGGTAAACGCCCTTGCGATGTTCATTTTAATAAACATAGACTTTGGGCTCTCCAACCGCAGGCCAGACGGGACACGCACATGAGCATCCAGGATATCGTCGACTTCAGCCAAGCCAACACCACCCCGGACCGCTACCGCCCGGCCGCCGAAAAAATCCTCAAGGGCGACCCCGAGCAGACGATTTATAACCACTACAACAGCCCGTGCGGCCAGATGAACGCCGGCGTGTGGGAAGGTGAAGTCGGGCAGTGGAAGGTCAATTACAGCGAGCATGAGTATTGCGAGATTGTGCAGGGGGTTTCGGTACTGCGTGATGCCGATGGCAATGCCAAGACCTTGCGTGCCGGCGACCGTTTCGTGATTCCTGCCGGGTTCAGCGGCACCTGGGAAGTGCTGGAGCCGTGCCGCAAGATCTACGTGGTGTTCGAGCAGAAAGCCTGATCAGCACATTTCAGGCAAAAAAAAGCCCGTCTCGTGAGAGACGGGCTTTTTTTCACAAGGAAGAAAATCAATTACTTGATTTTGCCTTCTTTGTAGATCACGTGCTTGCGAACGCGCGGGTCGAACATTTTCTTTTCGAGCTTGTCCGGGGTAGTACGCTTGTTCTTGTCGGTAGTGTAGAAGTGACCAGTACCGGCGCTAGAGATCATTCGAATCAATTCACGCATGATAAAGCTCCTTAAATCTTGCCAGCGGCGCGGATTTCGGCCAGCACGACAGTGATGCCACGCTTGTCGATGATACGCATGCCTTTGGCAGATACACGCAGGCGAACAAAACGTTTCTCTTCTTCAACCCAGAAGCGGTGATGCTGCAGGTTCGGCAGGAAACGACGACGGGTTTTGTTATTTGCGTGGGAAATGTTATTCCCAGTCACCGGACCCTTACCGGTAACTTGACAGACTCTCGACATGCCTCAGCCCTCTAAAACCACATGCCCAACCCGGCATGGGTTGGCCGCTTAATCTCTCAGTCATTTGGCGCCAGGCGCCGCGTTTCTTTAAGGGTCTTACCGGCTACACCTACAGTGAAGGAACCGGGCCCCTAGAAAAGAGCGCTGCTTTATACCAGAAAGACCCCAATGCAACAACAGCCCGTGTGTTTTTACCGGCGTAAATCTTGGCAATAGACGCCCGAACCGTTGCCAGGAGGGGCCGCTGTAACAGCCGACCACTCGTCGCACAGAATGATTTACCGCGCTCGCCCGCACACAAAAGTACAAGGCGAAACGCGCTGAGGCGCCATCAAAACAGCATTTGCGCCAAAAGCACAGGCAAAAATGGGCTAGTCATTTATCAATCAGACCACTACGGTAGGCTTTTTCCAGACTGCACTCGCAGATGGGCCTTCGATCTGCAAAGGAAACCGAATATGCGCCTCGCTGCCCTACCGCTATTGCTCGCCCCTCTATTTATCGCGCCGCTGGCCTCTGCCGCCACCAATCTGAGCGTTTGCACCGAGGCCAGCCCCGAAGGGTTCGATGTGGTGCAGTACAACTCGCTGACCACCACCAACGCCTCGGCCGACGTGCTGATGAACCGCCTGGTGGACTACGACGCCACGGCCGGCAAGCTGGTGCCGAGCCTGGCGGACAGCTGGCAAGTGTCGCCCGATGGTCTGACCTACACCTTCAAACTGCACCCGAACGTGAAGTTCCACCGCACCGAGTACTTCAATCCAAGCCGCACCCTGACTGCCGAAGACGTACGCTTCAGCTTTGAACGCATGCTCGACCCGGCCAACCCATGGCACAAGATCGCCCAGAGCGGCTTCCCCCATGCGCAGTCGCTGCAACTACCCGCATTGGTCAAGAAGATCGATGCTCTCGACCCATTAACCGTGCGCTTCACCCTGGATCACGCCGACTCCACCTTCCTCGCCGCCTTGAGCATGGGTTTTGCCTCGATCTACCCGGCCGAATACGCCGACAAACTGCTCAAGGCCGGCACGCCTGAAAAACTCAACAGCCAGCCAATCGGCACCGGCCCGTTCGTGTTTGTACGGTTCCAGAAGGATGCCGTGGTCCGCTATAAAGCCAACCCGGATTACTTTGCTGGCAAACCGGCGGTGGATAACTTGATCTTCGCCATCACCCCGGATGCCAACGTGCGCCTGCAAAAGCTGCATCGCGATGAATGCCAGATCGCCCTGTCGCCCAAGCCACTGGATGTGAGTGAAGCCGAGAAAGATCCTGCCCTCAAAGTAGAAAAAACCCCGGCCTTCATGACCGCATTCGTCGCGATCAACAGCCAGCACCCGCCGCTGGACAAGCCCGAAGTGCGCCAGGCAATCAACCTGGTCTTCGACAAAGACAGCTACCTCAAGGCCGTATTTGAAGGCACCGCCGAAGCAGCCAATGGCATTTACCCACCCAATACCTGGAGTTACGCCAAGGACTTGCCAGGTTATCCACAGAACATCGCCAAGGCCAAGACGCTGCTGGAGCGCGCCGGACTCAAGAACGGCTTCAAGACCACAATCTGGACTCGCCCCACTGGCAGCCTGCTGAACCCCAACCCCAACCTCGGTGCCCAGTTGCTGCAAGCGGACCTGGCCAAAGTCGGCATCCAGGCCGAGATTCGCGTAATCGAATGGGGCGAACTGATCCGCCGCGCCAAAGCCGGCGAACATGACCTGCTGTTCATGGGCTGGGCCGGCGACAACGGCGACCCGGATAACTTCCTCACCCCGCAGTTCTCGTGCGCAGCGGTAAAATCCGGCACCAACTTCGCCCGCTACTGCGACCCGGCCCTGGACAAGCTGATCAGCGCCGGCAAGACCACCAGTGAACAAGGCGTGCGCAGCAAGTTGTACCAACAGGCCCAGGCTCAGATTCAGCAGCAGGCATTGTGGCTGCCATTGGCACACCCCACCGCATTCGCCCTGACGCGCAAGAATGTTGACGGCTACCAGGTGAGCCCGTTTGGGCGCCAGGATTTCTCCAAGGTCAGCGTCAAGCCCTAAGCTGCAAGCTGCAAGCCGCTTGTGGCTTGCAGCTTCAACCTTGCAGCTGCTCCCATCCTACAACCAGCCGTATTCCGCCATCGACAGCGGGTCGCCATCGCCCACGATGATGTGGTCGAGCACCCGCACATCTACCGACTCCAAGGCCTTTTGCAATATTTTGGTTAATTTTCGATCAGCCGCACTTGGCTCGACGCTCCCGGACGGATGGTTGTGGCACAGGATAAGAGCCGCCGCGTTGTAAGCGAGCGCGCGCTTGACCACTTGTCGCGGATAAACGATGGCCGCGTCGATGGTGCCCTCAAATAGCGCCTCAAAGCCCAGCACCCGGTGCTTTGAGTCAAGAAACAGGCAGCCGAATATTTCGTGGGGCTCGTGGCGCAGCAAGGCCTTGAGGTACTCACGTACGGCCAGCGGGCTTTCCAGCACCGAGTCGGCACGCAAGCGTTCGGCCATATGCCGCCGAGACATTTCCAGCACCGCCTGCAACTGGGCAAATTTCGCCGGCCCCAGCCCCAAGTGCTGGCTGAACAGCGTCTGGCTGGCCTCCAACAACGGGCGCAGGCCACCGAATTGCGCCAATAGATGGCGCGCCAGGTCGACTGCGCTTCTGCCGGAAACCCCGGTACGCAGGAAGATCGCCAACAACTCGGCATCCGACAGACTCGCCGCGCCCCATTCCAAAAGCTTCTCCCGTGGGCGTTCCGCCACAGGCCAATCGCGAATACTCATCCCGCCTCCCTCTGCACGTGCGCCGCTGTTGCCTGACGGTCGCTGTGTTATCTTAAGCCCTCTTTTTTGCATGTGATTTCCCCTGGGGAGGGGGCATCGCAGGCGTCACTGAACTGGCATCACTGAACTGGAAAGGCAAACCAATGCAGCGTCTGTATCGGAAACGCATCGTTCTCGGCGTCGGCGGCGGCATTGCCGCCTACAAGAGCGCAGAACTGGTTCGCAGGCTCCTGGACCAGGGCGCCGAAGTGCGCGTGGTCATGACCCGTGGTGGCAGTGAGTTCATCACCCCGCTGACCATGCAGGCCTTGTCTGGGCACCCGGTTCACCTGGACCTTTTGGACCCGGCGGCCGAAGCTGCCATGGGCCACATCGAGCTGGCAAAATGGGCCGACCTGGTGTTGATCGCCCCGGCCACCGCCGACCTGATCGCCCGCCTGGCCCAAGGCATCGCCGATGACCTGTTGACCACTCTGGTACTGGCCACCGACGCCACCGTCGCCATCGCACCGGCCATGAACCAGGCCATGTGGCGCGACCCGGCCACCCAGGCCAACACCCAACTCCTGCAAAGCCGTGGCCTTAAAGTATTTGGCCCGGCTTCGGGCAGCCAAGCCTGCGGCGACGTGGGCATGGGCCGCATGCTTGAGGCTACTGACCTCGCGCTGTGCGCCGCCGAGTGCTTTCAGCACCTGGCTCTCACGGGCAAACATGTGCTGATTACCGCCGGCCCGACCCAGGAAAACATCGACCCGGTGCGTTACATCACCAACCATAGCTCAGGAAAAATGGGCTTTGCCTTGGCGGAAGCCGCGGTCGAGGCAGGCGCACGCGTCACCCTGATCACCGGCCCGGTGCACTTGCCAACCCCTGATCGCGTCACGCGAATCGACGTAGTCAGCGCCCGGGACATGCTGGCGGCCTGTGAAGCGGCCATTCCCTGCGACCTGTTTATCGCCTCGGCAGCGGTTGCAGACTACCGCCCGGAAGTTGTCGCCCCGCAAAAGCTTAAGAAAGACCCTACAAGCGGCGACGGCCTGCTCCTGCAAATGGTGCGCAACCCGGATATCCTGGCCACCATCGCCACGCGCCCGGACCGCCCGTTCAGTGTCGGTTTCGCCGCCGAAACCGAGCACTTGCTGGACTACGCCGCACGCAAATTGAAAGACAAAAACCTCGACCTGATCGTTGCCAATGATGTCGCCAACCCGAGCATCGGCTTCAACAGCGAGGAAAACGCCTGCAGCGTGATCGACCGCGAGCTGCACGCCACCCTTTTCGCCCAGACCAGCAAGGGCAAGATTGCCCGCCAACTGATCTCATTTATCGCCCAACGGCTGAACCAGGTTTAATTTACATGCACGCTTTGCAAGCCAAGATCCTCGACCCCCGCATCGGCAACGAATTTCCTCTGCCGGCCTATGCCACTCCGGGCTCCGCCGGCCTGGACCTGCGCGCCATGCTCAAGGAAGACACCGTCCTTGAGCCAGGCCAGACAATCCTGATTCCTACCGGCCTGTCGATCTACGTCGGCGACCCAGGCCTGGCGGCATTGATCCTGCCGCGCTCCGGCCTGGGCCACAAACATGGCATCGTGCTGGGCAACCTCGTAGGCCTGATCGATTCGGACTATCAGGGCGAATTGATGGTGTCGTGCTGGAACCGTGGCAACACCGCGTTCAACATCGCTGTCGGCGAGCGCATCGCCCAGTTGGTGCTGGTACCGGTGGTACAGGCACACTTCGAACTGGTGCAGGAGTTCGACGAAACTCAGCGCGGCGCAGGTGGTTTTGGGCATTCCGGCAGCCACTGACTAAGCTGAACCTTGCCGGATGCAGTTGTCCGGCAAGACGCCACCGCATGGCTATTCAGGATGAAGAATGTGCGGATTTATTCAGCGAAATTTCCACAATGAAATCAATGCATTACGCGTTTTCCCAAAGTGCCTCGGCACGCCGATGGCATTTTTGCACCACGAACTCTCTGCCGAAAACACCGTCATACCCTTCAGTTTGAGCCTGCCGGTCAGCCACTTTAAGGCCAGCCTTGCCCCCTTCAGATGGAGTTCACCCCCGCGATGAGTACCGCAGCCCGAGTAGCCCCGACATTCCCCGACAGCATCTTCCGCGCCTACGACATTCGTGGCGTGGTGCCCAAGACCCTGACCGCCGAAACCGCCTACTGGATCGGCCGCGCCATCGGTGCCCAGAGCCTGGCCCAGGGCGAACCTAATGTCTCGGTAGGCCGTGATGGCCGCTTGTCCGGCCCGGAGCTGGTGGAACAACTGATCCAGGGCCTCGCCGACAGCGGTTGCCACGTCAGCGACGTCGGCCTGGTGCCGACACCAGCGCTGTACTACGCGGCCAACGTACTGGCCGGTAAGTCCGGGGTGATGCTCACCGGCAGCCATAATCCCTCGGACTACAACGGCTTCAAGATCGTGATTGCCGGTGACACCCTGGCCAACGAACAGATCCAGGCCCTGCACGACCGCCTCAAGACCAACGACCTGACCAGCGGCAAAGGCAGTGTCACCAAAGTCGACATTCTGCAGCGCTACTCTGACCAGATCACCGGCGACGTCAAATTGGCCCGCCGCCTGAAAGTGGTGGTGGACTGCGGCAACGGCGCGGCTGGCGTGATCGCTCCGCAACTGCTCGAAGCCCTCAACTGTGAAGTGATCCCGCTGTTCTGCGACGTCGACGGCAACTTCCCCAACCATCACCCGGACCCAGGCAAGCCGGAAAACCTGGTGGATTTGATCGCCAAGGTCAAGGAAACCGGCGCCGACGTGGGCCTGGCGTTCGACGGTGACGGCGACCGTGTTGGCGTGGTGACCAACACCGGCGAAAACGTGTTCGCCGACCGCCTGCTGATGCTGTTTGCCCGTGACGTGGTGGCGCGCAACGCCAACGCCGAAATCATCTTCGACGTGAAGTGCACCCGCCGCCTCACGCCGCTGATCAAGGAATATGGCGGGCGCCCGCTAATGTGGAAGACCGGTCACTCGTTGATCAAAAAGAAAATGAAGGAAACCGGCGCGCTGTTGGCCGGTGAAATGAGCGGCCACGTGTTCTTCAAAGAGCGCTGGTTCGGTTTTGACGACGGCATTTACAGCGCCGCACGTCTGCTGGAGATCCTCAGCAAGGAAAAATCCACGGCACAGGAGCTGTTTCAGACCTTCCCGAATGATATTTCTACACCAGAGATCAATATACATGTGACCGAGGAGAGCAAATTCAGCATCATTGACGCACTGCACGATGCGCAATGGGGTGAAGGCGCCAACCTGACCACCATTGATGGTGTGCGAGTCGATTACGCCAAAGGCTGGGGCCTGGTTCGCGCGTCCAACACCACACCGGTGCTGGTCCTGCGTTTCGAGGCGGATACCGAGGCTGAGTTGCAGCGCATCAAGGACGTGTTCCACGCCCAGTTGAAACGTGTTGCCCCTGATCTCCAATTACCGTTCTGATTTTTTTACCGGAGCCCTGAATGACCCTCGAACGCGAAGCCGCTGCCAACACTGCCAAGGTCCTGTCCGAAGCGTTGCCTTACATTCGACGCTACGTCGGCAAGACGCTGGTGATCAAGTACGGCGGCAATGCCATGGAAAGCGACGAGCTGAAAACCGGTTTTGCCCGCGACATCGTGTTGATGAAAGCCGTGGGGATCAACCCGGTGGTCGTCCATGGTGGCGGCCCGCAAATCGGTGACCTGCTCAAGCGCTTGTCGATCGAGAGTCACTTCATCGATGGCATGCGCGTCACCGACGCGCAGACCATGGACGTGGTGGAGATGGTCCTTGGCGGCCAGGTCAACAAGGACATCGTTAACCTGATCAACCGCCATGGCGGCAGTGCCATCGGCCTGACCGGCAAGGACGCGGAACTGATCCGCGCGAAAAAGCTGACGGTGACCCGCCAGACGCCGGAAATGACCCAGCCGGAAATCATCGACATCGGCCAGGTCGGCGAAGTGATCGGCATCAACACCGACTTGTTGAACCTGCTGGTCAAGGGCGACTTCATCCCGGTGATCGCGCCCATCGGCGTGGGCGCCAACGGTGAGTCCTACAACATCAACGCCGATCTGGTCGCCGGTAAAGTGGCTGAAGCACTGAAAGCCGAGAAGCTGATGCTGCTGACCAACATCGCCGGGCTGATGGACAAGGAAGGCAAGGTATTGACCGGTTTGACCACTCAACAAGTGGACGAGCTGATTGCCGATGGCACCATCTACGGCGGCATGCTGCCGAAGATCCGTTGCGCGCTGGAAGCCGTGCAAGGCGGCGTGGGCAGTTCGCTGATTCTGGATGGCCGCGTGCCGAATGCGATCCTGCTGGAAATCTTCACCGATACGGGTGTGGGTACGCTGATCAGTAACCGCAAGCGGCCTTAAACGCCAAAAACCAAAAGGCCCCGCTCAATCCAATTGAGCGGGGCCTTTTTTGTTTTCACAGTTCCAATGTGGGAGCTGGCTTGCCTGCGATGACGGCGGCACATTCAAGAACTGCACCGCCTGACATACCGCTATCGCGGGCAAGCCCGCTCCCACAGGGGTTCGGTGTCAGACGCCGAACTGCTCACGGTACGCACGCACTGCAGGCAAATGCTGCTTGAGCTGCGCGTCATCTTCCAGGTATTGCAGCACCTGGTTCAACGAAACAATGCTCACCACCGGAATACCGAAATCACGCTCCACTTCCTGGATTGCCGACAACTCACCGTTGCCGCGCTCCTGGCGGTTCAGCGCGATCAGCACGCCGGCGGCCTTGGCACCTTCCTGGGACGCGATGATCTGCATCACTTCACGGATGGCGGTGCCGGCGGTGATCACATCGTCGATGATCAGCACGTCGCCCTTGAGTGGCGCACCGACCAGGCTGCCGCCTTCGCCATGAGCCTTGGCCTCTTTGCGGTTGAAGCACCATGGCAAATCCAGCTCATGATGTTCAGCCAGGGCCACGGCCGTAGCGGCCGCCAGAGGGATGCCCTTGTAAGCTGGCCCGAACAACACGTCGAAGGAAATACCGCTATCGACGATGGCTGCCGCATAGAAACGACCCAGCTGAGCCAGGGCCGAACCCGAGTTGAACAGGCCTGCATTGAAGAAGTAAGGGCTGGTGCGCCCGGACTTCAAAGTGAACTCACCGAAGCGTAAAACGCCGCGATCGATGGCAAAACGAATGAAATCGCGTTGATACGCCTGCATGAAAAAAGCCTCAGATACCACGGATTTAGCTAATTAGGTAGACGGCGTGTATCATACACGCACGCGATTTTTGGGGCCATTTATGCGGATCATCAGTGTGAACGTCAATGGTATTCAGGCTGCAGTCGAGCGTGGTTTGCTCAGTTGGCTGCAAGCACAGAATGCCGACGTCATCTGCCTGCAGGACACCCGCGCCTCCGCCTTTGAACTGGACGACCCAGCCTTCCAACTGGATGGCTACTTCCTTTATGCCTGTGATGCCGAAGTCCCTGCCCAAGGTGGCGTGGCTCTGTACTCACGGTTGCAACCCAAGGCGGTCATCAGCGGCCTCGGCTTCGAGACAGCCGACCGCTACGGGCGCTACCTGCAAGCCGATTTCGACAAGGTCAGCATCGCGACCTTGCTGCTCCCTTCGGGGCAGAACGGCGATGAAGACTTGAACCAGAAGTTCAAGCTAATGGACGATTTCGCCCGTTATCTGGATAAACAGCGACGCAAACGTCGCGAGTACATTTACTGTGGCTCGCTGTACGTGGCGCAACAGAAGCTGGATATCAAGAACTGGCGTGACAGCCAGCAATCACCGGGTTTCCTGGCGCCGGAACGGGCCTGGATGGACGAGATTGTCGGCAACATGGGCTATGTGGATGCCCTGCGCGAAGTCAGCCGTGAAGGCGACCAGTACAGCTGGTGGCCGGATAACGAACAGGCTGAGATGCTCAACCTGGGCTGGCGTTTTGACTACCAGTTGCTGACCCCAGGTCTGCGCCGGTTCGTTCGCAGCGCACGTCTGCCGCGTCAGCCGCGTTTTTCGCAGCACGCGCCGCTGATCGTGGACTACGACTGGACGCTGACCATCTAAGGTCTTTTTCCGGGCACAAAAAAACCGACATCGCTGTCGGTTTTTTTGTGCCTGCTCATTATTTGACCACTCGCCAGGTCAAGGGGTAGCGATAGGCAATCCCCTTGTTGGCCTTGATGCTACCGATGATCGTCAGCACCACCGTGGCGATTGCCAGGGCAAACATCAGGAAAAACCCGATCACCGCGAAGGCCAGCACAATGCACGCCATCCAGGCGATGGCTACGGTGATCTGGAAGTTCAGGGCTTCCTTGCCCTGATCATCAATGAACGGGTCCACTTCCTTCTTCATCTGCCACAGGATCAGCGGCCCCACGACACTGCCGAAAGGGAACACAAACCCCAGAAACGCCGCGAGATGACACAACATGGCTCCCTGGCGCACTTCGTAGGAAGGCGTAGGTACGGGCATTTGGCTGTCATTCATGGCGCTTCTCCTTGAGGCAGGCTCAGTCGGCCAGTGCGGCGTTCTGCAGTTCGAAGATTTCGGTCATGCCTTTCTGGGCCAGGGCGAGCATGGCGTTCAGGTCGGCTGGCTGGAATGGCGCGCCTTCGGCGGTGCCCTGCACTTCGATGAAACCACCGGTGCTGGTCATCACTACGTTCAGGTCGGTCTCGGCGGCCGAATCTTCCAGGTAGTCCAGGTCCAGCACAGGCTCGCCCTGATACATGCCAACCGACACAGCGGCGATCATCTGCTTGAGCGGGTCGCCGCCTTTGAGGCCGCCGCGCTTCTTGATCACTTTAAGCGCATCTACCAGGGCCACCATGGCGCCAGTGATGGAGGCGGTGCGGGTGCCACCGTCAGCCTGGATCACGTCGCAGTCGACGTACAGGGTCACGTCGCCCAGCTTGGACATGTCCAGGGCTGCGCGCAGCGAGCGGCCGATAAGGCGCTGGATTTCCAGGGTGCGACCGCCTTGCTTGCCACGGCTGGCTTCACGCTGGTTACGCTCGCCGGTAGCGCGCGGCAGCATGCCGTACTCGGCAGTCAACCAACCCTGACCTTGGCCTTTAAGGAAGCGCGGCACGCCGTTTTCGACGCTGACGGTGCAGATCACTTTGGTATCGCCAAACTCGACCAGTACAGATCCCTCGGCGTGTTTGGTGTAGTTGCGGGTAATGCGGATCGAGCGGAGCTGATCGGCAGCGCGACCACTTGGACGTTTCATAGGGGATACCTGTACGAAGGACGAAAAACTGCCGAGCATTATAGAGCCGCGAACCGTTTCGGGGCACTTCTAAAAAATTCGGTTACGAATGGCCTGGTCGGCGCCCATTGTTTGGGCGCGCTCGCCCCACTGCGCTACAATCCTGCGCCTTCGCAGCCTGTCGGCTTCAAAATTTACCCATCAGCCCGCATTTGCGGGTCTGCATCGCGAGGTACTTCCATGGTGCACAGCATGACCGCCTTCGCCCGCGTCGAAAAAGCCGGCGCCCAGGGCACCCTGAGCTGGGAACTGCGCTCGGTCAACAGCCGCTACCTGGAGCCGCACCTGCGCCTGCCGGAATCCTTCCGCGACCTCGAAGGCGCCGTGCGTGAAGCGTTGCGCCAGGGTATCTCGCGGGGCAAGCTGGAATGCACCCTGCGTTTTACCGAAGAAACCACCGGCAAGCCGCTGCAGGTCGACCGCGATCGCGCCGCGCAACTGGTAGCCGCCGCCGAAACCATCGCCGGCCTGATCAAGCAACCGGCCGCGCTGAACCCGTTGGAAGTGCTGGCCTGGCCCGGCGTACTGGTGGCCGACGCCACCGACCCGCAAGCCCTCAATGCCGAAGCCCTCGCCCTGTTCACCCAGGGCTTGAAGGAACTCAAGGCCGGCCGCGAGCGCGAAGGCGCCGAACTGGCCCGCCTGATCAATGAGCGCCTGACTTCGATCGAAGAAGACGTGGTCACCCTGCGTGAGCTGGTGCCGCAGATGCTCGCCACCCAGCGCCAGAAGGTTCTGGACCGCTTCACCGACATGAAGGCCGACCTCGACCCGGTGCGCCTGGAACAGGAAATGGTGCTGCTGGCGCAAAAGAGCGACGTAGCCGAAGAACTCGACCGCCTGAGCACCCACATCCTCGAAGTGCGCCGCGTACTCAAATCAGCGGGTGCCGCCGGTCGGCGCCTGGACTTCCTGATGCAGGAACTCAACCGCGAAGCCAATACACTGGGTTCCAAGGCGTTTGATCCGCGCAGCACCACGGCTGCGGTCAACCTCAAAGTGTTGATCGAGCAGATGCGCGAACAAGTACAGAATATTGAGTAAGGCAACTTCCATGACCCACAGCACCGGCACCCTTTACATCATTTCTGCGCCATCGGGCGCGGGCAAGAGCAGCCTGGTCAAAGCCTTGACCGACGCCGACGAGCAAATCCGCATTTCGGTCTCGCACACCACCCGCGCCATGCGCCCAGGTGAAGTGAACGGCGTGCACTATCACTTCGTCGAGCGCACCGAGTTCGTCAAGATGATCGAACACGGCGACTTTCTGGAGCGCGCGGAAGTGTTCGGCAACCTCTATGGCACCTCGCAAAGCCACCTGCAGCAGACGCTGGACGAAGGCCACGACCTGATCCTGGAGATCGACTGGCAGGGCGCCGAACAAGTGCGCCAACTGATGCCCAAGGCGCGTTCCATCTTCATCCTGCCGCCGTCTTTGGAAGCGTTGCACCAGCGCCTGACCAACCGCGGCCAGGACAGCGACGAGATCATCGAAGGCCGCATGCGCGAAGCCGTCAGCGAAATGAGCCACTACGTCGACTACGACTACCTGATCATTAATGACGATTTTGCCCACGCACTGGATGACTTGAAGGCGATTTTTCGCACCAATCAGCTCCAGCAAAAGCGCCAACAGCAGCGTTTTGGCAAATTACTCGCTGAACTGCTTGGTTGATTGGCGCTTCCCAAAACCGCTGCAAGGGCTTTACATTGGCACTTGTAGCGGTTTTGCGAGGGCGCGGGGAAAATCAGCGCTTCCCTAAACGCTGGTGATTTTTTAAACTGTTTAGTCCGCTCGCCCAACCGGGCAGCGCGCATCTTGCATTCGCTCCGAGGAATACCATGGCCCGCGTAACCGTTGAAGACTGCCTAGAACACGTGGATAACCGCTTTGAGCTGGTCATGCTCTCTACCAAGCGTGCCCGTCAACTGGCCACCGGCGGCAAAGAGCCCCTGGTCCAGTGGGAAAACGACAAGCCTACCGTTGTAGCCCTGCGTGAAATCGCTGAAGGCCTGATGAGCTACGAGTTCATCGCCAACGCTGAAATCGTTGAAGACGAACCGCTGTTTGCAGCGTTCGAGGACGAGTCCAACGAGGCCGTCTAAGCCTATGCCTGGTCGACGTAGCACGGCGCGGGGTCACAGCCAACGGCAGGAGTTCATACTTTGCCGAGCATAGACGCCCTCGCCGATCGCTTATCGGCCTACCTCGGCCCAGACCAGGTCAACCTGGTCCGCCGAGCGTATTTCTACGCCGAACAAGCCCACGACGGCCAGCGCCGCCGAAGCGGCGAGGCGTATGTCACCCATCCTCTTGCGGTGGCAAATATTCTTGCCGACATGCACATGGACCATCAGAGCCTGATGGCCGCGATGCTGCATGACGTGATCGAAGACACCGGCATCGCCAAGGAAGCGCTTAGCGCGCAATTTGGTGAAACCGTGGCCGAACTGGTCGACGGGGTCAGCAAACTGACCCAGATGAACTTCGAGACCAAGGCTGAAGCCCAGGCAGAAAACTTCCAGAAAATGGCCATGGCCATGGCGCGGGATATCCGTGTGATTCTGGTCAAGCTGGCCGACCGGCTGCACAACATGCGCACGCTGGAAGTGCTGTCCGGCGAAAAACGCCGGCGCATCGCCAAGGAAACCCTGGAAATCTACGCGCCCATCGCCAATCGACTGGGCATGCATGCCATTCGTATCGAATTCGAAGACCTCGGCTTCAAGGCCATGCACCCGATGCGCTCGGCGCGCATCTACCAGGCGGTCAAGCGCGCACGGGGCAACCGCAAGGAAATCGTCAACAAGATCGAAGAGTCGCTGAGCCACTGCCTGGCGATCGACGAGATTGAAGGCGAAGTCAGCGGCCGGCAGAAGCACATCTACGGCATCTACAAGAAGATGCGCGGCAAGCGCCGAGCCTTCAACGAGATCATGGACGTGTACGCGTTCCGGATCATCGTCGACAAGGTAGACACCTGCTACCGCGTGCTGGGTGCTGTACATAATTTGTACAAACCCCTGCCGGGACGCTTTAAGGACTACATCGCCATTCCCAAGGCCAACGGCTATCAGTCGCTGCATACCACGCTGTTCGGTATGCACGGGGTGCCGATCGAGATCCAGATCCGCACGCGGGAAATGGAAGAGATGGCCAACAACGGCATCGCCGCCCACTGGCTATACAAATCCAGCGGTGACGAACAGCCAAAAGGCACCCACGCCCGTGCTCGCCAGTGGGTCAAAGGCGTGCTGGAAATGCAGCAACGTGCCGGCAACTCCCTGGAATTCATCGAAAGCGTGAAGATCGACCTGTTCCCGGACGAGGTCTACGTGTTCACGCCCAAAGGCCGAATCATGGAGCTGCCCAAAGGCTCCACGGCGGTCGACTTTGCCTACGCGGTGCACACCGACGTCGGTAACAGCTGCATTGCCTGCCGGATCAACCGTCGCCTCGCGCCGCTGTCCGAACCGCTGCAAAGCGGCTCCACGGTCGAGATCGTCAGTGCTCCCGGCGCGCGCCCGAACCCGGCCTGGCTCAACTTCGTGGTCACCGGTAAAGCGCGGACACACATCCGCCACGCCCTGAAGTTGCAACGCCGCTCCGAATCCATCAGCCTCGGCGAACGCCTGTTGAACAAGGTCCTCAACGGTTTCGACAGTGCCCTGGACAAAATTCCGACAGAGCGCGTACAAGCGATGCTCCACGAGTATCGCCAGGAAACCATCGAAGACCTGCTGGAAGATATCGGCCTGGGTAACCGCATGGCCTATGTAGTCGCTCGTCGCCTGCTCGGCGAAGGCGAACAATTGCCAAGCCCGGAAGGTCCACTGGCGATTCGCGGCACCGAAGGCTTGGTGCTCAGCTACGCAAAATGCTGTACGCCGATCCCGGGCGACCCGATTGTCGGCCACTTGTCGGCGGGCAAAGGCATGGTGGTGCACCTGGACAACTGCCGCAATATCACTGAAATCCGCCACAACCCGGAGAAATGCATCCAGCTCTCTTGGGCCAAGGATGTCACCGGCGAATTCAACGTCGAGCTGCGTGTGGAGCTGGAGCATCAGCGCGGCCTGATCGCACTGCTTGCCAGCAGCGTCAACGCGGCCGACGGCAATATCGAAAAAATCAGCATGGATGAACGCGATGGGCGCATCAGCGTGGTCCAGCTGGTGGTCAGCGTGCACGACCGCGTGCACCTGGCCCGCGTGATCAAGAAACTGCGCGCCCTGACCGGAGTGATCCGCATCACCCGTATGCGTGCATAGCCCCTCTCTTACAAGGAGCAACTCATGACCAAGACTGTTATCACCAGCGACAAAGCCCCGGCCGCCATCGGCACTTACTCCCAGGCGATCAAGGCGGGCAACACCGTCTACATGTCCGGCCAGATTCCGCTGGACCCAAAGACCATGGAACTGGTTGAAGGCTTCGAAGCACAAACCGTACAAGTCTTCGAAAACCTGAAATCCGTAGCCGAAGCCGCCGGCGGTTCGTTCAAGGACATCGTCAAGCTGAACATCTTCCTCACCGACCTGAGCCACTTCGCCAAGGTCAACGAGATCATGGGCAAATACTTCGAACAGCCGTACCCAGCCCGCGCTGCCATCGGCGTTGCTGCGCTGCCAAAGGGCGCACAGGTTGAGATGGACGCGATTCTGGTCATCGAGTAAAACACCCGGCGCAGCCTCAACAGGCTGCGCCGACTTCGTTTCAGAAGGATTTCATGATGCGCAAAGCGCTTGTAGCCACTTCGTTGCTCGCCCTGTTGCTCGGCGGCTGCGCCAGCAACCCCGCCGACCTGGATGTGAGTGGCACCTGGATCAACCAGGCCGCCATCAACGCGGCAGCCAAGGGCGGCCCTTTGCGCGAAGCGCTGCAGAGTTTTGGCCCGAACCTCGAATGGGAGGTCAATACCAAGGCTTTGCAGGCGCGCTACTACAACGGCTTTGAAGTCGCCGAAGGCAAGTTGCTCGGGGGTAAATCCGGCGCCTGGAACGTTGAGTTCTACGGCAGCTCCGCCACCGAACTCAAGCGCAAAGGCAAACAACTGCTGCAAGTGGCCAACGATAACGAGCCCGAGCAACTGTTCGCCCGTGCCAAGGATCCCGCCCCGGAAGGTGCGCCACTGGGTGCCAACTTCGAACGGGCACTGTATGCAGCCTATATGGGCGGCGACTGGAAGATTACCGACGGCAACGGCGACGGTTCCACAGTGCAGTTCCAGGCCGACGGAAAGGTCGCCGGCCTGCCAGGCGTCGACCGCTACTCGCTGTGTCTGGCGGGCGACTGCGCCTCTATGAGCGGCGGCTACGACAGCATCTGGCTGCAATTGAACGGCCAGGGCAACCCCTGGATCTTCACGCGCAAAGGCAAGCAGTTGGCGATATTCCAAGCGATCAACACCGCGCTGGCCGACGAGGTGCCGCAGTTCACGCCCGGCCCGCGCCAATGGCTGCTTGAGAAGAAATAACCAGCATCACCCTGAAGCAAATGTGGGAGCTGGCTTGCCTGCGATGACGGTGGCTCAGTCGAGATACAGGTCGACTGATACTTCGCTATCGCAGGCAAGCCAGCTCCCACATTTTTTGACTGCGTTTCAGCCCTTGAGAATCGCCGCATACCCTTCGCGATAAGTCGGGTAGGTCGGCACCCAGCCCAACGCCTTAGCCCGGGCGTTGCTGCATTGTTTGCTGCCGGCACGCCTTACACTGGCGTCATCCGCCCACTCCGTCACGCCCAGGTACTCGCGCAACCAGCCCACCACCTCCGCCAATGGCGCTGGGGCATCGTCGACCCCGATGTAGATTTTTTCCAGCGAGCCGCCCTGCTCTACATGACGCAGCAAAAAGGCCAGCAAACCTGCCGCATCATCCGCGTGAATCCGGTTGCCATACAACGGCGGATCGATTGCCACGCGATAGCCCTGGCGTACCTGGGTCAGCAGCCATTCGCGGCCCGGGCCGTAAATCCCGGTCAAGCGCACGATACTCGCCGGGATCCCACTGTTGAGCGCGACCTGCTCGGCCTCCAGCATGACCTGGCCGGAATAGCCCGTCGCCCTGGTATCAGATGTTTCGTCGACCCACTCACCATTCTGCTGGCCATACACGCTGCTGCTGGAAACAAACAGCAGGTGCCTGGGCGCCTGGCCGTAGTCACTCAGCCACTCCAACACATGCTGCAACCCTTGCACGTATGCCGCGCGATACCCGGCCTCATCGTGGTCGGTGGCGGCCGCGCAATACACCAGGTAATCCACTGCGCCGATCGGCCAGGTCTCAGGGCAATCCTTTTTGAACAGGTCGCCGGCAATGCCGATCACGCCATCGGGGAGCTTTGAAACATCACGGCGCAGGCCATGAACCTCCCAATTCGCGCCGAGCAATTGGCTAGCCAGCCGGCTCCCCACATCGCCGCAACCGGCAATCACAACAGAAGGCGCAGACATCATAAAACTCCGTTCTTAAAGGTCTAGATTAGCCCTCGCAGATGACGAGCGGCCAGAAAAAGCACAAATAAAGTTACTGTATTACTTTTGTTAACAAGAATTACTTGCAATAATAACGGCCCATTTGTCCTCGACCCTCAAGGGTCTGGCAGGACGATCACTCAATTTTTCCTCTCAGGTCCGGCCAGCATGACACGTAATACAAACCCCGCTTCGCCAACCAAGCTTCACAGCCCATCCCGCGCCTGGCGTGCGATTGCTGCGCTGCTGTTCAGCGTACTGCTGGCACCGACCGCTGCCTTCGCTGATGCCACCGCCCCAGCCGCACCGGCTGCTGCCGAGCACACCGGCGCTACGCCAGCTGCTCCTGTTGCCGCACCGGTGGCCACCGACCCGGCCCAGGCTGCAGGCGACGTCGCACCTGCCGACGAAACCGGTGTAGTGTTGGAAGAAGACAACAGCCTGGGCATGGCCCATGACCTGTCGCCGTGGGGCATGTACCAGAACGCTGACGTCGTGGTAAAAGCCGTGATGATCGGCCTGGCCATCGCCTCGATCATCACCTGGACCATCTGGATCGCCAAGGGCTTCGAGCTGCTGGGCGCCAAGCGCCGTCTGCGCGCTGAGATCGTCCACCTGAAAAAAGCCACCACCCTCAAGGAAGCCAGCGAGAGCGCGACCAAGAAGGGCACCCTGGCCAACCTGCTGGTACACGACGCTCTGGAAGAAATGCGTCTGTCGGTCAATACCCGCGAAAAAGAAGGCATCAAGGAACGCGTCAGCTTCCGTCTCGAACGCCTGGTTGCAGCATGCGGCCGTAACATGAGCAGCGGCACCGGTGTGCTGGCCACCATCGGTTCCACCGCACCGTTTGTCGGCCTGTTCGGCACCGTGTGGGGCATCATGAACAGCTTCATCGGCATCGCAAAAACCCAGACCACCAACCTCGCCGTCGTCGCCCCCGGCATCGCCGAAGCCCTGCTGGCAACCGCGCTGGGCCTGGTTGCAGCAATCCCTGCGGTGGTGATCTACAACGTCTTCGCCCGTTCGATTGCCGGCTACAAGGCCCAGGTTTCGGACGCGTCGGCAGAAGTCCTGCTGCTGGTCAGCCGCGACCTCGATCACCTGCCTACCGAGCGCAGCTCGCAACCGCACATGGTGAAAGTGGGGTAATCGGCCATGGGCCTGCATTTGAATCAAGGCGACGACGAACTCGTCGAGAACCACGAGATCAACGTCACGCCGTTTATCGACGTAATGCTCGTGCTGCTGATCATCTTCATGGTGGCCGCGCCGCTGGCGACCGTGGATATCAAGGTCGACCTGCCCGCGTCCAGCGCCAAGCCTGCGCCGCGGCCGGAGAAGCCGATTTTCCTCAGCGTCAAGGCGGACCAACGCCTGTTCCTGGGCGAAGAAGAAGTCAAAGCTGAAACCCTGGGCCCGGTGCTCGACGCCAAGACCCAAGGCAAGAAAGACACGACGATCTTCTTCCAGGCCGACAAAGGCGTGGACTACGGCGACCTGATGAGTGTGATGGATGCCCTGCGGGCAGCCGGCTACCTCAAGGTAGGCCTGGTCGGACTTGAGACGGCAGCCAAGAAATGATCACGACGCGCCACAAACTGACGCGTTATGGCACCAGCCTCGCCGTCGTGCTGGGCGTGCATGCCGTCGCGATTATCATCGCGCTCCAGTGGTCCGCGCCGCATCCGGTAACACTGCCACCGGCGGCGATGGTCATCGACCTCGCGCCGATGCCTGCACCGCCGCCGCCGGCTCCACCCAAGGTTGTCACACCGCCGCAGCCGCCTGCCCCCGTGGAAGAGCTGCCCCTGCCAAAACTGGCTGAGGCACCTAAACCAACGATCCAGGTGCCCAAGCCGGTCAAGCCAAAACCGAAGCCGCAGCCGCCCAAGCCGGTGGAAAAGAAGCCCGAGCCGCCCAAGGAAAAACCTTCCGAAGAACCGCCGAGCGAATCGCCACAAAACAATGCGCCAGCTGAAAAGTCTGCCCAGCCGGTTCCGGGCCCGTCGCCACAACAGGTCGCAGCCAAAGCGTCCTGGGAAGGCGCCCTGCTGGCGCACTTGCAGAAGTACAAGAAGTATCCGCCAGGTGCCCAACAGCGAGGCAAGGAAGGCTTGAACCGCCTGCGCTTTGTGGTCGATGCC
This sequence comes from Pseudomonas sp. WS 5146, assembly GCF_012985495.1. Taxonomy (NCBI): domain Bacteria; kingdom Pseudomonadati; phylum Pseudomonadota; class Gammaproteobacteria; order Pseudomonadales; family Pseudomonadaceae; genus Pseudomonas; species Pseudomonas sp. WS 5146. The sequence continues at coordinate 182,745 of NZ_JAAQWL010000011.1, forward strand.
GAAGGCAACGTGCTGTCCTACGAGTTGGTGGGCCGCTCCGGCAACGCCGATCTGGACCGTGCGACCCTGGACATGATCCGTCGAGCCCAGCCACTGCCCAAACCACCGGCCGATATGTTGAAAGGCGGCAGCGTCGAAATCGTCGCGCCATTTGTTTACAACATTGAGAAGCGCCGCCGGTAAGCGGCAAACGGGAGCCGGCTGGTGTGGGAGCCCCCACACAAGCCAGCTCCCACATTTGGTTTCACCACTTCAGCAAAATCCTCAACATTCCCCGCTCAATCCCCATCAAAGTTCTGATAACGTGCGTCTATCGATTGCAGCCGGTATGCTTGGCCCGCAACCTCATGGACGCCCGCTATGACTCTTACAGAATTACGCTACATCGTGACCCTCGCCCAAGAGCAGCACTTCGGCCACGCGGCCGAGCGTTGCCATGTCAGCCAACCGACGCTGTCGGTGGGTGTGAAGAAGCTTGAAGACGAACTCGGTGTGCTGATTTTTGAGCGCAGCAAGAGCGCCGTGCGCCTCACGCCGGTGGGCGAAGGCATCGTCGCCCAGGCCCAAAAGGTACTGGAGCAAGCCCAAAGCATCCGCGAGCTGGCCCAGGCCGGCAAGAACCAGCTGACTGCACCGCTCAAAGTCGGCGCCATCTACACCGTCGGCCCGTACCTGTTCCCGCACCTGATTCCGCAACTGCACCGCGTTGCGCCGCAGATGCCGCTGTATATCGAAGAAAACTTCACCCATGTACTGCGCGACAAACTGCGCAATGGCGAGTTGGACGCGATCATCATCGCCCTGCCGTTCAACGAAGCAGACGTGCTGACCCTGCCGCTCTACGACGAACCGTTCTACGTGTTGATGCCGGCCTCCCACCCGTGGACGCAAAAGGACACCATCGACGCCGGCCTGCTCAACGACAAGAGCTTGCTGCTGCTGGGCGAAGGTCACTGCTTCCGCGATCAGGTACTGGAAGCCTGCCCGACCCTGACCAAGGGCAACGACGGCGCCAAACATACCACCGTGGAATCCAGCTCCCTGGAAACCATTCGCCATATGGTCGCTTCCGGCCTGGGTATTTCGATCCTGCCGCTGTCGGCAGTGGACAGCCATCACTACGCCCCCGGCGTGATCGAAGTGCGCCCACTCACGCCGCCGGTGCCGTTCCGTACTGTGGCGATTGCCTGGCGCGCGAGCTTCCCGCGCCCGAAAGCCATTGAGATCCTGGCCGACTCGGTTCGTCTGTGCTCGGTGGCCAAGCCGAATGCTGCGAGCTGATTAACGGTATGACAGAGCTGTCGCAGGTGTCGGTCACCGCACTCAAAGGTGTCGGTGACGCCATGGCCGAAAAGCTGGCCAAGGTCGGCCTGGAGAACCTCCAGGACGTGCTGTTCCACCTGCCCCTGCGCTACCAGGACCGCACGCGTGTGGTGCCCATTGGCCACTTGCGCCCTGGGCAGGATGCTGTGGTCGAAGGCACCGTCAGCGGCGCCGATGTGGTGATGGGCAAGCGCCGCAGTTTAGTCGTGCGCCTGCAGGACGGCACCGGCGGCCTGAGCCTGCGTTTCTACCATTTTAGCAACGCGCAAAAGGAAGGCCTCAAGCGTGGCACTCGCGTGCGTTGCTACGGCGAAGCCCGCCCCGGCGCATCCGGCCTGGAAATCTACCACCCGGAGTACCGCGCAATCACCGGCGACGAGCCGCCTCCGGTGGATACCACTCTCACGCCGATCTACCCGCTGACCGAAGGCCTGACCCAACAACGCCTGCGCCAGCTGTGCATGCAAACGCTGACGATGCTCGGCCCCAAAAGCTTGCCCGACTGGTTGCCTCTGGAGCTGGCGCGCGACTACCAACTGGCGCCGTTGGACGATGCGATTCGTTACCTGCATAACCCACCCGCCGACGCCGACGTCGACGAACTCGCACTGGGCCATCACTGGGCCCAGCATCGCCTGGCCTTTGAAGAACTGCTGACGCACCAACTGTCCCAGCAGCGCCTGCGCGAAAGTATGCGCTCTCTGCGCGCGCCGGCGATGCCCAAGGCCACGCGACTACCTGCGCAATACCTGGCCAACCTCGGCTTTGCGCCAACGGGGGCCCAGCAACGCGTGGGCAATGAAATCGCCTACGACCTCAGCCAGCACGAACCCATGCTGCGGCTGATCCAGGGCGACGTGGGCGCAGGTAAAACCGTGGTGGCCGCCCTCGCCGCCTTGCAGGCGTTGGAAGCCGGTTACCAAGTGGCGCTGATGGCGCCCACCGAAATTCTCGCCGAACAGCACTTCATCACCTTCAAGCGCTGGCTCGAACCGCTGGGCCTGGAAGTGGCGTGGCTGGCCGGCAAGCTCAAGGGCAAGACCCGCGCAGCGGCGCTGGAGCAGATTGCCGGTGGCGCACCGATGGTGGTGGGCACTCACGCATTGTTCCAGGACGAAGTGCAGTTCAAGAACCTCGCCTTGGTGATCATCGACGAACAGCACCGCTTCGGTGTGCAACAGCGCCTGGCCCTGCGCCAGAAAGGCGTGGGCGGGCGCATGAACCCGCACCAGTTGATCATGACCGCCACACCAATCCCGCGCACCTTGGCGATGAGCGCCTACGCCGACCTCGACACGTCGATCCTCGATGAGCTGCCGCCCGGCCGAACGCCGGTCAATACCGTGCTGGTCACCGACACGCGCCGCGTCGAGGTCATCGAACGCGTGCGCGGCGCCTGCGCCGAAGGCCGTCAGGCGTATTGGGTGTGCACGCTGATCGAAGAATCCGAAGAGCTGACCTGCCAGGCCGCCGAGACCACGTTTGAGGACCTCACCAGTGCCCTGGGCGAGCTGAAGGTCGGGCTGATCCACGGGCGCATGAAGCCTGTGGAAAAAGCCGCGGTGATGGCCGAGTTCAAAGCTGGCAACCTGCAACTGCTGGTAGCCACCACGGTGATTGAAGTCGGCGTGGACGTGCCCAACGCCAGTTTGATGATCATCGAAAACCCCGAGCGCCTGGGCCTGGCCCAACTGCACCAACTGCGCGGCCGTGTCGGCCGGGGCAGCGCCGCCAGCCACTGCGTGCTGCTGTACCACCCGCCGCTGTCCCAGATCGGCCGTCAGCGCTTGGGCATCATGCGCGAGACCAACGACGGTTTTGTCATCGCCGAAAAAGACCTCGAACTGCGCGGGCCCGGCGAAATGCTTGGTACTCGCCAGACCGGCCTGCTGCAATTCAAGGTCGCCGACCTGATGCGCGATGCCGACTTGCTGCCCGCTGTGCGTGATGCGGCGCAAGCGCTGCTGGAGCGTTGGCCGGAACATGTCAGCCCCTTGCTCGATCGCTGGCTCAGGCATGGGCAGCAATACGGCCAAGTGTGACGCCTGACTCACTTATCCAACCAACAGTTGTATCAAGCTGGTTATACTTCGGTGACTGTACGAAATTGGATCAGGCCATGTCAGAAGTTGCCCTCGCCACAGCCCCACTGACCGCCCCGCCGGTCATTCGGGCTCTGCTCGCAAAACTCGCCATCCCCTACACGGAAGTGACCGAACACGCCGGCCTGAATCCCGCACAAACAGTCCAGGCAGTACTGCTGGAAGATGCCGTGGGCGCACTCATGGTGCTGTTCCCGCAAAGCCAGTTACTCGACCTCAACCGCCTGGCTGAACTCACCGGCCGCCGCCTCACGGCCGTGTCGCCGGACCGCATCGAGCGCATGCTGGCCAAGCACGACTTGAGCCTGTTGCCCGGCCTGCCGGTACTGACCAGCTCGCCGTGCCTGTATGAAGGCAGCCTGCTCAGCGAACCCAGCCTGTTGGTGCATTCCGGCGAAGCCGGGCTGCTGCTGGAAATCGCCAGCATCGATTTCAAGACCATGCTCACCAAGGCCAGCGCCGGGCACTTCGGCGAACCGCTGAGCAACATCCGCCCCAACCTCGATCGCCCGAACGATGACCGCGAGGAAATCACCCAGGCGATGCAGGCGTTCACCGCCCGCCGAATCCAGCAGCGTCTGGAAGCGACCATCGAGATTCCGCCGCTGGCCGACACCGCGCAGAAAATCATCAAGCTGCGCGTCGACCCCAACGCCACCATCGATGACATCACCAGCGTCGTCGAAACCGACCCAGCCCTCGCCGCCCAAGTGGTGAGCTGGGCAGCGTCGCCGTACTACGCCTCGCCGGGCAAGATTCGCTCAGTGGAGGACGCCATCGTGCGCGTGCTGGGCTTTGACCTGGTGATCAACCTGGCGCTGGGCCTGGCCCTGGGCAAAACCCTGAGCCTGCCCAAGGACCACCCGCACCAGTCCACGCCGTACTGGCACCAGTCGATCTATACCGCTGCTGTGATCGAAGGCCTGACCCGCGCCATGCCCCGCGCCCAGCGCCCGGAAGCTGGCCTGACCTACCTGGCCGGCCTGCTGCATAACTTCGGTTACTTGCTGCTGGCCCATGTGTTCCCGCCGCACTTCTCGCTGATCTGTCGCCACCTGGAGGTCAACCCGCACCTGTGCCACAGCTATGTCGAGCAGCACCTGCTGGGCATCAGCCGCGAGCAAATCGGCGCCTGGCTGATGCGCTACTGGGACATGCCGGACGAACTGTCCACCGCCCTGCGCTTTCAGCACGACCCGACCTATGACGGGCAATATGCTGAATATCCCAACCTGGTGTGCTTGGCGGTACGTTTGCTGCGCAGTCGTGGAATTGGTTCCGGGCCGGATGAGGCGATACCCGACGCCCTGATCGAACGTTTGGGCTTGAGCCGGGAAAAGGCTGAGGAAGTGGTCGGCAAGGTACTGGATGCCGAGGTGCTGCTACGCGAACTCGCGTCCCAGTTCAGCCAGGCATAAGTCTGTCGCCTGCTACATAGCTTTCGCAGGCAAACCAGCTCTCACACTTAACTGCGTTCCAACTGTAGAACGCGGTCGAATGTGGGAGCGGGTTGCCCTGATCTGGATGGTCTGATCCTGAATCGCATCATAATGCCCAGTTAATTACTCCTCGCCTTTTGAGCGGCGAAGGCGAAAGTGACATACCTACCCAACGAAATCATGGCACTCTAACAACTTACAAATATGAAGTAACATCTGATACGGAACTGTCCCGCCCAACTAATCCACATAGAGCATGTCGGTAAGTTTTCTTACCATTAAAACTCTGGATTCTGCCTATGTCTATTTCATCCACCGTTAGCAACTTTATAACTAACAACCCAATAAGCGCCTACCCTTCACCTACAGCTACCGAACCCTCTGTAAACATCAACGGCAGTCTTACACCTCGCAGAGACCAATATGGGACCGTACTGGTTGTAACGACGCCTGACCCAGGCGCACCACAAAACGTCAATGGCCGCACTTATCACCCCGCCTCCGAAGTAAGAATTTATACGGGACATGCGGATGATAAAATCGATATAAAAGTTATTAATGATCGCGTCGTCGCCATTATCAATGGGCACGCCGTCAAGCTGGACATCGACGCCTCTAACCCCGAGGGCAATCAAGGCAAACTGTTCATAGACAGCGGCGGTGGCGATGACAGTGTAAAGATAGCCCCTGACGTCAAGACCAGTGTAACCATTCACACTGGCCCAGGCAAAGACACCGTGAGCACGGGTGGCGGCTACGCTCAAGTATATCTGGGCGACGGCAATGATACCGCTGAACTAGCCTATGGCGGCGGAGAATTATACGGTGAAAACGGCGATGATACCTTGGCAGGAGGCACAGGCAGTAACTTCATTAATGGTGGCGCGGGAAAAAACACTATAAGGGGTGGTACACCCAGCGATTCATCTCGAACAGCGATCTCCGCCGAAGGTACAAGCGACACTATTATTGGCCGCTCTGACAACACGTATATCCAGACCAAGGCTCAATTCACCTCTATAAAACTTTACCGGCAATTTGATAGCGAAGTCGACATTCATGAAAGTGCCGGAAATACCGAAACCAACGAATATAAGAGCCGGCAACATGTGACCGATGGAGACATACGGTTTTCAGGCAGATTCGACCCAGCCAAAGACCGTCGTATACGTGTGAACCAACAGGACTAAAGACCTACTTACAGGCGCTCTCCTCGGGGTTTTCAGTGCCCCGAGGACTCCAGAAAGCTAACCAGCTGTTTTTTTACGCGGCTTCAAATACTTGGTCAGCCCCTGGAACCAGATCACCAACGCCGGGTTGCCCTTGATCTGGATCGACTTGTCCTGAATCCCCGTCATGAACGCCAGTTGCTTGTTCTTCGCCTGCATCGTGGCGAAGCCGTAGGCGGCATCTTTAAAGGCGATAGCAAAGGCTGGCGCCGGGTGAACACCTGAGCGGCTGGTGATGCGCTGGTCTTTGACGATGAAGTGACGGGCAACCTTGCCGTCGAGGGTCTGCAACTGGAACGCCAGGTCTTTATCACCCAGCTGTTGCTGAAAGGCAGGATTGGTGCGGCTGGCTTTGCCCATCATCAGGCCCAGCACCCACAGCAGAAGACGAAATTTCATGCACACAGCCTCAGTGTATTTATTAAGTGGCCGCAGCAGTGTAACGATTTACCGGCAGAACGCCACCGATCTCGCGCTTTAGCAGGAGATCGGCAGGCGTTTAACGCTTATAGCAACATGTTGCTTAAACGTTAGGGCACGGCACTGGCGCCCAGTCGGCCAGGTTCGGATCGCGGCAGGTGCCTTCGATCTGCGCCTTGCCAGCGCTGGCGACCTGCTTGCTTTCAGCCTGCTTGGTTTGCACGGTCTGAATACTCTTCTCGGTGGTCACCGCTTCTTTCGGCACGGTTGGCAGCACCGGTTTTTTGGCGACTTTGGCAGGCGTCTTGCCTTTCTTCGCCGGCACCACCTGCGGCGTCGTGTCGGCCTGGGCCACGGTCACTACGTCAGCACGCTGCACACCCACTTGTTTCAGATCTTGCTCGTAAGCCTGGGTGTAGTTGTTCAAGTCTTCGCTGGCCTTGCCGTTCACTGCAACGATCAGGTCATTGGACTCTTTCAAGCCAGCCACGATTTCCGCCAGGCGCTTGCGGCCTTCAGTGTCGTTGACGGTCTTGGCCTTGCGGTCGGCCACCAGCTTGGTGAATGCGCTCTGATAGCACTGCTGGGACGCCTTGGCGTAGGCCGTGCTGCGGTCGATGTCGGACGCGCTTTTATTGAAGTCGGTGGAGTAGGACGCGATGCGCTGGTTGTCATCGGTGATCTGCTTCTGACGCTCGGTGTAGTAACCCGCTGCGCCACCCGCCAGGGCGCCGCCCGCTGCACCGATGGCGGCATTACGGCCACGCTTGTCGGAGTCGCCGGTCAGCGCGCCCAGCAATGCACCGCCGGCTGCGCCAAGCGCCGCACCGGTGACGACCGACTTGGTCATATTCGAATCGGTTGCACGCAAGTGCTGCACCGGCTCGTAGCAGTTGGGGTAGTACTCGACCTTGGTGCTCGACGCGACCTTGGAAGCCGGCGACGTGGCGCAACCTGTCAACACGGTGCTGAAACCAGCTGCGATCAGCAGCAGGTGACGCTTGGAAACCGCCTTACGGGAAAAAAGCATAGGTGTGTTCTCTTTTAAGTTTGACTTGCCCAGCACGGCCCACCGCCGCCTGAGTCCTTTCCAAGCTCGCCATACAACCAGCGGTCAAGACCGCTGACCGCTCGCTGCGAGCAATTCCTTCAAGATCGTTGCCGGGTCGGCCCGCTGTTGCTTGCGGTAGTTGCCGACATGGCGAACGAACAGTGTCGCGCGCGTCACCAGGCTCTTGCCGAGCACTGGCTTGCGATCCAACTCTTCCTTGATCCTTTGAAACTGGGCCTGGATCACCGCATCGGTGTAGCGCGTGCCGGTGGCCAGGTTGTCGATGTAAATCGCCACTGCGCCGTCGAGGGCGCTGCGGCCATTGGTGATGGCCATGTCGAACAGCTGCGCGCTGGCCTCATCCTTGTTGTCTTTGGCCTGCTGGCGACTCTTCTGCAGGTTGGCCAGGCGGATGTTGTAATTGCTGATGGTCTCGGCCACCAACGCGGCCGACTGGATCAGGTTGCCCGCGGCTTCTTCGCGCTGCTGGGCGATCAATGAAACGTTGCGTTTCAGCTCTTCGTTGACCAGGCCGAGTTCGGCTTGCAGCTTGGGGTCGACACTGGCGGCAATGATGCTGTCCAGGCGCTTGGTCGGGTCCTGGGCGTCATCGATGGCGTCAGTCAGCGACGCCAGGCGGCCTTCTTTCTGCCACTGGTCGAACAGCTCCTTGTAGCGCGAACGCGGCGCCGACAGTGCACCGATCGCCACGCGAAAACCGGTGGTTTCGTTGCTTTGCTCAGTGCCATCGGCAGCGAACAACGGGTACTCACGGCGCATGCCGGTAAACAGCGTGCCCTCGCCTTCCAGGTAGTTGCCGCCCTTGACCACAAAGCCCCCGTAGGTGCCCTGGCGGCGCCCGGCATGCACCAGCTGGAACGATTCCTGGACCATTTCCGCTGCGTTGCCGATCACGTCAAACAGGCCGATCGGGTTGGGCAGTTTGGTGCCGATGGGCATCAAGCGCGCAGCCTGACCGGTGCCGCCGGCAACCTGGTTGAACACCGCGTAATCACCCAGCGGGCCGTCGCTCTCGCTGCCGTCGACGCGGCGCGGGAACAGTCGCCCTTCCAGTTCCTGACGGCTCACCGCCTGGCCACCGCGTGCGGCGTATTCCCATTCCACTTCGGTGGGCAGGCGCACAAAACCCAGGCCGCCGTCGTCGGCCGAAGAACCGCGGCCGCTCACCGGCAGCAGCTCACGGTGGTATTTCATCAGCCAGGCGCTGTACACCGCCGAGAAACGTTCAGCTTCGAAACGCGATAGTTTTACCTTGGGCAAACGTGCGGCCATGCCGGTCGGCGCATCACAGGCTGGAGCCGGTTCGCCGCTGGCCAGCGACTGCGCCTGGGACATCACCTGCGCATACTGGCGGGCAGTCACTTCGTACTTGCCGATGAAATACAGCATCGGCTTGAGCGGAGTTTTGGCGTCGGTTTTCGGCATCAACGGCGCGATGACTTTGTTCCAGTCCTTTGGCAAATCCTTGAGCGTGAACTGGCCGTTGATAAAGTCGCGGCGGTAGCCGGAAATAAACGATTGCTGATAACCCGCCTCGCCTTCGGCAAAGGGGTAACCGAGGCTGATCTCGCGGTCATCCAGCGTGCCTTGGGCCAGCACGTAGGCGTAGCGGAACACCATATTGCCTTCGCAGGGCAGCGGCAGGCTCACGTCATCCGGCAACGGCTTGGGGTTATCCAGTTTGTCACTCGCTTCATCGGCCCAGGCCAACGAGGCCAGGCTCAGCGCCACACAGGCGCCCAGTAACTTATACATCTCTGATTCCTTCAGAAGCCTGGATCCGCGCCACTCGCCAACCGCCACAGGCCGCCGCCACGGCGCTGACGCCGAGGATTGCAACCAGGGCCAGGACGTAGTGACGCGCCAGCAGGTGACTGGCATATTCGCCCGCCCCTTGCACAAATAGTTTATTCAAAGCAGCCTCGGCCAGGCCATACAGCCCGGCGCTTAGCACGGCGGCAAACCCCGCGCTGTAGAGCGCCTGCAACACCACAAACAACAACAGTGCGCCGGTGGAAAACCCCAACAGGCGCAACACCGACAATTCCCGCCGCTTGCGCGCGACAGCCGCCAGCGCCCCGGCGAAGATCGCTGCAAACGCCCCGACCAAGGCCAGCCCGGCAATAATCCAGAACACCAACGACAGGTTGCGGCTCAACGACTGCACCTGGGCGATGGTCTGTGCCTGGGTCGACACCAACAGATTCTGCCCGGCGAAATACACCCGCAGCGGCTCCACATCAGTAAGGTTGCGTGCGTAAAGACGAAACGCCGGGTACACACGCTGCTCGTTCAACCCGACCTCATCCCCGTCCCAGCCCAACACCGGCACGGCACGGCCATCGCGGTAATCTTCCGCCGCTTCCAGCAAGCCCAAATCAGCAAACAAGCCGTCACGGGCGAAGGCTTCCAACGGCAACACCGCCAGCACCTGCAGGCGCGCGTTGCGGGCTTCGACGCGCCCCGCCACTTGCCGCGCAAAGCGGGTTTCCAGCCAATCCCCAGGCCGCGCCGCAAGCTTTTCGGCTGCGGTGTGGCTCAGCACGATCTGGTCCAGGCCCTTGGGCATTGGCAAACCACTGAGCAACGGGTCACCCGCCGCCGTCGGCAGCATTTCCAACGCCAGCGTGCCCACCTGCGCGGTCGCCGCAATTTGTCGGGTACGCGGCACGGCAAAGGCCACATCGCTGCGCCGACCTAGCTGCTGGATAAATTCGCTGCTGAATCGACCACCGCCCAATGGGATAATTTCACGGGTGGCCGGATCGGTCTCCAAGCGTTCGGTCAAACTGCCAACCAGTCCAAATTTCAGGCCAAATAACACCAGCAGCGGCGCGATCACCGCCACCAGCGCCAGCACCGAACAGGCCGACAGCCAGGCGTCATTGCGGTAATCCTGCCAGGCCAGCGAGGCCACCAAGCCGATGCGCATCAGCACACCTCCCCGAGCGTGGCCGTGACGCCGCCATCAGGGTCGCGGCGGCAACCGATGCGCCGTACCTGCAAGCCGCTGGCGCGGGCCAGGGGTTCGTCATGGGTGGCGATCACGCAGGCGGCACGGTGTTCGCGGGCCTGGGCCAGCAACGCCTGCATCACGCGCTCGGCATTCAGTGGGTCCAGCGACGCGGTCGGCTCATCCGCGAGCACCAATTGCGGCGCATGGGCCAGGGCACGGGCGCAACTCACGCGCTGGCGTTGGCCCACCGACAGGTCCGCCGGTTTCTTCGCCAACTGGTCACTGATCTCCAGCTGTTCAGCCAGGCGCGCCACGCTGCCGTCATCCTTCAAACCCAGCAATTGCCGCGACAAGGCGATATTGCCTCGCACATCGAGAAAACCCAGCAGGCCGCCGGTTTGCAGCACGTAACCCAAGTGCTGGCTGCGCAGCGCAGCCAGGGTAGATTGCTGATCGGCACGCCATAGCCCGCCGATATCGGTGTTGTCAAATTCAAACCGGCCCGCCTGATCCGGCGCCAACACCAGCGCGAGCAAATCCAGCAAAGTGCTTTTGCCGCAGCCACTGGGCCCGATAATCGCCAACTGCTCACCGGCACGCAGCTGCAAGGCCGGAATCACCAGGCTGTAACGCTGGTTTCCCGTGCCCCGGCTTTTGTGCACCGCGCTCAAGTTCAGCATTACGGCAGCGTCGACAACGGTACGCGGTACAACGCATCGCCCGGCTCGGCATCGCCGAAACGGACCCAGTTGGCCACATCATTGTGAAAGGTTTCGTAGAGGCGGATTTTCGAATCCAGCTCGTCGATAAAGTCTTCCTGCTCGGCCACACTCAGCGACAACCACAAGTCCTGGGTCATGTTCAGCGACTTGCTGCGGTACGGCAGGCCTTCCAGGTATTCACCGAGCAGGCCACCGTCAGCCAGGTTGCCGCCCTTGCGCAGGGCCTGCGGGTCACGGCTCATATAGGCTGAAGCGCTGGCAATTTCCTGGAAGAAATCCTTGGGCGAGGTCTGGGTTTTACGCGCGGCATCCACGATCAGTTTCAGCGATTGCTGCAGGTCGTTTAGCTGCAATTTTGTGAGCATCACGCACACCTGGAACGCCGGCAGCGCCGGATTGGTCAGGTCACGATCGGCGGTCCAGGCGCTGACCAGTTGCGGCGCCTGGCTGGCGGTTTTACGGCCGAGGAAGTCCATGTGCATGGCGTAGCCGACTGCTGCGGATTTATCCGCCAGGCTCGGCGCGCTACTCAGCAGCGGCACCGGTTGCGGTGTGTCGCTGCGTACCTGGTGCACCAGGTTGGCGAACACTGTGCCAATCTCATCAACCCGCTCGCCCAGCTTGTGTACATCACCCCCGGGCACCGGCGTGTAAAGGTCGCCGATCTGCGGGTTGGCGTCTGCGGTCAGCACGCGGTACTGGGTTTCGGCACCGGCGTGGGTTTTCTTGCCGGCATCGGTACGCAGGTGCAGGGCGTAAATCTTGATCTGCTTGCCGAGTGCCGCCTGGCGCACTTCGGCTTCGTTCATCTGGGTGGCGGCGAACGGGTCGTTCTTGCGCAGCGCGCCGGCATCGGTGACCAGCAAAATGATGCGCCCGCCGTAGCCAGACCAATCCATGCCATCGACCGCCTGCATCACCCCGGCAAACGCGTCCTCATTGAACGAGTGACTGGACACCGTGGACGCTTTGACCTGGCGCGCCATATCGAGGAAGCGCTGCGGGTCGCGGCCCTGATCAAGGCTGATGAGCGTCTTGGCGACGTATTCCAAACCAGGGGTTTTCTTGATGCTGTTACGAAAGCCCACCAGCCCGAAGCTCACGCTATCAAGCTCACCGCGCTCGGCAATGCGAGTTTGCAACTCATGCACCACATCGCGAACCTGGTCGATGTAAGGCTGCATCGAAACCGTCGTGTCGACCACTAACACCACGGCCGTGCGGAAAGCGTCTGCGGCGATTGCTTTGGTGGCCGGCTTGGCCGCCGCGCTGCCCGGGTCGATGGACGCCACATTGAGCAACTGCACCGGCTGGCCGTTTTCGTCGAAGCTCTCTTTGGAATCAAAAATCGGCAGCAGGTAAAACTGGTTTTGCGGCACAGCACTGGCTGTCGGCTCAAGCGCCAGCACCTGTTGATTGTCTTCGCGGTTCTTCTGCGCCTTGGCCAACACGTTTTTGGCGGCGGCGGGATCAGCCAACAGCTTTTCCACCTGCGCCGATTGGCGCAGGAACATCACCGGCGCCCGGCCCGAGCGCTCGGTAAACTTAAGCACCAGGCTTTGCTTCCAGTCGCTGACTTGAGCGGCGGGCAACCAACCATCGCTACGCCCATCGGTTGCGGCGCCGACACGCACCCACGGGCTGCCGTCGATGTCTTTGCGCTGGTAAACATAGAGCACCGAAAACGCCGGCAGGGCTTCGTCTGCTGCACCACCGGCATCATGGGACAGCTTGGCGCCCGGCTTGCTGAGCACGCGCTGGAACAAGGTCTTTTTACCGGCCATCAGCAACGGCCGCTGGCCGCCATCCGCCTCGGCCACCACCGGCTTTACCTCCGGCGGTGGTGTGGTCTTGGGCACCACGGCGACAGACGGTTTGGCAGGTTCATCGCTGCCGCTCAGCCACCAGTAACTGGCGCCACCAATAGCCAGTGCAACCGCCACAGCGACAGCGGCCAGGGCCAGCACCGGGCCACGGCGCTGCTCGGACACGGCGCGGTGTTGCGTGGGAGTTACCACCGGTTGACGCACCGGTTGCGGCTGGGGTTTGTCGGTCGGAATCTCGATGGACACTGGCGTCATTCCGGCCAAGTCAAAACTCAGCGGAATCGGTAACGGCCGCACCAGCGTGGCTTCCGGCGGATCCGCGGGCAGTTGGTCGAGCGCGCGCAGCAACGCCGCCGCATCCGGAAAACGCTCGGCCGGGTCTTTGGCCAACAGCTTGCGCAGCACCTCCTGATAACGCCCGTGGTGCACCGGCAGTTCCGGCAGCGGCTCGGTCAGATGCGCCAGCGCAGTGGACAGCGCATCGGTGCCGCTGTACGGCAGCTTGCCGACGAGAATTTCGTAGAGCACCACGCCCAACGCATACAGGTCGGCGCGGCCATCAATTTCCTGGCCACGCGCCTGCTCCGGGCTCATATAGCTCGGCGTGCCCACGGCAAAACCGGCTTGGGTGAACTGGGTGCGATCGTCCAGGGACTTGGCGATGCCGAAGTCCGACAGCACGGCGGTACCGTCAGCGCGAAACAGAATGTTCGCTGGTTTGACGTCGCGGTGTACCAAACCCTGTGCATGCGCATAGCCCAACGCCGAAGCGATCTGGCGAATCAGCGTCACGCCCTGCTCCGGCGTCAGGCCGGCGGCGATACGCTCCTTCAGCGTGCCGTTGGGCAGGTATTCCATGGCCATGTAGTACAGCTCACCGACATTGCCGATGTCATGGATGGTCACCGTGTGCGGATGCGACAGGCGCGCCAGGGTCTTGCCCTCGCGCAGGAAGCGCTCGCAGAAGCTCGGGTCGGCCGCCAGCGCCGCCGCCATCACCTTCAAGGCCACCTTGCGCTCCAGCGAGCGCTGGGTCGCCAGGTACACGCTGGCCATGGCGCCTTCGCCGATCTCGCCTTCGATGTCGTAGCCAGGGATCACAATGTTCATGGCGAGACCTTCACGACAATGGCAGTGATATTGTCCGGCGCGCCACGGTTGAGCCCCAGGTGCACCAGGCTGCGCACGATTTCGTCCGGCGCGTCGTGGCTCAGCACTTCACGTATTTCATGGTCTTCGACGGTCTTGTTCAGGCCATCGCTGCACAGCAGGTAGCTGTCGCCGGGGGAAATCAGCAGGTCAGTCACCGCCACTTCCAGCTGCGCCTCCACGCCCACGGCGCGGGTGACGATATTGGCGCGAGGATGCACGCGCGCGTCGGCTTCGCTGAGCAGGCCGCTGTCTTGCAGGTCCTGCACGTAGCTGTGATCGCGCGAAATGCTGTCCAACTGCCCTTCGCGCAGGCGGTACAGGCGACTGTCGCCGGCCCATAAACACACGCCACGCAGGCCACGTGCGGCGAGCACCACCACGGTGCTGCCCATCATGCTCACGCCACGGTTGGCGGTTTCTTCACGCACCGTGGCGTTGATGCGGATCAGGTCATTGCGCAAGGCCGCCGAGTATTCATCGAGAGAGCGCCCCACCGGCACGTTGCGCAGGCTGTCGACGATCAAGCTGCTGACGTAATCGCCGGCCGCATGCCCGCCCATGCCATCGGCTACCACCCACAGGCGGTTTTCCGGCAGGTCCAGGCACGCGTCTTCATTGACCTGGCGCACCATGCCCACATGGCTTTTGCTCGCGGATTTAAACGTCGCCCCCATCTACACCACACCTTCTTGTCCGAGCAAAAACTGCGCAAAATCGCCGGCAGCCGGCAAACCCTGGCACCGCAATAAACCTGGGGAAATACGTTGTGAGCCACGGCCCCACCACAGGCTGGCACCCTCACAAGCCTGCTCGGCCAGTGCGGTCATGCGGCTGTGGGGCACGGTGGCGGCGACCCGCTGCAGGCCCGCGAAGCGACTGTCTACCGCGCGCGGTTCACTGGCCGGGATGCCCAGGCTGTCGACGCCATCGTTGAAACGTTCAAACGTGGCGCCAGTATCCAGGGTGCTGAGCAACAGCTCTTCAGCCTGCTCAAACCACGTATCCGGGCCACCCACCAATGACGCCGGGTTAGTGTCGTGATCAAGCAACGCCACCACGGCCAACGGGAAATAGCGCCCGACCCGATCAATACTTGGCATCACCACGCCTGCCGCCGCGTCCGGCCCGCATACGCCCGGCGCCAGCACAAAACGCCACAACGGGCTGACCAGATAGACGTTTAGCCAATCGCCACCCAGGCTGCTCTGGCTGGCGAGCAAACCTGCGGCCAGCCAGCTGTCCCACGGGCCGATAAAACTCTGGGGCAAGGCGCGGCTGACAAAGTCACCGCGGCTGGCCAACTTGCCGTAGAAGCCCAGCGTGTTCATAGCCGCTCCGGCAGGCTGAAGCCACTGAGTACGCGGCTCTTGAACGGGTTGAAGGCGCTGTTGGCGCGCAACTCGTAGGCGATGCTCGCGCCATCAACCCGCAAACGCAGGTTGAAGCGGTCCGGCGAATTGCCGGCGCTCAGGTCCGATTGCTCCAGCAAACGGAACCATGCCCATGGGCCGTCCAGGGTCACGCCGGAACGGCCACTGGCCGACGGCGGCGTGATCGAAATACGCACCACGCCGATACTGCCGGGGTTCGGCCATTGCATCGCTACCGGCCGGCTTGGGCCGTGGTCGTAGCTCAGTTGCTGGCCGTCGAGGTCGAGCAGGAACTGGGTGATGGTCGGGTCCATCGACACCGGCTTGAGCTCGAAACGCACGATCGGCTGGGTGCCCCCCGATCTAAAGAACGCGTCACGAATAGCCGCCGCACGCTGGAAGGTTTGCAGCACGCCCGGCGCGATCCCAAGCTTCTGCGCCGCGCCCGGCTGCCAGCGCCAGGTCTGTGCGGACGTATCCACGTAAGGCTGCAGGTATTTGCGGAAATAGTTATCCATCACCCCGCCAACGCCGAAGAACTGGCCGAAGTCATCGAGCGTGGCGTCCCGCGCGCTGCCCGGCGACATCGGATAACGCCCCGCCAGAGACTGGCGATACACGTTGACCACTTCACTCACCCACGCCGCATTCAGCTGGTTACGCACCCCGCCCATCATGCTGTTGGTGGTGGAGTTGACCACCGACTTGACCATGCCCTGCACCAGCGGCGGCTGGCGCTCGGCATTCAAGCTGACCCGCGTGGCCGCAGCGGCCGCCTGGTTCTTGGCCTCGCCAAGCAAGGCGTCGCCACTGGCGCCGACCATGGCGCTGACTTGCACATACAGCGCGTTCATGTCCGCCAACAGGCCGTCGATGGCCGCCGGTTCGCCTTCGTTTTTGCTGACGATGCTATTGAGTTCGGCAAAGTGCGCGGTCACCGGATCGTCCGCCGCTTGCGGTGCATTAGCGCTTGGTTGCTCCTGGCCGAGCAGGCTGCCGAGGCGTTCCTTGAGCTTGTCGACACCGCCTTCCACCGGCACGCCTTTGGCGGCCAATTGGCGTTCTTCAGCTTGCAGATCGGTCTCTTTGGCCACGGCTACCAGCAGCTTTTTAAGCGGCGAAGTGGGGCCGGAAATCACCCGCAGCACATCGGCCGCCTGGGCCACGCTGGTGATCGGCACAAAGTCGATGTCCGCGAGCAAGGCGTCCCATTGGCGCTGGTAGTCCTGGAAGTACAGGCGGCGCACGTCGGCGGCCAGGCTCACCACGTTCTGCTGATCGGCTTGCTCACGGCCCAACACCCATTGTTCTTCCGCGAGCGTGCCAGTCTGGTTCAGGCTGCTGAGCAGGAACGCCTGACGATAGCCTTTGGCAGTGAAGAACCCACTCAACGGTTCGCCCAATGGCTTGCCGCTTTTACGGCTGAACACCAACGCAGCATCGCGGCCGGCGGCTTCGTTGAGGCGAAAGTCGGGGATGCCCTCGGGCAGCTTCTGGCGCTTGACCCGGTCGTACACGCGTTGCGCCACCGGCAGCTGTTGCAGTTGGCGACGCAGGTCATCGATCAGGCGTGGGTCCAGCCGCGCATTCGGCGGGTGGCGGTCGAACAACGCCTGCAAGTGCCCGGTCAACGCCTGGCGCTGATCGGCCGGCAGGTCACGCGGCAGGTTGCGGTCCCAATCCAGGGCGACCCAGGCCTTGATGAAGTCCGGGTCGTAGTGCTCGTTATCGGCGAGCATCAGGTAGGCCTTGAGGCCCTCGTAGAGGAAGTCGGAATTGCCGCCGCCATGCAGTTGCTCTTCGATGCGCGTCACTAGTCGCGGCGCGAACACGGCGATCAAGAGCTTGCGATAGACACTGGCGGATTCGGCTTCAAGCATATCGCCCTGATACAGGCCCAGGCCTTCGGACCAGCTCGGCGAATCGCCCGCGAGGTTCTTCACCGCGTTGAGCAGCGGCAACACTGCCAGCACTTCACGCTGCGCCGGGCTGAGGTTTTGTACGGTCTGGCCCAGCGGCGCAACCTTCTGGTCAACCTGGGCGATATACGCCTGGTTGGCACGATAACTCACCCACCAAAGGCTACTGACCACCACCACAAGGGCGATGGTAGCGGCCAGCACACCGCGTGCAATCCACTTGCGGCGGCGCTCGACTTTCGGGTTCACGCCCACCAACCCACGCTCGGCAAACGCCACGGCGGTGAACAACTTTTCGATGAAATAACTGCGCCCGGTGCCGCTCTGTCGTGCCAGGTGCTGGCGGTCCAGATTCATGCTCTGGGCCATGGCGCCGATCAAGCGATCAATCGGGCTGCCTTCCTGAGTGCCGCTGGTGAAATAGACTCCGCGCAGCAACACGCGCTCTTCGAAGGCGTTGGGTTTGAACACGCCTTCGAGGAAACTTTGCAGGCAATCTTTCAACGCGCCGAACTGCTGCGGGAAGCCGTAGATCAGGTCACGCCGCGCCGGGTCACGCTCCTGTTGCAGGCGCTCCACCAGCCGCTCATTCAGGCGCTGCTCAAGACCCGCAAACTCGCTTTGCAGATGGGCCAGCGGGCTGTCGCTGTTTTTGCCGTCGTCCAGGGCGAAGGTCATGCCCCACACCTGGGCGCGGTCTTCCTTGCTCAGGTTGTCGAAGAACTCCATGAAGCCTGGCACCAGGTCGAGCTTGGTCAGCATCAGGTAGATCGGGAAACGCACGCCCAATTGGGTGTACAGCTCCTGGATCCGCAGGCGAATCGCCGCCGCATGGGCGGCGCGTTCGGCCTCCGTACCGAGCAGCAGATCCGAGAGGCTGATGGCGATAAACGCGCCATCAATGGGCCGACGCGAACGCTGCTTTTTCAACAGATCGAGAAAGCCCAGCCACGCGGCTTTATCCACTGTGGAGTTGCTGTCCTGGGTGGTGTAGCGGCCAGCGGTATCGAGCAAAACGGCCTGGTCGGTAAACCACCAATCACAATTGCGCGTACCGCCAACGCCGCGCACAGCACCGGCGCCCAACTGCGCAGCGAGTGGAAAGTGCAGGCCGGAATTGACCAGCGCGGTGGTCTTGCCCGAACCCGGCGGCCCGATGATCACGTACCACGGCAGCTCATAGAGATTGCGGCGCTCATCACCGCCGAGCTTGGCCTTTTTCAGCAATGCCAGGGCTTCGTCCATGCGCTGGCGCAAGGTCGACAACTCTTCGGCCGTGGCGACACTGTTGGGGTCGGCCGGGGTTTCGGCGGCGAGGCTGCGCATCACTTCGGCGGCCTGGCGGCGCGCCTGGATAATGCGCACTACGCGGTAGGCGATCCACAGCGCAAACACCAAGATAATCAACACCCAGCGCCGCCCTTCCGGCACCAGCACATCGAGCAACGGCCCCACAAACCAGATGATCAGGCTCAGGGCAATCAGGCCCAGCACGGGGATCACCCAGCGAATCATGAAACTGAAAAACGCCTTCACTCGACGCCCTCCGCCAATACGGTGATTTCAACCCGACGATTGCGGGCACGGCCTTCGGCGGTGACGTTGGTCGCCACCGGCTCGGTGTCGCTGCGGCCTTCAGCGCTGAAGCGATCCGCCTGGCCGGTCTTGGCCGCCAGGATGTCCAGCACCGACTTGGCCCGCGCTTCGGACAATGCCCAGTTGGACGGGAAGCGCAGCGTGGCAATCGGGCGGTTATCGCTGTGCCCGGTCACGCGGACCTGGCCCTTGACCTTGCGGATGGCGTCAGCGATGCGCAGCATCAGTGGCTCGAAGTCATCGCGGATGCTGGAGCTGGCAGACGCGAACAGTTCATCGCCGCGAATCGTCACCACGGAGCGGTCGACCTTGTCTTCCACCGCCACGCGGCCCGCCTTGATGTCTTCCACGAGAAAGCCGGCCAGACGCGGCCGCTCAATGACTTTGGGCTGCGCCACCGGGCGGTCGATGGCCTGCACCGGAATCTCGCCCAGGGCATGGATATTCTTGAATACCGGCTCCGCATCCGACGCCAGTTTCATGCGCAAGCCAAACAGCAACGCCAGCAGCAGCGCCAGGCCGATGGCCACAGCGATCCACGGCGGCATGAATTGCGCGAGGCGATCACGTGCCACCGTCACGCCGCGCCAATGCGGCGAGAGTTCGCGTTCGTGCTCACCACGCGCACTGCGAATCGCTGCGGCGGTGCGTTCACGCAAGGCTTCCAGCTGGCTGCGACCGTCATTCATCACGCGGTAGCGGCCTTCAAAACCCAGGCACATGCACAGGTACAGCAGCTCCAGCAGGTACAGGCGCTCACGCGGGCTTTGCAGGCAATGGTCGAGCAACTGGAAGACTTTTTCGCCGCCCCAGGCTTCGTTGTGCACGGTGATCAACAAGCTCTGCTTGCCCCAGTCACTGGCACTGCCCCACGGCGTGCTGAGCACGGCTTCATCGAGCGCCGTACACAGCGCGTAACGCGCCAGCAGCACTTCGTTGCGCGCCACACCGGCGGCTTCGGCGCGCTCTTCGAACTGGCGCAGGTAGGCCAGCAACTGCGCACGCAAACTGGCCGGCGCCGGATGGGCGATGGTGTTGCGCAGGCGCGTCAACAGCGCCAACAGCGGCCCGGCGGCGCTTTCCAACGGGTTCAGGCCTTGGCTTTTGCCGGTGAGGATCGGCGCGGCCGGCATCGACAAAGGCGCCGGTTCGGCACGTGCAGGTTCCGGTGCACGACCACCTGGGCGAGGCATGAACTGGGTGCGGTCATCATCATTGGGATGCATCGCCAATTATCCTCGGATCGCCCAGAAGGCCAGGTTCAAGCCCGGGAACTGCCCGGCGATATGGAAGGCAAAGCCGCCGGAGTTGTTCAGTTGCTGCCAGTGCTCGCTGCCACGGTCCAGCTCGTAATAGGTGCTGCCTGCGTGGTACGGGATCTGGCGTGGCGCAACCGGCAACGGCAGCAGGCCGATACCTGGCAATTGCAGGTTGACCATGTCGCGGATGTGCTCCACCGAGCCGACTTTGCTCTGCTGGCCGAAGCGGGCGCGCAGGGTTTCGCCGGGCACGTCGGCGTGTACCACGAGGATGAAACTGGCGCTGTCGAGCAGGGTTTTGTCGGCGAGCATGGCCACGTGGATGCCATAGGCTTTTTCCACAATCGGGATCGGCGTGGCTTTGCTGTCGATCAGCATCGACAGCGCTTCACGCAGGGCCGCCATCACCGGGGCGAAACTCAGGATCAGGTCATCGTGCTGGTATTGCGGGTATTCCTGAGGGCGGCGACCCGAGGTTGAGAAGGTCGAAAACTCACCGGCCAAGCTCACCAGCTCGCTGAAAAACCGCTCAGGGTGCAGCGGGCTTAACTGGCTCAAATGCTGGATCAGCGGCTGCGCCCGGTTGACCAACTGCAGCAGCATGAAGTCGGCAATTTCCGAAGCACCACCCGCGCCCGAGGCGACCACGCGGCCCGCCAGGGCTTCGCCGCGCTGGTGCAGCAGGCCGAGCAGTTCACTGCGAAAGGCGGTGAGTGGTTTGCTCGCGGCCACGTCCAAAACCGGTGGGATATACGTGTCGTCGAGCACCAATGCACGGTCGGCACGCTTTTCCTTGATGCGCACCAGGCCGATGGCGGCGTAGTCACTGATGCCATCCTGCGCGGTCAACAGGCGCAGCGCTCGGGAACCCACAGCCACTGGCGCGCGGTTTTCAAACGGCGCGTTGTCGTCGCGTACTTCGCGCACCTGGCTGACGTACCGTGCCGCTTCCAGCGCTTCGCCTTCATCCACCGTGTCTCGCGCACCGGCGCGCTTGAGCGGCAAGGCCAGGTACACCAGGCCGTCGCGCAGATTGTCGTCGATATTCAGCGGGCTCGGCGCCAAGTCGTCCTGGGGAATATTGAACGGCGTGCCGTCGGGCAACAGGCCACGCGCCGACACGATCGCCAGCTTGCCCTGGGCCAGCAGGCCCTGATCAATAAGCAACTCGGAAAAGCCCCAGGCACCGGCGGACAACGGTCGGCTGCGCGCGTCGATGAGGTTTTCCAGGTAACGGTCATGCTGCTGGAAGTGCTGCGTTCCGATGAACATGCCTTCCGACCAGACCACGCGATTGTTCCAGGACATGGGGGCTCCGAGGGTTTTATTGGGCAGGGCTGGATGGGGGAACCACGACGTCGGCGCGTACGGCGCGCACATCGAGGCTGATCTGATATTCGGTGTATTGGCGCGCCGGAACCGTGAGCACCGTGCGCCATTGCGCGCGGTCCAGCTCGCGATAGCCCACCAACAAGCCGATCTGGCGTGTGGAAGGGTCAAGGTCGCGCTGGATGCTCAGTTGCTGGCCGGGTCGGATCATCACTTCATCCTGGTCCAGCAGGTCCAGGCCAAGGGTGGATTGCGCGCGATCGGCCAAGGCGAAGTAGTCGGAGCGACTGAAGGTGGCGGCGTTTTTCAGTTCGAAAATGCGCACCCGCACCGGAGCAGCCTGGCCGTTGGCACCGGGGTTTAGCCCGGCAATGGCGTGAAAGTGCAGCTCGACTGCGGCAGTGCCCGCTTCGGCTTCAGCGGTAACCTCGGGTTTGACCGCGTCCTTGGCACACGCCGTCAGCAACAGCGCGGTGGCGGCTGCGAGTAAAAACCTGGGAATCATCCTGCGTCCTCAATGACGTACTTAGCTATCCGTTTTATCCATTATTGCGGCGCGTTTTAGCGTCGCTGTCGTGCGCTGTGTTCTTCGTATGCTCGGCTGAATTCGCGACCGAACAGGTCCTGGAAATCTTCCTGGGCCTCACGGGAAATATTGCTGTAGAGCTCGGTGAACTGCTGCCAGTACTGCGCCTGGCGCGAGCCGTTGAACAGGCTCGACAGCCCGGCGGGCTTGCCCATGCGCTCTTCCAGCTGTGCCGGTTCAAAACGCGTGAGCAGGTGTTTGATCGCCGCTTCCACACCGGCCATTACTGCCAGTTGGTGAGCGCGCAGGTCGTCGAAACTCTCGCGCACGGCGACGTCCGGCGCCATAAACGCTTGGTTGCCATGACGAAGCAGCAGCAGCAAGGCTTCGTCAGCATTCGGCGCAAATTTCAACGGATTGTTTTCAGCCGGCTGGATCATCGTCTGCTGCATGCGGAACTCGCCCTTGAGGCTCGCGCGGGCACGCAACACGTCGATCAGGCCTTCGACCATAAGGCGGTAGCTGCGGCCGATGCTTTCCATTTGTGCTTCGGCTTGAGCCTTGTCGAGGCGCAATTGGTCCAGCCCGGCGCCGCGCAGGAAGGCTTGCAGCAAGTCGGGCTGTTGGGTGATGGCCGGGGCGGTTGGCTGGACGACCGGCGCTGCTGGCGGTTCAGGTGGTGCAACCGGCTGTGGCGCTGCAACAACGGGCGCGGGCGTGTCGCCGAACAAATCCCAGTCTTCAGGAATAACCGAGCCCGACACCACGGGTTGCTCGACCACAGGCACCGCGACCGGCGTTGGCGGACGAAAATCGTGCTGCTCGCTGGGTACGTGGTCCGCCACAGTTGGCGGCGGCACGGTGGTCGGAGTGAGGAAGTCGAACAGGTCCGGCAGCGTGTCCATCGACGAGGCGCCCTGGAACTGCGGCGCGATCACAGGTGCAGGTGCAGGCTTGTTCGCCACCGCGCCCATCAGCGCTTCAAAACTGTTCGGCGAATCGCCGCTGAACGGCTGGCTATCAAGCGCCTGCACGTTGAAGTCGATACGTGCCTGGATCTCGTAATCGCCGATGCGGATCAACTCGCCATCTTGCAACGGCTCGCTGTTCCCTCTACGCATTCGGATGCCGGCGTTAACCAGCTCCACTCCGTTCGTACTGTTATCGGTTAGGTAGTAACGGCCATCTTTGTATTGAATAACGCAATGTTGCGAGGAGACTAACCGCTCTGGGTCAGGCAGTACCCAGTCATTGTCGGAATTGCGGCCAATAGCCATCACGCCCTGATCCATGGACTTTTCAGGGCATTGCCCAGGGGTAATCTTGTGATAACTAGTGATAGTCAAACACAGCGACATCTTGCCTCCTTGCTGATACATCGCGCGCGGCCTATTCCAAGGGAGGGCGCCTCCCGCAAGCGCCCTGCCAAGTCGTGCAAACGACCGTAAAATCTGCTTTTGTCAGCATGATTGCTGATCTTAACCGGCTTCTGTGACAAAAACCCTGTCCTGGGCCGCCGTCAGACCCGTCAGTCGCGCAGTGTGTTAAACACCGCACATCTGTCACAGAGGGCGAGTAGCTTACCTTGACAACGCGTAACTACTACACCAAAAATGCACAACTTCTTGAACATAAGTGATGGCGCAATAGTGGCGCACTGAGTATATGACCAAGAAAACATGCAAAGTTCATTGCGTAACTTATGCATGCATTGCCCGCCGTCTAACGGGCTGATAAGGAGATCGAATCAAGTGGATGTGCCGTTGCTGCTCGCCGCCGTTTCCGCGACTTCGCCCTGTGGTGAAGACATGGAATATGACGCGCAATTCCTTCAATTGGAACGTGACGCCAAGGGCCAACCCGAGCGCAGCATGGGCGACTCGATCCTGCCCGCCGAACCCCCGCAGTGGCGTAGCATCCAGCAGCAAAGCCTCGATTTGTTGCAACGCAGCAAAGACCTGCGCATCACCCATTTCCTGTTGCAAAGCTCCCTCGCCCTCCAGGGTGTGGCCGGGCTTGCCGAAGTCCTTACGTTGATCAACGCGCTGCTGCGCGAATACTGGGCCGACCTGTACCCGCGCCTGGATGCCGACGACGATAACGACCCCACCGTGCGCATCAACGCCCTGTCCGGCTTGACCAGCGACGCGACCATACGCTTGCTGCGCGAGAGCATCCTCACGCGCTCGCGCACGTTTGGGCCAGTGAGCCTGCGCGCGGCGCTCAACGCCAGCGGCCTGTCGAACTTCCCGGATGAGCAACTCGGCGCCCAGCAACTCAACGCCGCGTTCCTCGACAGTGACTCCGAACAACTGCAAGCCACGCGCGACGCCTTGAGTGCCGCGCGTGCCGCCTGCGAGGCCATCGAACAACAGGTCAACGACCAGGTCGGCTCGGCCCAGGGCGTAGACCTGAGCCTGCTGAAGCAACCGCTCAAGCAGGCGCTGCAGATCCTCAATCAAGCCGTACCCGACCCTGCAGGCAGCAGCGAACCCGAGGCTGTCAGTGAAGACAATGCCCCCTCGGTCGATTTCGCCGCTGCCCCCGCAGCACCGCGCCCAACGGGCGACATCGCCACCCGCGATGACGTGCTGCGCAGCCTCGACAAGATCCTTGCGTACTACACCCGGCACGAGCCTTCGAGCCCGCTGCCGGTGCTGTTGAACCGGGCGAAGCATCTGGTGCACGCCGACTTTGCGGCCATCGTGCGCAACCTGATCCCCGACGGCATGTCCCAATTTGAAAACCTGCGCGGCCCGGAAAGCGAATAAGCCGCCGGACTGTGCAGTAACAACACCGTCGCTCAAGCGACCAGGAGCAGCAACGTGGCGAAGCAAAGTTCTCAGAAATTCATCGCGCGCAACCGTGCGCCTCGAGTGCAGATCGAGTACGACGTCGAGCTTTACGGCGCCGAGAAAAAGGTCCAGTTGCCCTTCGTGATGGGCGTGATGGCCGACCTCGCCGGCAAGCCTGCCGAGCCGCTGGCGCCTGTGGCTGATCGCAAGTTCCTTGAAGTAGACGTCGACAACTTCGACTCGCGCCTCAAGGCCATGCAGCCACGCGTAGCCTTCCACGTACCGAATGAGCTGACCGGCGAAGGCAACCTGAGCCTGGACATCACCTTCGAAAGCATGGACGACTTCAGCCCGGCCGCCGTGGCCCGCAAAGTCGATTCGCTCAAGCAACTGCTCGAAGCCCGCACCCAGTTGGCCAACCTGCTGACCTACATGGACGGCAAGACCGGCGCTGAAGAAATCATCATGAAGGCGATCAAGGACCCGGCACTGCTTCAGGCACTTGCCAGCGCGCCTAAGCCAGCAGGGGACCAGTAATCATGACCGACAATACCGCCCGCGAAGGCAGCCAGATCCTGGGTGCTACCGAAGAAGCCAGCGAGTTCGCCAACCTGCTGCTGCAAGAATTCAAACCCAAGACCGAGCGTGCCCGCGAAGCCGTGGAAACTGCCGTGCGTACCCTGGCCGAACAGGCTCTGGCGCAGACGGACCTGGTCTCCAATGACGCGATCAAATCGATCGAATCGATCATCGCCGCCATCGACGCCAAGCTCACCGCCCAGGTCAACCAGATCATCCACCACCCGGATTTCCAGCAGCTGGAAAGCGCCTGGCGTGGCCTGCACTACCTGGTCAACAACACCGAAAGCGACGAGCAACTGAAGATTCGCGTGCTCAATATCGCCAAACCTGAACTGCACAAGACCCTGAAGAAATTCAAGGGCACGGCGTGGGACCAGAGCCCGATCTTCAAGAAGATGTACGAAGAAGAATACGGCCAGTTCGGCGGCGAACCGTACGGTTGCCTGGTGGGCGATTACTACTTCGACCAGTCTCCACCGGACGTCGAGCTGCTGGGTGAGTTGTCGAAGGTCTGCGCCGCCATGCACGCGCCATTCATTGCCGCTGCTTCGCCCACCGTGATGGGCATGGGTTCGTGGCAGGAACTGTCGAACCCGCGCGACCTGACCAAGATCTTCACCACCCCGGAATACGCTGGCTGGCGCTCGCTGCGTGAATCGGAAGACTCGCGCTACATCGGCCTGACCATGCCGCGCTTCCTGGCGCGCCTGCCGTATGGCGCCAAAACCGACCCGGTGGAAGCCTTCGCCTTCGAAGAAAACACCGACGGCGCCGACAGCTCCAAGTACACCTGGGCCAACGCCGCCTACGCGATGGCGGTGAACATCAACCGCTCGTTCAAACACTACGGCTGGTGCTCGCGCATCCGTGGCGTGGAATCCGGCGGTGAAGTGGAAAACCTCCCGGCCCATACGTTCCCTACCGATGACGGTGGCGTGGACATGAAGTGCCCGACCGAAATCGCCATCAGCGACCGCCGTGAAGCGGAGTTGGCGAAGAACGGTTTCATGCCGCTGCTGCACAAGAAAAACACCGACTTCGCCGCGTTCATCGGCGCCCAGTCGTTGCAGAAACCGGCCGAATACGACGACCCGGACGCCACCGCCAACGCCAACCTGGCCGCGCGCCTGCCGTACCTGTTCGCCACCTGCCGCTTCGCCCACTACTTGAAGTGCATCGTGCGCGACAAGATCGGTTCCTTCAAAGAGAAGGACGAGATGCAGCGTTGGTTGCAGGACTGGATCCTCAACTACGTCGACGGCGACCCTGCGCACTCCACCGAAACCACCAAGGCCCAGCACCCGTTGGCCGCCGCCGAGGTGATCGTGGAAGACGTCGAAGGCAACCCGGGTTACTACAACTCCAAGTTCTACCTGCGCCCGCACTACCAGCTCGAAGGGCTGACCGTGTCGTTGCGCCTGGTATCGAAACTGCCTTCGGCAAAAAGCGCATAACTAACGGTTGAACCGGCTCTTCTGTGGGAGCCGGGCTTGCCCGCGATGCAGGCACCTCGGTTTGTCAGTCAGACCGCGGTGATGCCATCGCAGGCAAGCCAGCTCCCACAGAACAGCATTGCCCCTTTGGGCATCACCAAATTCAGTGGCCCGTGCCACACAGGGAGAAAACATGGCTGTTGATATTTTCATCAAGATCGGCGACATCAAGGGCGAGTCCATGGACAAGGCCCACAAGGACGAAATCGACGTGCTGAACTGGAGCTGGGGCATGGCCCAGTCCGGCAACATGCATGTGGGCGGCGGTGGCGGCGCGGGCAAGGTGAATATCCAGGACCTGTCGCTGACCAAGTACGTCGACAAGGCTTCGCCCAACCTGATGATGCACTGCGCCAGCGGTAAGCACATCGACAAGGTCAAGCTGACCGTGCGCAAGGCTGGCGGCGAAAGCCAGGTCGAGTACATGGTGATCAACCTGGAAGAAGTGCTGGTCACGTCCCTGAGCACCGGCGGCTCGGGCACCGATGATCGCCTGACCGAAAACGTCACCCTGAACTTCGCCCAGGTGATGGTCGACTACCAGCCGCAGAAAGCCGACGGCACCAAAGACGGCGGCGCGATCAAGTTTGGCTGGAACATCCGTTCCAACACCAAGCGCTGATAGCCCTGGCGGCCGCAGCACCTCGCTGCGGCCCCTGGCACCTTGTCCCTCTCTTAGCCCGTCCGTGGAGCTGCTTTGGTGGTAACTGAAATCGCTTCCCGCGACCGTCTGCAACCGTCCCTGCTGGACCGGCTGACCGACGATGACCCAACCAACCTCAAGGAAAGCGCCGACAAACGCGTGCTGTCCCTGACCCAATTAAAAGCCTCGGTGCTGCGTGACCTGGCGTGGTTGCTTAACACCACGTCGCTCCTCGACGCCGATGCCACGTTGCACACCCCGGCTGGCACATCGGTGGTCAATTACGGCCTGCCTGCGCTGGCCGGCAACAGCGTTTCCAGTGTGGATATCAAAGCCCTGGAAGCCTTGATCTACCAGGCGATTGCCACTTTTGAACCACGTATTTTGCGCCACACGCTGCGCGTAAAAGCCCGCGTGGGCCATGGCGAGATGAACCACAACGCATTGAGTTTCGAGATCGAAGGCGACCTGTGGGCGCAGCCGGTGCCGTTGCGCCTGCTGCTGCAAACCGACCTCGATCTGGAATCCGGGCATGTGCGTGTGGTCAATGCCGACCAGCGGAGGCGCCCATGAACCCGCGCCTGCTGGAGCTGTACAACCAGGAACTGCACCACGTGCGCGAAAGCGCCGCCGAGTTCGCCAAGGAATACCCGAAGATCGCCAGTCGGCTGACGTTGTCCGGCATGGACTGCGCCGACCCGTACGTCGAACGCTTGCTCGAAGGCTTTGCCTACCTGACTGCCCGGGTGCAGCTCAAGCTCGACGCCGAGTACCCGACCTTCACCCATAACCTGCTGGAAATCGCTTACCCGCACTACCTCGCGCCCACGCCGTCGATGACCGTGGTGCAAATGCAGACCGACCCCGACGAAGGCTCGCTGGCCAGTGGTTTCCTATTGCCGCGCGACACAGTGTTGCGCGCCGCCTTGGGCCGCGAAACCCAGACCTGCTGCGAGTACCGCACCGCGCACCCGGTGACGCTGTGGCCGTTGCAAGTCAGTAATGCTGAGTACTTCGGCAACCCCGCCGCTGTGTTGGGACGCCTGGCCGCCAGCGAGCCCAAAGCCAAAGCCGGCCTGCGCCTGACTCTGCGCACCGGCGCCGAATTACCCTTCAACAGCCTCGACCTCGATAACCTGCCGCTGTACCTCAGCGGTGCCGATGAGCAGCCGTTTCGGCTCTACGAACAGTTACTCGGCAACGCCTGCGCCGTGTTTGCTCGCAAACCCGGTGGTGATTGGGTCGAGCGCCTGCCGCAAGACGCGCTGCGCTCCCGTGGTTTTGACGATGCCGATGCGGCCATGCCGGTGGTGGCGCGCGCGTTTCAGGGTTATCGGCTACTGCAGGAATACTTCGCCCTGCCCCACCGCTTCCTGTTCGTTGAATTCGCGCAGCTGAGCCGTGCGGTGAAACGCTGCGACGGCCAGGAGTTGGAGCTGATCGTGCTGTTCGACCGTCACGAGCCGAGCCTGGAAGGCAG
Organism: Pseudomonas sp. WS 5146; assembly: GCF_012985495.1. Lineage (NCBI taxonomy): Bacteria > Pseudomonadati > Pseudomonadota > Gammaproteobacteria > Pseudomonadales > Pseudomonadaceae > Pseudomonas > Pseudomonas sp. WS 5146. The sequence goes on from NZ_JAAQWL010000011.1 coordinate 211,978, forward strand.
CGTCGGCGCGGCGCAGTTCATGCCGTTCTGCACGCCGGCGATCAACTTGTTTCCCAAACGCGTGGACCGCATTCACCTGTCGGACCGTGTCAACGAACACCATGTCATCGCCGACCGCACGCGGCCGATGGATTTCGAAATTCACTCGTTGAGCGGCATCACCGGCCATGGCACTGGGCCGGAGCAGCCGTTCCTGCCGTTCTATGCGGTGCGTGATCCATCGCGTTATGGCCGCGACCAGGCGTACTACACCCTGCGCCGTGAACCTCGCGTGTTGTCCAGCGACCAACGCCGTAACGGCCCGCGCTCTACCTATGTGGGCAGCGAAACCTTTGTCAGCCTGGTCGACAGCCAGCAAGCGCCGTACCGCCATGATTTGCGCCAGCTCGGCGTGACCGCGCTGTGTACCAACCGCGATTTGCCGCTGTTCATGAGCGTGGGCAACGGCAAGACCGACTTCACCTTGGCCGACAGCGCGCCGGTGTTGTCGGTGCGCTGCGTGGCCGGGCCGAGTCGCCCGCGTGCCAGCCATGCCCATGACGCCAAGGCCTGGCGCCTGATCAGCCAGTTGTCGCTCAACTACCTGTCGCTGAGCGAGCAGGGCCAGGGCGCCGGCGCCTTGCGCGAACTGTTGCGCTTGTATGGCGACAGCAACGACGCGGCGCTGCAATTACAGATCGAAGGTTTACGTGAGGTCAGCAGCAAAGCGGTGACCCGGCGCCTGCCGATGCCCGGCCCGATCGTGTTTGGGCGCGGTCTGGAAATCACCCTGGAATTCGATGAAAACGCGTTTCGCGGCACCGGCGTGTTCCTGCTCGGTGCGGTGCTGGAACGCTTCCTGGCACGTTATGTGTCGATCAACAGCTTTACCGAGACGGTGATCCGTACCACCGAACGCGGCGAGATCATGCGATGGAAAGCCAAGCCCGGTCGACGTCCGACCCTGTGAACACACTGGATGCGATGCATCAGGAGCCCTGGGAATACGATTTCTTCCAGGCGCTGCGACGTATCGAGTGCGAATCGCCAGCGCTGCCGCGCCTGGGCCATTCCCTGCGCCTGGCCGATGACCCGCTGCGCCTGGGGCAGCAGGCGGACTGCACCTTCGCACCGGCCACATTGGCCTCGGTCGACCCTGGCGGCGATGGCAAACCAGCGCGGCTGGAGCAATTCTTTTTCGGCCTCGGCGGCCCCAACGGCCCGTTGCCGCTGCATATCACCGAGTACGTGCGCGAACGCCAGCGCAACAACGCCGACAGCACCAGCAAACAGTTTTTGGATGTGTTCCACCATCGCCTGCTCAGCCTGTTTTACCGGGCCTGGGCCGAGGCGCGACCGACCGTCAGCCACGACCGCCCGGATGATGACTACTGGTCCGCGCGCCTCGCAGCGCTGTGTGGTCGAGGCATGCCGAGCCTGCTCAACCAGGGGTTGATTCCGGATACCGCGAAGCTGCACTACAGCGGTCACCTGTCGGCGCAAACCCGCTACCCGGACGGCTTGAAGGCCATTCTCAGCGAGTACTTCGGCCTGCCGGTAGAGATTGAAGAATACGTCGGCCAGTGGCTGGAACTGCCAGAGCGCAGCCGCGTGAGTGTCAGCGCCAACCAGTTGGGCGTGGACTTTTGCCTGGGCAGCCATGTGTGGGATCGCCAGCATAAATTCCGCATCCGCCTCGGCCCGCTCAAGCTGGACGATTACATGGGCATGCTGCCCGGCAGCCAGCCGTTCAACGAGCTGGTGGCGTGGGTGGCCGAGTACCTGGGCCATGAACTGGACTGGGACTTGAACCTGGTTTTGCAACAACCCGAAGTCCCAAAGCTGCAACTTAATGGCCAATTCCGCCTGGGCTTCAACACTTGGCTCGGCCAACCCGAGCATGACGCCAACGACCTAATCCTGGCCCGGCATTACGCCGATCACGCCACTACCTCAAGGAATCCAGAGCATGGGTGAAATCAGTCGCGCCGCACTGTTCGGCAAACTCAACAGCGTGGCCTACAAGGCCATCGAAGCCGCCACCGTGTTCTGCAAACTGCGGGGCAACCCGTATGTGGAACTGGCCCACTGGTTTCACCAGTTGCTGCAACTGCAGGACTCGGACCTGCACCGCATCATCCGCCAGTTCAACGTGGAGCCGGCGCGCCTGGCCCGTGACCTGACCGAAGCGCTGGACCGCTTGCCGCGTGGTTCGACGTCGATCACCGACTTGTCGTCGCATGTGGAAGAAGCCGTAGAGCGCGGCTGGGTCTACGGCAGCCTGATGTTCGGCGAAAGCCAGGTGCGTACCGGCTACCTGGTGCTGGGTATCCTGAAGACACCGAGCCTGCGCCATGCGCTGCTGGGCTTGTCCGCCGAGTTCGACAAGATCAAACCCGAAGCCTTGAGCGAGCGTTTTGACGAATACGTCGGCGACTCACCGGAGAATGCGTTGAGCGCCAGCGATGGCTTCAACGCCGGCGTACCTGGCGAAGCCAGCGGTGCCATGGCGCCGAGTGCGATGGGCAAGCAGGAAGCGCTCAAGCGCTTCACCGTCGACCTGACCGAACAAGCGCGCAGTGGCAAACTCGACCCGATCGTGGGGCGTGATGAAGAGATCCGCCAACTGGTGGACATCCTGATGCGTCGACGTCAGAACAATCCGATCCTCACTGGCGAAGCCGGCGTGGGCAAGACCGCTGTAGTCGAAGGGTTCGCCCTGCGCATCGTCGCCGGTGACGTGCCGCCTGCGCTCAAGGATGTGGAACTGCGCAGCCTCGACGTGGGCCTGCTGCAAGCCGGTGCCAGCATGAAGGGCGAGTTCGAACAGCGCCTGCGCCAGGTCATCGAAGACGTGCAGGCTTCGCCCAAGCCGATCATTCTGTTTATCGACGAAGCTCACACCCTGGTAGGTGCCGGTGGCGCCGCCGGGACTGGCGACGCCGCCAACCTGCTCAAGCCTGCGCTGGCCCGTGGCACCTTGCGTACCGTGGCCGCCACCACCTGGGCCGAGTACAAAAAACACATCGAGAAAGACCCCGCGCTGACCCGCCGCTTCCAGGTGGTACAGGTGGCCGAGCCGTCGGAAGACAAAGCGCTGCTGATGATGCGCGGCGTGGCCTCGACCATGGAGAAACACCATCAGGTGCAGATCCTCGATGAAGCGCTGGAAGCCTCGGTGAAACTGTCGCATCGCTATATTCCGGCGCGCCAGTTGCCGGATAAATCCGTGAGCTTGTTGGACACCGCCTGCGCCCGCGTCGCCATCAGCTTGCATGCGGTCCCGGCCGAGGTGGACGACAGCCGCCGTCGCATTGAAGCGCTGGAAACCGAGCTGCAAATCATCGCCCGCGAGCATGCCATCGGTATCGCCATTGGTGCGCGTCAAACCAATAGCGAAACCTTGCTGAGCGCCGAACGTGAGCGCCTGGCGACTCTGGAAAGCCGCTGGGCCGAAGAAAAAACCCTGGTTGATGAGCTATTGGCAACTCGCGCGACCTTGCGCGAAAAAGCTGGCGTGGTAGACAGCGGCAACGATGAGTTGCGCGCCCAACTGCTCGACCTGCAACAACGCCTCACTGCGCTGCAAGGCGAAACCCCGCTGATCTTGCCGACCGTGGATTACCAGGCCGTGGCCTCGGTGGTCGCCGACTGGACCGGCATCCCGGTGGGCCGCATGGCGCGCAACGAGTTGGAGACAGTGCTCAACCTCGACCAGCACCTGAAGAAACGCATCATCGGCCAGGACCATGCCTTGCAGATGATCGCCAAGCGCATCCAGACCTCCCGCGCCGGGCTCGATAACCCGAGCAAGCCGATTGGCGTGTTCATGCTCGCCGGCACCTCGGGTGTGGGCAAGACCGAAACCGCCCTGGCCCTGGCCGAAGCCATGTACGGCGGTGAGCAGAACGTCATCACCATCAACATGAGCGAGTTCCAGGAAGCCCATACCGTGTCCACACTCAAGGGCGCGCCACCGGGTTACATCGGCTACGGCGAAGGCGGCGTGCTGACCGAAGCGGTACGGCGTAAACCCTACAGCGTAGTGCTGCTGGACGAGGTGGAAAAAGCCCACCCGGATGTACACGAGATCTTCTTCCAGGTGTTCGACAAGGGCGTGATGGAGGACGGCGAAGGCCGGGTGATCGACTTCAAGAACACCCTGATCCTGCTGACCACCAACGCCGGTACCGAGCTGATTTCCCACGTGTGCAAAGACCCGGCGAACATCCCGGAGCCGGAAGAAATCGCCAAGGCGCTGCGCCAACCGCTGCTGGAGATTTTTCCGCCGGCACTGCTGGGCCGTCTGGTGACGATTCCGTATTACCCGCTGAGCGACGAAATGCTCAAGGCGATTACCCGCCTGCAACTGGGCCGCATCAAAAAGCGCGTGGAGAACACCCACAAAGTCGCCTTCGATTACGACGACGCTGTGGTCGATTTGATCGTCTCGCGCTGCACCGAAACCGAAAGTGGCGGGCGCATGATCGACACCATTCTCACCAACAGCCTGCTGCCGGACATGAGCCGTGAGTTTCTTACGCGCATGCTCGAAGGCAAGGCACTGGCGGGTGTGCGTATCAGCAGCCGGGATAATGAATTGCACTACGACTTCAGCGATTGACCTGACGAAACGCAATTCAACTGTGGGAGTGGGCTTGTGTGGGAGCTGGCTTGCCTGCGATAGCATCACCTCAGTGCGCCTGCCACACCGAGGTGCCTGCATCGCGGGCAAGCCCGGCTCCCACACAAGCCAGCTCCCACAGTTGGATTCGGTTTCTTCAGTTATTTAGGTATTTACGGGACTACCGATGCTATTCAACCAAGCCTCACGCCTGGCCAAGATCACCAGCCCGCTCGGGCCGGATGTGCTGCTGCTCAATGAAATGGGCGGCGGCGAAGAGCTGGGCAGGTTGTTCAACTATGAGCTGCGACTGACCTCTCTGGACGCCAACATCGACCTTAACCAGTTGCTGGGCAAGCCGATGAGCGTTGGCGTGCAGCTGGCGGACGGTGGCGAGCGGCACTTCCACGGCATCGTTGCGCGTTGCAGCCAGAATATCGACCAAGGCCAGTTCGCCAGTTATCAGGTGACCCTGCGCCCATGGTTCTGGCTGCTCAGCCGCACCTCGGACTGCCGGATTTTCCAGAACCTGAGCATCCCGCAGATCATCAAGCAAGTGTTCCGCGACCTGGGCTTCTCCGACTTCGAAGACGCGCTGAGCCGCCCTTATCGCGAGTGGGAATACTGCGTGCAGTACCGCGAGACCAGCTTCGATTTCGTCAGCCGCTTGATGGAACAGGAAGGTATCTACTACTTCTTCCGCCATGAACAGGACCGTCATGTGCTGGTGTTGGCCGATGCTTATGGCGCCCACACCACGGTGCCGGGCTATGCGTCGATCCCGTACTACCCCAAGGACGAGCAGCAGCGCGAACGCGACCATATGCACAACTGGCACCTGGCGCAGGAAGTGCAGCCTGGGTCGCTGGAGCTTAACGACTACGACTTCCAGCGCCCCAGCGCCAGTATCGACGTGCGCTCGGCCATGCCGCGCCCGCACACCGCCGGCGACTACCCGCTGTACGACTACCCCGGCACCTACGTGCAAAGCGCCGACGGTGAGCACTATGCGCGCACCCGCATCGAAGCCCTGCAAACCCTGCATGAGCAGATCGAGTTCAACGGTAATGCGCGGGGCTTGGGCTCAGGCCATTTGTTCAGCCTCACCGGTTTCAGCCGCCAGGACCAGAACCGCGAGTACCTGATCGTCGGTTGCCGCTATGCCATCGTCCAGGAAAGCCTGGAAACCGGCGGCGGCTCGGGGTCGGCGCAGTTCGAAAGCAGCCTCACCTGTATTGACGCCCAACAAAGCTTCCGACCGCTGGCCAGCACCTATCGGCCCATCGTCAAAGGCCCGCAGACTGCGCTGGTGGTCGGTCCCAAGGGCGAGGAAATCTGGACCGACCAGTACGGCCGCGTGAAGGTGCACTTCTACTGGGACCGTCACGACCAATCCAACGAAAACAGCTCATGCTGGATTCGTGTGTCGCAGTCCTGGGCCGGTAAAAACTGGGGCTCGATGCAGATCCCACGGATCGGCCAGGAAGTGATCGTGAGCTTTCTGGAAGGCGACCCGGACCGCCCGATCATCACCGGCCGTGTCTACAACGCCGAACAGACCGTGCCTTACGACCTGCCGGAAAACGCCACCCAGAGCGGCATGAAAAGCCGCTCCAGCAAAGGCGGCACGCCGGCCAACTTCAATGAAATCCGTATGGAGGACAAGAAGGGGCTGGAGCAGCTGTATATCCACGCCGAGCGCAATCAGGACATCGTGGTGGAGGTGGATGAAAGCCACTCGGTGGGGCATGACCGCAACAAGAGCATTGGGCATAACGAGACGGTGACCATTGGTAATAACCGCACGCGCATGGTCAAGCAGGAGGATGTGCTGGTGGTGGGCCAGCGCAAGACCGACAGCATCAGCCAGAGCTACGTGATTGAAGTGGGGGAAAACCTGCGCCTTGTGTGCGGCGAAAGCATCCTGGAGTTGAATGCCAGCGGGCAGATCAACCTCACTGGGGTGAATATCAGCTTTTATGCCAGCGGCGACGCAGAGTTCAACACCAAGGGCGTACTGCACCTGAACAACGGCCACGGCCCCGGCGCCACCCCCGAGGGCCAGGGCAACAAAAAAAGCATCGACGCCAATATAAAAGCGGTCTTCCCCGCGCCTAAAAGCTCCTGACGAGACCTGTTTGCCATGACGTACCGAATCAACGAATTCCAGTTTCAACTGCCGACCACAGAGCTGCTGGACGCGACGATCAATATCCTCAAGTTCCCCGAGCTAGGCACCTCCTTGATCATCAGCCGCAGCATGCTCACCGAAGGCGAAACCCTGCACAGCAACTTCGACGACCAGCTCAAGCGTCTGGAAAAACAGGTGCAGGACTTGCGCTGCCAGCCCGGCATCGATGTGCGCCTGGGTGCGGCACAGGAAGTCGACGCTATCGAGCTGCGCAGCCAGTTCAACAAGGGCAATGACAAGGTTTTCCAGTATCAGCTGGCGTTGGTAATACCTGGCACCCGCAAGATGCTCGCCTTGAGTTACGTAAAGGCGCAGGCGCTCGGCGATGCCGAGGCGGCGCACTGGGCATTGATAAAAAGCTCGTTGTCGTTCGACGCCATTTCTTGATGAGCCACCTGTATGTCTGACCCGTTATGGGCAGCCCGGATGGGCGATGCGCTTTCCCACACCTCGATGATGGCGGACATCCTCGGCGGTGTGCTGGAAGTGGCGGCCAATATCGCGATCACGGCGGTGGCGACGGCGGCCGTGGTTGCGGCCACCGGCATTACCGTGGTCACCGGTGGCCTCGGCTGCTTCCTGCTGGGTGCGGTGGTGGGCACGATTGTTGGCCTGGCCATGAGCAAAAGTGGCGCGGACAAAGGGCTGACCAAGATATGCGATGCCTTCAGTAACGCCCTGTTTCCGCCCACGGTGCAGGCGAACATTCTCACCGGTTCCACCGACACCCTGACCAATAACATGCCTGCGGCTCGTGCGGCCGGGGCGATCAGTTCCCATGTCACACCGGCCGGTACCGAGCTGGAAGCGCCCGAACCGGAACCCGAAGCCAGTTATCTGGACATGGCCGCAGGTTTCTTTTCGCAGATGTGGCGCCCTACCGTCGCCACACCTGCGCCGGGTGCCGTGCCCAAGCCGCTGGACCTGGTGGTGTGCATGAAGCACCCGCCCATGCCGCCGCAGTTTCTGGCCGAAGGCTCGGATAAGGTCACGATCAACGGCCAACCCGCCGTGCGCAGTGGTGATCGCAGTACCTGCGATGCGACGGTGGTGTCGTCCGGGCTGATTTCCTCCAACGTGACCATTGGTGGCGGTTCGGTGGTGGTGCGTGAGATTCGCAGCGGCAAGACGCCTGGCGTCGGGTTGGCGGTTACAGCGCTGTTGATGCTCAAGGGTGGCAAGGGCAAGTTCTTCAGCAAGTTGCCATGCATGTTGGTCAGCGGCGCGACGTCGATGGCCATCAGCAGCGCGATGGACGCTGCGGCCAACGCCGCGATGGGCTCGTCGAACCCGGTGCATGCCGCGACGGGCGCGAAGGTACTGGGCGGTGTCGACGACCTGGATTTTGTGCTGCCCGGCATTCTGCCTATCGACTGGCAGCGCTTCTACAACAGCCGTGATGAACGCCAGGGCAGCCTGTTTGGCGTCGGTTGGAGCGTGCCCTACGAAGTATGCGTCGACATTCAGCCGCATCCCGAGGGCGGCGAAACGCTGGTCTATACCGACGAGCAGGGCCGGCCCATCGACATGGGCACCATTCCCTTGGGCGGCGCAGTGTTCAGCGCCGGTGAAGGGCTTGCGGTGCGACGACACCTCAATGGGCAGTTGCTGATCGAAAGCGACGACGGCATGTACCGCTTGTTCGAAGCTGCGCCAGCGAACCCGTCGCAACTGCGTCTGAGCCAACTGGGTGATCGTAACGACAACCGTATCTATATCGACTATGACGAAGCGGGGCGCCTGGTGCGTCTGCGCGATACGTTCGATCTGGTGCAGGTTGAGCTGATCCGTGATCAGGGCCATGTGAACCGCATTGAACGCCTGTACCCGGAACAACGTCGCGAAGTGCTGGTGAGCTATGGCTACGACGCGGCAGGCAATCTCGCGCAAGTGCGTGATGCAACCGATCAAGTGCAGCGGCGTTTTGCCTACGATGCCGGGCGCCGAATGGTGGAGCATCAATTACCCACCGGATTGCGCTGTTTCTATGAGTGGGCGTTGATCGAAGGCCTGGAATGGCGCGTGGTTCGGCATTGGACCGATGAGGGCGACGCTTACCAGTTCGACTATGACCTGCAGGCTGGCCTCACGCGCATCACCGACGGCCTGCAGCGCGTGAGTACGCGGTACTGGAACACTCAGCATCAGATCATTCAGTACAGCGACAACCTTGGCCAGACCTGGCTGTTCGAGTGGAATGACGAACGTCAGTTGCTCAGCGCGACTGATCCTCTGGGTGGGCGCTATGAGTACAGCTACGATGAGAGCGGTAACCTCAGTACATCCAGTGACCCCTTGGGCCGTATTGAATCCGTTTTATGGCTGGAACATTGGTCTCTTCCACTGGTTGAAACCGATAGTGCCGGCAGCAGTTGGCAATACGAATATAACGCCAGCGGCAATTGTGTCCGCGAAACAGACCCGCTGGGTCTCGTCACTCGCTACCGTTATAACGCTGGTGGCCAGATCGTAGAGATTGTCGACCCCGCAGGTAAAAGCAACACCTTGCGTTGGAATAAATACGGGCAGCTGTCAGAGCATATCGACTGCTCAGGTTACTCAACAAAGTTCAACTACGACCATCGCGGTTATTTACAGACCATCACCGATGCGCTCGGCGAGCGCACGACTTTCCTGCATGACGCTCGCGGGCGTCTGCTGCATTATCAGCTGCCAGATGGTCGCGTTGAAGAATACCTGCGTGACACAAGTGGCCAGCTCACCCAACACATCGATGCGGCCGGCCACACCACCGCCTATCAATACGATGGACGTGGGCAAGTTCGCCAACGCATCGACGCCCACGGACGCCACGTTCAATTTAACTATGATGCCTATGGTCGTCTCCAGGCACTGACCAATGAAAATGGTGAACAGTATCGATTTATCTGGGATGCGGTCGACCGAATCGTCGAGCAACAAGACCTGGATGGCAGCGCCCGACGCTATGCCTACGACGGATTAGGCAATGCCATTCTCGAGTCCCATATACCCGCCCCCTATGGTTCTGGACTGGCACTTGTACCCGATACACCAATAGATCCCATCACTCATCATTTGGAACGGGACGCCGCTGGCCGATTGATCGGAAAAGTAACGGCCGATGGTCGAACCGACTACACCTACGACAGCGTCAACCAACTTACCGTTGCCACATTCACAGATACCCGAGGCTGCGAGCAAAGCCTGTCATTTACTTACGATGCTGTCGGCCAATTGCTGGAAGAACAAAGCTCAGCAGGCAGCCTGCGTCATCACTACGACGAACTGGGTAACCTGATACAAACGCAATTGCCCGATGGGCGCCATATCAACCGTCTCTACTACGGAAGTGGTCATCTGCACCAACTGAACCTCGATGGTCAGTTGATCAGTGATTTCGAGCGGGACCGGCTGCATCGTGAGGTTCTGCGTACTCAGGGACACATTACTACGCGGAGCGAGTATGACCGTGGTGGGCGCCTGCGTTCGCGCATACTGCGCAATGCCGACCAGCCAACACTGCTACCGCCCAGAATACAGAAGCAGTTCAATTACGACGCCAACGACAATCTGATCACCCGCATTGACCGTACGCCGGTTGCCAGTCGTCAACAATTGCTCCACTACGATGCGACGGGACGTATTGTCGCCAACCAAGACAACCTTCAGGGGCTGAGCGAAACGTTTGCCTACGACGCTGCCGCCAACTTGCTGGACGGTCCCCAGCCCGGTGCAGGGCTGGTGGTACATAACAAACTACTGACCTATCAGGACAAACGATATCGCTACGATGCCTTCGGTCGAATGGTAGAGAAGCGTACCGGTAGTCATCGAGTGCAACGCTTCTTTTATGATGCAGAGCATCGTTTGATTGAAGTTCACAACATCAACGGAGTTCAAGAAACTGTCGTCAAAATGTGCTACGACCCCCTCGGTCGAAGGACACTAAAAACTGAACATGACATCCGAGGGTTTCCACTAGGCGAGACCTATTTCATCTGGGACGGATTGCGGCTGCTTCAAGAGCAAAAGAACAGTCTGAACAGCCTGTACCTCTATGGAACAGACAGCCATGAGCCGCTTTCACGTGTGGATGGTGTGGGTGCCCAACAGAAAATTCGGTATTACCACAATGATCAGAACGGACTGCCCGAACAACTATCGGATGCCACGGGTAATATCGTCTGGCATGCTCGTTATCGGGTTTGGGGCAATACCATTGAAGAGGTTCGTGAGCCTCACTACATCGAAGAGCAGAATCTGCGATTCCAGGGCCAATATTTGGATCGCGAGACAGGCCTGCACTTCAATACCTTTCGTTTCTATGATCCGGATATTGGGCGATTCACCACACCAGACCCCATCGAGCTATTGGGGGGAATCAACCTTTACCAATACGCTCCCAACCCTTTAGGGTGGATAGATCCTTGGGGCTGGTCATGCCACGGCAACTCGAGAAAAAGCCGCAAGGCACAACACGGCTATGAAGTCGTAGACACGCGCACCGGAAAAGTTGCGAAGACCGGTGTGAGTGGCGGCAGAATAAAGAAAAATGGAAAATCGGCGCGAGCCGAAAAACAGGTTAGAGACTGGAACGCAGAACCGGGTAATACGGGACGGTATGAGTCCAGAGTAATCAAAAAGGTGCCGGCTGGCCCCGGCGCTCGGTGGAAAATCGAGCGTTGGGAGCAACGAAATGCGAACCGCCGCAGGCAGGAATTAGACCCAGCGAGGCATTCAAGGCCATGATTTTAAAAGAAGTGTATCTGTACCCGGACTTGACCGAATACAGCGACGAGATCATTCATCCGTTCCGCGATCAAAGCCGGTCTGTCTGCAATTTCCTGGAACGCCATTTGAGCGCCCAAAAATTCGAGGCGGTGGGCTTCAAAAAAATTTGTTTTGTCGGAACCAGGCAAACTACGCAGGAGGTCTACGTGAACTCCAGCAGCGCACTCATTGTGCCGGTGACTATGGACGAGGTCGCCTATAAAAACTGCGTAACGTCCGACGAACTCAATGAGTTTTTTATAAGCCTGCTGTTGAATGGGTTGGCAAAAGCGATAAAGCACATAGCGCTTCCTGTCGCCCTATTCAAAGACACCCTTGATGAGTTTCGCCGTAACCACTTTAAAAACGAGTGGGTTTTCAAGAGTAAAAAAATAAAAAACCCTGCGTGTACCTGCGTACTTGAATGCCGCCTGACAATCGATTTTTTCTTATTGAGTTTTAAAGTTTTGAAGAGCAACACCTGTGTGCTCGACAAAGAGATCTTGCGAACAGCTCCCGATGAAGTGGTCTTCCTTCCTTACCTAAAGGATATCAAGGAAGAAAACGGAAGAATAAAAGTCATCGACAAGTCAGGCATGCCGTTTTACACCACCACCGCTGCCAGCCTCGATAAGCTATGACGCACGTAGTCCGCAACATCATGTTTAACTCAGAGTTCGATCAAGCATTAAAGCGTCAGCACACACCGATATTCGCCCAATAAAAAGTATGGGGACAGATTATTTCCGGCTCGTTCAAGCATCATAATTCATCCCCTTTTTCGCCGTGAAGAGTACCGCGTGGTAGCGACCGTCAATAACGAAGGGGTGAGCATGCTCAACGACCATAAGGACATTTCTACCGTTGACTATAAAGAGACGGGCCTCAAAGATGGCGTACTCTCCAAGACCAATG